>JAEULH010000040.1 GCA_016793925.1 Rhodospirillales bacterium | reverse complement strand
GACGACATCGACCTGATCTTCAGGCGCATCTGCCGGCGGCGGCGGATGATGTCGGAAAGGTTGCCCAGGGTCTCGCCGAGATTGCCGCCCGTCTCGCGCTGGATCGAGAGACTGATGACGAAAAAGTTGAATTCCGGCGCGTCCATCCGCCGCGCGGTGTCCCACAGGGCCCCTTGCAGCGGCTGGCCGAAGCGCACGCAGTCGGTGATATGCGCGAATTCCGGCCCCAGGGGCGCGATCATCTCGCGACCGACCGCGGCCATCGACTCGGTGACCGGCAGACCGGACTTGAGCCCGCGGACCATCAGATCGATGGCCTCCGGCAACAGATTGACGAAGCTCGCCTTGCGGCGGGCGCCGAGGATGCCGACGACCAGATGCGGCAGGCCGGCGCCGGCGACCAGGCCGAGCAGGACGGCGAGCGGAAGAAGCCCGACCGCCATGTAGATCGCCAGGGACATGAACGCGGCGACGCCAAGGCAGATCGTCGCGTAGCTGCCGGGCGCAATGGCGTAGCCGGTTCGGGCCAGGCGGTCGCGCAGGGCGGCCTGCCGGGGCATGATGCGCCTGGTCAGCGCTTCGACGGAGGGCACCGAGCGCGCCTCGGCCCGCTTGACGCTCGTCGTCGCCTGGCGGGCGCCTGCCGCAACGCCCGGCTTGTTCTGCTGGGGTCGGTTCAGCGCCCGTGCCCGCTTGCGCACCAGGGCGCGCGGGCTGGTGCCGCCGAGCGCGACCGCCGCGACGCCGACGCTTACCAGAACCCCAAGGAAAATAACAATGACGGGCAGGCTCACAGGGCGAAGTCCGCGTCGGTATTGATCGCTTCGAGCAGCGCCCGGTCGAGGCCGAAATACTGGGCGCGGGGGGTGAAATGCGGCCTCAGGCCGCTGCCCTTGAAGCGGCCGATCAGATTGCCCTGGGCGTCCTCGCCCTCGAAGTCGTAGGTGAACAGGTCCTGGGTGGTGACCACCTCGCCTTCCATGCCGACAACCTCGGTGACGTGGGTGATCCGGCGGACGCCGTCGCGCATGCGCGCGATCTGCACGATCATGTTGACGGCGCCGGCGATCTGGGCGCGCACGGCTTCGTGCGGCAGCTTCACGCCGGTCATGGCGACCATGTTCTCCAGCCGGGTCAGCGCCTCGCGCGGCCGGTTGGCGTGCAGGGTGCACATCGAGCCGTCGTGACCGGTGTTCATCGCCTGGAGCATGTCGAGCGCTTCGCCGGCGCGAATTTCGCCGAGGATGATGCGGTCGGGGCGCATACGCAGGGCGTTCTTGACGAGATCGCGCTGGGTGATCTCGCCGTTCCCCTCGAGGTTCGGGGCGCGGGTCTCAAGGCGAACGACATGGGGCTGCTGGAGCTGCAGCTCGGCCGCATCCTCGATCGTGACGATCCGCTCGCCGTTGTCGATCATCCGCGACATGGCGTTGAGCAGGGTCGTTTTTCCCGATCCGGTGCCGCCTGAAATGACGATGTTGAGCCGGCAGCGGGCGGCGATCTTGAGGACCGTCGCCATCGGCCCGGAGACATTGCCCGTGCTCTCCATCTTCTCGAGCGTGATCTTCTGCTTGGCGAACTTGCGGATCGAGATGGTCGGGCCGTCGAGGGCGAGCGGCGGGATGATGATGTTGACGCGCGAGCCGTCCTGCAGGCGGGCGTCGACCAGCGGCGAGGACTCGTCGACCCGACGCCCGATCCGGCTGACGATCCGGGTGGCGATGTTCATGACATGGGCGTCGTCGCGAAAGCTGACGTCGGTGAGCGTCAGCTTGCCGCCCCGTTCGACGTAGACCTGCTTCGGCCCGTTGACCATGATATCGGTCACCTTTTCGTCGGCGAGCAGAACCTCGAGCGGACCGAGGCCGAGGAGGTCGTTGAGCAGCGTCGTAACGAGATCCCTCTGCTCGCTGCCGTTGAGCTGGATCTTCTCCTCGCCGAGGATTTCGCCGACGACCTCGCTGATCTGGCTGGCGAGCTCGGCCGGCGGCAGCGTCACCGCCTTCGAGATGTCGATCCGGTCCATCAGGATCGGCTGGACCCGGTGCTTCGCCGTCTCGATGATGCCGACCTTGCCCGGTTCAACATCGTCGATACCGCTCGCCTCGCCCTGGACGTGGCGCTTGGCTTCGCCGATCAGCCGGTTGACGACGGTGGTGGCGATCTTCCGCCGCGCATTCGCGTTCAGCGTAATGACGTCTTCGCTGCAGACCTCGTCGACGACATCGGCCATCCGGATGGCGAGATTGCCGCGGCTAATGCGCAGGACCTCGCCGAGCTCGATGTGCCGGCGCGCCGTCGGCAGGATTTTCTGAACGACGGCGTCGAGGTCGACCCTCTCGGCCAGAACCGACCCGCCGCCGGCCGAGGCATCGCTCTCCGACGGCAAGCGGACCTCGCGCCGCGGGGCGGCGGCGACATCCGGCACGGGGCCGAGCACCGCCGACGCCGTGCGATCCGGCTCGGCGCCGCGCCCGGGCCGAGGCGGCGGCAGCGGAACCACACTGCTCTGCGATCGGCGCCCGAACATCGGTTCAGCCTTTGGCCGCGACGGCAAAGGCCAGCCACTGCTGCCAGAACGGCGCCTTGACCCGCCGCTTGTGCTCGCCGGCGACCTCGACGCTCAGCGCCCGCAGGGTCAGCGTCGTCTTGGAGCCCTTCGCCACCTTGGCAAGGGGTTTTCCTGTTCCGGTCGTCGTCGCCAGCGTCTTCGGCTCGAACGGCACGATGAAGTTGGCCTTCGTCTCGGCGCCGGCCTCGAAGTCGCCGCGACTGACCTCGGCACCCTTGTTGGCGCCGACCCGGTTCAGAACGACGCTGACCTCCGCTTTCGGTGCGCTGTTGGCGAAGAGGTTGACCAGACGCCGGGTGTCGCGCATGCCGGCCAGAGAGGGTTCGCTGACGAGGACGATCGAGCACGGCGGGCTCAGGATCGCCGTCTGGGTGCGGGCGCCGAAGCGCGGTAGATCCACGACCACCACCTGGAAATCGCGGCGAAGGTGCTCGATCAGCAATTCGATCGCGGACGGATCGAAGGTAATGACATAGTCGAGCGCTTCTTCGGCGCTGAGGACGAACAGGTTATCGCCGGCGCGGACCATGGCGCGCTCGATGAACAGGCCGTCGATGCGCGACGGATTTTCCAGCGCCTCGCGGAAGCCGCGCCCGGATTCGAGATCCAGGGTCAGGCCGCAGCTCCCGAAGAAGAGATCGAGATCGACCAAAGCAACCCGCTGACCCTGCTCGTGGGCCAGCATCCAGGCCAGGTTGACGGCGATCGTGGTCGCGCCGACGCCGCCGCGCGCGCCGACCACGGCGACGACCTTGCCGGGCGTTTCGCCGACCGGCTCGGCCGGCTGCGGGCCGTCCTTGGCCCGGGTCAGGCTCTCCGCCAGCATTGTCCGGTTGATCGGCTTGACCAGATAGTCGTGGATGCCGAAGGCGAGCAGCGTTCGGTAAAGCGCGATGTCGTTGACGTCGCCGATGGCGAGCACCTGGGTGCCTTCGTCGCAGACATCGGCAAGGGCGCCGACCTCGGCCATCGGATCGCCGGCGCCGGCGAGGTCGACCACCAGGAGCTGCGGGGTCGCGACGTTTGCGAGGCGGCGGACGGCGTCGGCAATTCCGCCCGGGGCGATCGGAGGACTGGGAAAGCCGAGTTCTTCGGCGACCTGCGCGATGGCGGAGCGGCTGTCGTCGTCGCCGACAAAGGCGGCGAACGGCTTCGCCCTTGACGGTCTCCCGAGCGCCTTCGCGAGCATCGTCACTCTCCCCCGGCGGTCTGACCGCTGGCGTCGGGGAAGACCTCCGCCGCCGAAGCGTCGCGGATGAGGTTCTTCGACTTTCCCTTGCGGTAGTTTTCGATCGTTCGCGCCGCCGCTTCCCCGTCGGCGTAGCCCGGATCGCTGCCGCGAACGAGATCGCCCGGGTCGGCGAGCATCATTCCGAAGTTGACGGCGCTGGCGCAACTCCAGTTGCTCATCGGCTGGTTGTTGAAGTCGACGGCGGGCACGTCGCTCCAGTCGGGACACGGCGGCAGCACTGCGACGTAGCGGCGGACATAGACGGTAACCTGATTTGCCGCATCGCTTGTCGCAGCTGCTTCCTCGGCGATGGTCGCGCGGATTCGCTCGCGGCTCAGGAAGGCTTTGACCGCCTCGGCCCTGCGGCCGCCGAGCCAGGCTGCGTCGCCGGATGCGCGTTGGTCGGGCGACGGCGCGACGATGAAGACGCGATCGCCGTAGCCGATGTCGGCACGGGCCAGAAACGACTGCAGGCCGGCCATTTCGTCGCGATCCAGGCCGTAGCGGGCTGCCGCAAAGCGGACGGAATGGTGCATTTCAACGAGCTCTGCCTCGGGTTCACGCGCGACGCGGACATCCGACCAGTCCTGCACCGGCAAACCGACGGCGTTGGCGGCGTCTGAGATCGAGCCGCAGCCGGGAAGAGCCAGCGCCGCGGACGCAAAGAGCGCACCGAGCATCGCCGGCCGCGCCGCCGAGCGGATCGTGTCGCGGATCATGGACGAGGTCTCCCTACTCAAGGACGAAGCCGATGGGGCCAATGACCCGGGCGCCGTCGCCGCCGACGGTCGAGCGCGGCCCGACCACCGGGTTGCGCCGCCATGTCCCGGTCGTCGTGTATCGTTCGAAATCGTGCGGCGGCGCGAAGCCGTCGGTCGGAGCCGCCAGGCGGGTGGAGGCCGGCCGGACGATGTAGGGCGTGACGATAATGACCAGTTCGCTCTCGTTGCGCCGAAAGCGGTCGGACGAGAACAGCCGGCCGACAATCGGAATGTTGCCGAGCAGGGGAAACCGGCGCACGTCGTGGGTGGTGTCGTTCTGCAGCAGGCCGCCGATGGCGAAGCTCTGGCCGCTCCCCAACTCGACGGTCGTCTCGGCCCGGCGGACGGTCAGCGCCGGGATCGTGATCGTCCCACCCAGGCCGACGGGCACGGAAATCGCGCCTTCGTTGGAGAGCTGGCTGACCTCGGGACGGACGTGCAGATTGATCCGCTTGCCGCCGATGAAGGTCGGCGTAAACGCCAGCGAGACGCCGAACTTCTTGAACTGAACGATGATCTTGTCGTCGCCGTTGGGCACCAGGATGGGGAACTCGCCGCCGGCGAGGAAGCTTGCCGTTTCTCCCGAAACCGCCGTCAGGTTCGGCTCGGCGAGGATGCTGATCATCCCCTCGGTGTCGAGCGCGTCGATGATGGCGTTGATGTCCCAGTTGCCCGGGCTGCCGCCGATGCCGACGGATTCCGTCGTCGAACTGGCGAACCCGCTCAGACTGAAGGGGTTGACGGTCGAAAACATCATGCGCAGGCCGTCGCTGAAGGCGACCTGCCAGTTGATGCCGAGCTGCTTTTCAACATCCCGGTTGACCTCGGCGATCCGCACGCGAAGGTTGATCTGCGTCGGCGCCGCTATCCCCAGGCGATTGATCAGGTCGACCTTCTGGCCGATGAAGCGCGCGGCCATCCGGCGCACGTTCTCGGAGACGGTGGCGTTGCCAACGACGCCGTCGATAATGATCGAGTCCTCGACGGCCGACAGGCTGATGTCGGCGTCGGGATAGAGGCTGCGCACCGCCTCGCCGAGACGCGTCAGATTTGGCGTGACCGTGATCTCGAAGTTGGCGAGCACACGCTCGTCCTCGTCGACCGCGTAAAGGGTCGTCGCCCCGGCTTTCTTGGCGAACAGGTAGACGAGGCTCGGCGACTTCACCTGGATGTCGCAGATCTCGGGATCGGCGACGAAGACCGTGTGCGCGGGCCGATCGAGGCGGACCAGCGCGCCCTTGTTCAGCTCGACGTGGACCGCGCGGCCGGTGCCGGAGATCACCTGCGCCGCGCCGGCGGCGGCGGCCGTGGCGACGAGCGCCGTCGCCGCGAGGATCAGCGCGAGGAGACCGCGACGAACGGACAGCGCGGGGCTGCGCAGATGGAAGATGGGCATCGCGTCGCTCCTCAGAACCGGACCTGCCTGGCGTCCCCGCCACGCAGGACGTTGACGCGCGGGCCGAACCCGGCCGGAGGCGGCAATCCGTACGGGTCGCCGATCATGTTCAGGACGTCGATATCGGTCGTATAGCCGCCGGTCGCCGTCGCCGCCGACTTCGCCGACGAGACCACATTCGGCATGCGCAGGCTGGCCTGGCGGATCAGCGTGTCGATTTCCGGCTCCTCGACGACGATGCTGTGCAGGCTCAGCGACAGCGAACCGATCTCCTGGGCGACGGCGATCTTCTCAGCCTGCTTCGGGCTGACCTCGAGCGTCGCCGTCTTGGCGACCTGTGCAGCGCCGCCGTCCGGGTTTTCGACCGTCTGGTCGATCGCCAGAATGCGCACGCGGTTGAGCAGGGTTCGGCTGAAATAGCGGGTCGAACTGCGGTCCGACGCTTCATCGGTGACCGTCTGGCTGAAGGTCAGCAGGACGTCGACAAAGTCGCCCGGAAAGATGAAGCCGGAGATGCCCGAGACCGCGTCGACCGGGATCGAGACGGCGCGCTGGTCGGGTTCGAGGACGGCGGCGAGGAAGCCCTGGTCGCCCTTCTTCACCACCCGTGAGCGTGTTATCGGCTCGCCGGCGAAGAGCCTCGTGCGGGTGACGGCGCCGACCAGATCCGTGTCGGCCGCCTTGCCTTCGACCAGGTATTCGCCAACGACGTTCTGTTCCGGCCAGGCGCTCCATGCCAGATCGCCATCGCGTATGAAGGCGCCGGTGGGCAGGCTCCGCTTGGCGACAAGCACCTCCACCGTCCGGATCGCAGCCGGCGCTTCGGCCGGGGCGCCATGGTCCTCGAGCGCGGCGCGCTGTGCCGCCATCCAGGTGTTGGCGAAAAAGGCGGTCATCCCCGCCGCCGTCAGCGCCACGACGAGGAGAATGATCGTTCTCGGGTTCATGGCCTGAATGGTCCTTCATCCTCAACCGATGGCGCTCAGGAGGCGCGGGCCCACCGTCAGGTAGCCGCCGCCGGCAATGGCGATGGCGTAGGGAATGGCGCGGTTGAGCAGCACCTCGCCGAAGTCTTCGCGCCCGATCGCCTCGCACGTCCTCGCCATGGCAAAGCGGAAGGGGCTGATCATCAGTAGTGCCATGACACCGCCTAAGAAAAAGGTAACGGCCATGAAGTCGACGACGACGCCCGGCCCGGCCCAGAGCGCGAGGGCGGCCATGAGCTTGACGTCGCCGCCGCCCATCAGGCGGAAGAGAAACGGGATCAGGCCAAGACCGAAGACGGCCGCCGCGGCCGCAGTGGCGCCCGGCCAGTCGATCGGCGCGGCGCTGGCGAGCACGTGACTTGGATAAAGCGCGACGATGCACAGACAGATCCGGTTGGGGATCCGCATCGCCTCGATGTCGCTCACGACGGCAAGGGCAAGCAGGCCGAAAAGCAGGGTCACCGTGAAGAGGTCGATAAGCGGCGAGGCGTTCATGGCCGGGTTTACCTGATCGCGCGCGCAGAGTTTGCTCAAGCGGCGGTGCGCCTGGCCCTGCGCCCGCAAAGAGCCTGGTGGAGATGGCGCGTCGGATCCGTTGACCATGGCCCGGCGAGGCGGCCGGGGCGGAGCGGCGAGCGCGAGCGCCGCTCCGGTCCTCTGTCCGCTGATCTTCCGAAAGGGCTACTGTGCGGCTTCCGCCAGCTTCCCCGAGACCTTCTCGAAGATCGAGATCAGCGAGTCGCCAGTGGCGCTCAGGGCTGTGATGGCGACGACCGATACCAGGCCAGCGATCAGGCCGTACTCGATGGCGGTCGCGCCGGACTCGTCGCGAAGAATGTTTGTAACGGAATTGAGCTTCATGAGGTCCTCCTGCGTGAATGCGTCCCCCGAACGCTTCGAATACATTAAGCCGGAGGCCAAATCAGGTCAAAATCATTATTTGGTGTTATATTATATTCATTGCTCTATACTTAATTTGAACAAATTAGTACGTATTTATTTGTGAATTTGGCGGCCCGCTACGTCGGGCGTGCCGGCTCGAAGCGGGCGTGCGCAATCACGCGCCGCGCGTTCGCGTCGATCCGCTGCGTGACGATCCGACGAACCAGGCTGACGCCCGGCGCTCGGATCGACCTGCTTCCGGCCGGCCCTGTCGGAAAGGCGGGTTGATCTAATGCGAGAGCAACACCGGAACCGTCATGTGCTGCAGGAGGTGCCGGGTGACACCGCCGAGGACCAGTTCCCGCCAGCGGGCGTGCCCGTAGGCGCCGCTGACGATCAGGTCGGCGCCGGTCTCGGCCGCGTGGTCGAGAAGAATGTCGCCGACGTCCATGTCATCTGCAAAGAGGTGCTCGGCCTCGGCCTTCACCCCGTGGCGGGCCAGGTGAAGGCAGATGTCGGCACTGGGGATTTGCCCGTCGCCGTCCGTCCCACCGTGCGGGTTGACCGCGAGTACGCTCACCGTCTTTGCGTGGACCAGCAGCGGCAGGGCGTCGTTGACGGCGCGGGCCGCCAGCCGGCTCGCATCCCAGGCGACGAGGATATGCTGACCGATGGTGTCGTAGGCGCCGGCAAACGGCACCACCAGGACCGGGCGGCCGAGCGAAAGGATGAGGTGATCGGGGATGGCCGGGTCATCGCTCGCGTCTTCGCCCGATGGATCGCGTTGGCCGACCACCGCCAGATCGGCGTAGCGCGCGTTCAGATTAAGCGCCGACAACGGATCGCTGTCGGCGCTCCGCCATTCGCCGCGGATCCCGGCGCGGCGCACGCGTTCCTGGAAGGCGGCTTCCGAACGCCGCTCCCTCTCGGCGTCCTGCGCCACCAGCGACCTGAGCATCTCCTCGCCGATCTGGGTCCAGATGTAGTTGGGTATGTGCGGCCGGGTGATCGCGTGAACGCCGATCAGATGCGCATCGTGCGCCTGCGCCAGCCCGATCGCCGCATCGAGCCGGGCGTCGCTGTGGGGAGCCTCGTCGATGTGCACCAGAAGGTCTTTGATGGTCATGGCACGCTCCTTTGGCCGGCGTTTTGCCTCACGCGCACGAAGGCGCGGCTTCCCGGTCTCACCGATCGGCAGAGCAATTGTAGAAGACGCGCTTGGCGGCCGCCACGACCGACTTGACCCAACTTAAACTCCGTCAGCTTGAAAATAAAACGCGCTCGCAACTCAGGCGCGCCGCCCCTACGTGATGAGCTTGTCGCGCCCTCGTCAAAAAAGCGGAGGGAGCTATGCGCGCATGTTCGGGCTGAGGCCGGCGCCGGAGCTCGATCGGCCCGGTCTTGAATGGTTCAACGTCGATCGACCGCTCGCGCTCTCGGACCTGCGTGGACGGCTGGTCATACTGGACTTCTGGACGATCTGCTGCGTCAACTGCATCAACGTTCAGCCGACGTTGAGACGGATCAGGGCCTCCTTTCCCGCTGAGGCCGTCTTCGTCATCGGCGTTCATTCGCCCAAGTTCCCCGCCGAACGCGACAGCGCCGCGCTCGCCCATGCGTTGGCTCGCTACGACATCCGCCACCCCGTCGTTCACGACCGGGACCTCGCCCTGTGGCAGGCATACGGCGTCCTCGGATGGCCGACGCTGGTGTTTATCGGCCCCGACGGCAAGGTGCTGGGCGACCTGCCGGGAGAGCCGGATTGCGACAAGCTGCTGTGCGGCATCGGCCGGATGGTCCGCGACTGCCGCCCCCGCGCCGTCGTACCGGCGCCGCTTCCCTGCCGCCCGGCCGACGCCGCGGCTGATGGCGGCCGCGCGCTCCGCCGGCGGTTGCGCTATCCGAGCGCGATCAAGCCGCTGCCCCTGTCGCCGTTCGCAGGGCGGGATCCGGATCGTCGCTGGTGGGCCTGCGCCGACAGCGGCCATCATCAGGTGGTGCTCCTTGCCGACGACGGCCGCGAAACGCGCCGGTTCGGGCGCGGCGAGCCGGGCTTCATCGACCTCGCCGGCGAGGACAGCGCTTTCAACAACCCGCAGGGCCTCGTCTGCGACTGTCGCTTCATCTACGTCGCCGATACCGGCAACCACGCCATCCGCAAGATCGAGATCGCGTCCGGGGCCGTCTCGACCGTCGCCGGCACCGGAACGCGCGGCGGGATCCTGACACGGACATTGCCGAGCCACGACGTCGCGCTGGCGTCGGTGTGGGATCTCGCGCTTCGCGGCGACCGGCTCTTCTTCAGCAACGCCGGCACGCATCAACTGGGCGTGATCGACCTGAAGAGCGGTCTGCTCGAGCCCCTGGCCGGGACGGGATCGGAAGAACTCGTCGACGGTCCGCCCGAGGCGGCGCATCTCGCCCAGCCTTCGGCTCTGGCGCTCGATGACGCGGCGACGACGCTTTACTTCGTCGACAGCGAGGCCTCGGCCGTCCGCGCGCTCGACCTCGGCCGCGGCGGCGAGGTTCGCACGCTCGCCGGGGCCGGACTTTTCGAGTTCGGCCACGTCAACGGCCCGCTGGCGACGGCGCGGTTCCAGCATTGCCTCGGCATCGACTGGTGGTGCGGCCGGCTCATCGTCGCCGACACCTACAACGGCGTCCTCCGCGTCGTCGATCCGCTTCGCGGTCAGGTCAGCGACCTCGGCGAGCGCGCGTTCGGCTTCGATGACGGCGCCTTCGCCTGCAGCGAACCATCGGGAATCGCCGTCGCCGGACCCAACCGGCTGCTCGTCTCCGACACCAACAACCACCGCCTCGTCGAGCTTCGCGCCGACCGCCGCACCGCCCGCACCTGGGCCTGAGCGAGCCGCAAGGCCCTCGTTGCGGCAACGCTTGTCGCCTACGAGGCAGTGCGAGTACGCTCGTCGGACCGGGGGCGCGACGACGCCCCGACCGGCATCCGGACCGCGAGGCCGGCAACAACGCTGCGATGGGAGACGGCATCATGAACGCTATCGTCAGAACTGCTGTTATGGCCGGCGTCACGGTTACGCTCGCCGGCGCCGCCTCGGCGCGCGACCTGAGCGTCGTCTCCTGGGGCGGCTCCTACCAGGACGCCCAACGCAAGGTCTATTTCGAACCGTTCAAGCAGCAAACCGGGATTCCGCTGGTCGAGGACTCGTGGGACGGCGGCATCGGCACCCTCCGGGCAAAGGTCGAGGGCGGCGCCGTTTCGTGGGACGTGGTCCAGGTCGAAGCCGAAGAGCTCAGCATCGGCTGTGACGAGGGCCTGCTGATTCCGATCGACTGGGATGCGCTTGGCGGCCGCGACAAGTTCCTGGACAGCGCCGTCAGCGACTGCGGCGTCGGCGCCATCGTCTGGTCCACGGTCCTTGCCTACGACGCCAGCAAATTCCCGAAGGGAGGCCCGAAGTCCTGGGCGGATTTCTGGGACGTCGAGCACTTCCCCGGCAAGCGCGGGATGCGCAAGGGGCCGAAGTACACGCTCGAGTTTGCGCTGATGGCCGATGGCGTGGCGCCGAAGGACGTCTACACCGTGCTGGCGACGAAGGAAGGCGTCGACCGGGCGTTCGCCAAGCTGGACAAGATCAAGTCGAACATCATCTGGTGGGAAGCCGGCGCACAGCCGCCGCAGCTGCTGGCCTCCGGCGAGGTCGCCATGACATCGGTGTACAATGGCCGCCTCGACGCCCCTCGCCGCGAAGGCAAGGACTTCCGCATCGTCTGGCCGGGGAGCATCTACGCCGTCGACTCCTGGGTCATCCTCAACGGCAGCCCGAACGTCGATCAGGGCAAGAAGCTCATCGCCTTCATGAGCGACGCCAAGCGCCAGGCGCAGCTGCCCGAATACATCTCGTACGGCGTGACCAACAAGGCTGCGATGGACAGCATCCCGCCGAAGTTGCTGGAGAACCTGCCGAGCGCGCCGCAGAACCTCGAGGTTTCGGTCCCGATCGACGTCAGCTTCTGGACCGACCACATCGACGAACTCAACAAGCGGTTCAATTCCTGGGCGGCGCAGTAGCGGCCTCGTCCTTGAGCAGGGCCCGCCCTCGCGGCAAACGTTACCGGATGGCGGCGGCGGCCATGGCGTTCCTGGCCGCCGACGTTGCCGGCGCAGGAGCCTTCGCCGGCGACAGCGCGGTCTACGTGGAGAACCGGTCCGACCACCCGGTCAAGGCCGTCCTCCCCGGGTCGCGACCGGTCACCATCCCATCCGGCGACACCCCGGTTCCGCTACCCGACGGTGACGCCGAGCACGGCGTCGGCGTCACCGTGCGCCTGTGGTGGACGAGCGACCCGCGCCAGCTTTGCCAGATCTACGTGCCGTGGGACCGTACGGTGAGCGTCACCGGATCGAACGAGATCCGCTGCCTCGGCCGCTAGGCAGGCGAAGGGCCGTCAGCCGCCGCCTGGCTGGAGGGCGGCCTCGCGCTCGAGTTCCGCCACCTCCTCATCGCTGAACACCCGCCCACGGGTCAGAAAGCGCACGCCCTCCGGCGCCTCCAGCGAGAACCCGGAGCCGCGGCCGGGGACGACGTCGATGATGAGCTGGGTGTGGGCCCAATGTTCGTACTGCGCCGTGCCGATGAAGAACTCGCAGCCGGCGATCGCGCCAAGTCTGCGGTCCTGGCCGCCGGTGCGGAACTCGCCCGCAGGATAACACATCGGCGAGGAGCCGTCGCAGCAGCCGCCCGACTGGTGAAAGGCCAGCGGACCGTGGACAGCCTTCAGGCGCTCGATCATCTCGACCGCGGCGGGTGTTACAATAACCCGGTCGACCATGTTTCCCATCCATAAAGGAACTGGCGGCGGAGGCGGACGCGGGTCCGCCTCCGCGCTGCCGGTCTTCCCTTAAGACCTAGAAGAAGCCGAGCGGGTTGGCACTGTAGCTTACCAGCAGGTTCTTGGTCTGCTGGTAGTGATCCAGCATCATCTTGTGGTTCTCGCGACCGATGCCCGACTGCTTGTAGCCGCCGAACGCCGCGTGCGCCGGATAGAGGTGGTAGCAGTTGGTCCACACCCGGCCCGCCTGCACGGCCCGGCCGACGCGGAAGGCGCGGTTCCCGTCGCGGGTCCAGACGCCGGCGCCCAGGCCATAGAGGGTGTCGTTGGCCATCTCGACCGCCTCGTCTTCGTCCTTGAATTTCGCCACCGAGACCACCGGCCCGAAGATCTCCTCCTGGAAGACGCGCATCCTGTTTTCGCCTTCGAAGACCGTCGGCTCGACGTAGTAGCCCTTGGACAGCTCGCCATCGAGGCTGGCCCGCTTGCCGCCGGTCAGGACTTTCGCCCCTTCCGCCTTGCCGATGTCGATGTAGGACAGGATCTTTTCGAGCTGATCGTTCGACGCCTGCGCGCCCAGCATGGTGGTGGGATCGAGCGGATGGCCCTGCTTGACGCTGCGGACCCGGGCGATCGCCCTTTCCATGAAGCGGTCGTAGATGCTCTCGTGGATCAGCGCCCGGCTCGGGCAGGTGCAGACCTCGCCCTGGTTCAGGGCGAACATGGCGAACCCTTCGAGCACCTTGTCGAAAAAGGCGTCGTCCTCCGCCATGACGTCGGCGAAGAAGATGTTCGGCGACTTTCCGCCCAGCTCCAGCGTTACCGGGATGATGTTCTCGGCCGCGTACTGCATGATCAGCCGGCCGGTGGTCGTCTCGCCGGTAAAGGCGACCTTGGCGATGCGCTTGTTGCTGGCCAGCGGCTTCCCGGCCTCGACCCCGAAGCCGTTGACGACGTTGACGACGCCCGGCGGCAGGAGATCGCCGATCAGATCCATCATCACCATGATCGACATCGGCGTTTGCTCGGCCGGTTTGAGCACGACGCAGTTGCCGGCGGCCAGAGCCGGCGCCAGCTTCCAGGTCGCCATCAGGATCGGGAAGTTCCACGGAATGATCTGGCCGACGACGCCGAGCGGCTCATGGTAATGGTAGGCGTAGGTGGTGGCGTCGATCTCGCAGACGCTGCCCTCCTGGGCCCGAATGCAGCCGGCGAAATAGCGGAAGTGATCGATCGCGAGCGGAATGTCGGCGGCCTTCGTCTCGCGGATGGGCTTGCCGTTGTCGAGGGTCTCGACCATGGCCAGGATTTCCAGCCGCTCTTCCATGCGATCGGCGATCTTGTTGAGGATGATCGCGCGCTCCGCCGGCGCCGTCGCGCCCCAGCCGGCCTTCGCGGCATGGGCGGCGTCCAGCGCCGCTTCGATATCCTCAGCCGTCGACCGGGCGACCTCGCACAACGGCAGGCCGGTTACCGGCGTCGGGTTTGTGAAGTACTGGCCGCGCGCGGGCGGGGTCCAGGCGCCGCCGATGAAATTGTCATACTTCGGTCGGATGACAATGCTCTCGGCGAGCTTTTCAAGCGCTTGATGAATCATGGTACGCCTCCCTCTCCCGGTCGGTGCACGCCGACGGCGGCACTCGCCCGTCTTCTTGTTGCTGACTGAGAATAGATGGTGCGGCGGCGTCGGTATTTCCGTAAATCGGACTTTGGTCGAGTTGAAGTCGTAGGCGGCGGCTTGCGAGAGTGCGCCCATGGATGAACGGCCCATTTCCGCGGCAGCAGTCGGACCGTTGCCGAAGGCGGCCTTCCGCTTGACGCGACGCTCTGCGACGCTGCGCCTCTTGGCCGTAGCTGCATTTTTACTGGCGACGACCGGTTGGCGCGCGGATCCCGCGACGGCGCGTCCGCTCGACGAAGTGCGTGAGAGCGGCACGATCCGGATCGCCGTCTACCGGGATTTCGCTCCGTTCTCGGAGGTCAGCGACGGTCGCTTCGCCGGGGTCGACGTCGACATTGCCCGCGCCATCGCGGAGCGGCTCGGCCTGCCCGTCAGCCTGATGCCGCTGACCGCCGGCGAGACGGTGGACGACGATCTGCGCAATGCGGTGTGGAAGGGCCACTACCTGGGCGGCGGGGTCGCCGACGTCATGCTGCACGTGCCGGTGGATCGCCGCTTCGCGCTGCGCAACAAGCAGGTCGCCATATTCGGCCCCTACGCTCGCATGCGCCTGGTGATGGCCGGCAGCCGCGATCCGGACACCGGGGTGACAAGCCTGGCGGAACTGGGCGAACGCAGCGAGGGCCGGGTCGGCGTCGAGATCGCGACGCTCGCCGACTACTACCTCCTCAACGCTTTCGGCGGCAGCCTGCGCGGACGCCTCGTCCACTACCCCACCACCATTGCGGCGGCGGACGCCTTGCGGGCCGGGGAGGTTGTCGCCGCGTTCGGGACGGAGGCCGAGATCGAGGCCGGACTGGGCCCCGCCCGCAAAGACTTCGAGATCTCGCCGGTCGAGATCCCCGGCTCGACCTGGCTGATCGGCGCTGCCGTCGATGAGCGCTCCCGCGACCTCGGCTACGCTGTCGGCGATATCATCGCCGAGATGGTCGAGAGCGGCAAAATGACCCGGACCTTCCTCGACCACGGGCTCAGTTACGCACCGCCGGACGCCGAGTAGCCGTCGACGCGCCGTTGCCGCCGATACGACTTTGGCGATGCGACTTTTTTCCAATTGCCGTCGCCTGCGCGTCCTCACCAAGATGGGCGACGGGCGGCGACAGGCCGTTGCCGCCCGTCCAGGCCACGAAGGAGGATGACGCAATGCGCAAATGGAGCCGCCCCACGGTGGTCGAGATCGCTGTCGGGATGGAGATCAACTGTTACGCGTGCGCCGAGATCTGAGGCCGGAGAACGGCGTCGGTCGGCTCCCTTCGAGCCGGCCGGCGCCTGTGCGCCATGCGAATCATCATTCTCGGATCTGCCGCCGGCGGCGGGTTTCCGCAGTGGAACTGCCTCTGCCCCAACTGCGCCCGCGCCCGTGCCGGCGACCCGGCGGCCCTGCCGCGAACGCAATCCTCCGCTGCCGTCAGCACCGACGGCAGGCAATGGTTTCTGTTGAATTGCTCGCCGGACATCCGCTGGCAGGTCGAGCAGACGCCGGACATGCAGCCGCGGCGCGCGGTTCGCGACAGCCCGATCGCCGGCGTCATCCTCACCAATGCCGATGTCGATCACGTCGCCGGGCTGCTCAGCCTGCGCGAAAGTCAGCCGTTCATCCTTTACGCAACCGGTCGCGTTCTCGCCGCGCTGGCCGACAACCCCATCTTTGCGGTGCTCCGCGCCGACCTCGTCCAGCGCCGGTCGCTCAGCCTTGACGATCCGATCGCGCTGCAGGGTCCGACGGGCGCCGCCGGCGGGCTGACGATCGAAGCCTTTGCAGTCCCGGGAAAGGTCGCGCTCTACCTCGAAGACCCGGCCGCCATGGCGTTCGGCTCGGTTGCCGAGGACACCGTCGGCCTCAAACTCAGCGAGCCGGAGACGGGTCGGTCCTTTTTCTACCTGCCCGGATGCGCAGCGATGCCGCCGGCCCTCGCCGAGCGGCTGCGCGACGCCGAACTCGTCCTTTTCGACGGCACGACGTGGCGCGACGACGAGATGCCGGCAAGCGGCGCCGGGGCCAAGACCGCCGGGCGGATGGGACACATGTGCATGAGCGACGCCGGCGGCTCGCTCGCAGCCTTCGCCAGCCTGAATGTCCGACGCAAGATCTACGTCCATCTGAACAACACGAACCCGGCCCTGCTCGCGGACTCGACCGAGCGGGCCGCGCTCGAGGCGCATGGCTGGCAGGTGGCCACGGACGGCATGGAGATCGAGCTGTGAAACCGCTCCTCGACGGCGATGAGCTTGAAACGCGCCTGCGCCGCATCGGCGCCGAACGCTACCACAGCCTTCACCCGTTCCACGCGCTCCTCCACGGCGGCCGGCTGAGCAGGGGCCAGGTCCAGGCCTGGGCGCTGAACCGTTACTGCTATCAGGCGGCTATCCCGCGCAAGGATCTGACCCTGATGAGCCGGATGACCGACCGGGCCATGCGCCGGGAGTGGCTGCATCGGGTGATCGAGCACGACGGCGGCGACGGCAACCCCGGCGGCCTCGAGCGCTGGCTGATTCTCACCGACGGCCTCGGCCTCGACCGCGACGACGTGACCTCGCTGCGGCTGGTCCTGCCGGCGACCCGCTTCGCCGTCGAAGCCTATGTCCGCTTTGTCGGCGAGCGCAGCACGCTCGAGGGGATCGCCTCCTCGCTGACCGAGCTGTTCGCGCCGGCAATCCACAAGGAACGCATCGCCGGCATGCTCGCCAACTACGACTTCATCGACGACGGCGTCATGCAGTACTTCCGCCGCCGGCTTGAAGAAGCGCCGCGAGACGTCGGTTTCGCCCTCGCCTATGTCAAGCGCGAAGCGCGAACGCCGGAACAGCAGCAGGCCGTGCTCGATGCCGTCCGCTTCAAGTGCGACGTGCTCTGGGCTCAACTCGATGCCCTCCACCATGCCTACGTCGAGCCCGCCTCGCCGCCACCCGGCGCCTTCGTTGCGGAGGCGCGGTCGTGACCGCTGCGCAAACGTCCGCCGGCCCCGGCGCCGCGGTACTGGCGGACGTGCCGCGCTTCGCGCCGCATATGCGGCTCTCCTTCGACAAGGCGCGATCGCGCTGGGTCGTACTCGGGCCCGAGCGGCTCTTCGTTCCCGACGAGATTGCAGCCGAGATCCTGCGTCGGTGCGACGGAACCACGAGCGTGGCGGCCATCGTCGACGCCCTCGCGGCCGACTATGACGCCGCACACGGCGAAATCGCGGGTGATGTCGTGGCGCTGATCGGGGAGCTCCGCGAGCGCGGAGTGCTGGTCTCATGATCGCGCCATCTTCGTCGCCGCCCCCGCCGCTGGCCCTGCTCGCCGAAGTCACCCACCGTTGCCCGATGCGCTGCGTCTACTGCTCCAACCCGCTGGAACTGGTCGCGGCGAGCGGCGAGCTTGAAGAGGCGGACTGGCTGCGGGTACTGAGCGAGGCGGCGGAGCTGGGCATCCTCCAGGTGCATTTCTCCGGCGGCGAGCCCCTCGCCCGCCAGGACCTGCCGCGCCTGATCGCCCACGCCGCGCGCGAGGGGCTCTACACCAACCTGATCACGTCCGGCATCGGCCTCGATGCAGCGCTTGGCTGTCGTCTCGCCGACGCCGGGCTGGAGCATGTGCAGCTCAGCGTGCAGGACACCGAAGCCACCGGCGTCGACCGGATCGGCGGCTTCCAGGGGGCCCTGGCGCACAAGCGCCGCGCCGCCGACGCCATCGCCGCAGCGGGCCTCGCCATGACCCTCAACGCCGTCATCCACCGCGGCAACGCGGAGAGGATCGACGCCTTCGTCTCCCTGGCTTTGGCGCTTGGCGCGCGTCGCCTGGAGGTCGCCCATGTCCAGTACTATGGTTGGGGGCTGATCAACCGCGCCTGGCTGATGCCGACGATCGACCAGCTCCGCGCGGTGAGCGCGCGGGTCGAGGCGGCCCGGGCACAGCACAAGGGCGCGCTCGTGATCGACTACGTGATCCCCGACTATTATGCGCGGCTGCCGAAGTCCTGCATGGGCGGCTGGGGCCGGCGCTTCATGGTCGTCGATCCGGCCGGGCGGGCCCTGCCCTGTCATGCCGCAACCACAATCCCGGATCTTCATTTTACCAACGTCCGCGACGCCTCCATCGCCGAGACCTGGGAGCACGCGCCGGCGTTCAACGCCTTCCGCGGCACGGCGTGGATGGCCGAGCCGTGCCGGAGCTGCGACCGGCGCGAGCTCGACTGGGGCGGCTGCCGCTGTCAGGCGCTGGCGCTGACCGGCGACGCCGCGGCCACGGATCCGGCGTGCCACAAGTCGCCGCACCACCGTGCCATGGTCGAGCTCGCAACCCGCGAGGCGAGCGCGCCTCCTGCCGCCGCGGCGGGTGACGTAACCTACCGGGGCAGCCGCAGGAGAAGGCCGAGGCCGCCGGCGGCGGCGACCAGCAGGAAGGCCGAAGAGACATGTTCAGGGTTCTGATTGCCGACGACCATCCGCTGTTCCGCGCCGCGCTGCGCCAGGTCATCGAGAGTCTGTTCCAGGAATACGAAATCATCGAAGCCGGAACGCTGGAAGAGGCCAGCCGCTTTATCGACGGCAGCGACGCCAACGATATCGATCTCGTTCTGCTGGATCTGCAAATGCCGGGGTCCAGCGGCTTTTCCGGCCTCGTCAGCCTGCGCAACGTGGCGCCGTGGGTGCCGATCATCGTGGTCTCGGCGACCAGCTCCGAGGATGTCGTGCGCGCCGCGATCACCTGCGGTGCGTCCGGGTTCATTCCCAAGTCGTTCTCCAGGGACGAGATCGGCGTCGGCATGACCCGGGTGCTCGCGGGCGATGTCTACGTCCCCTTCCCATTCGCGCCCTGCGCCGGCGGGCGCGCTGCGCCGTTGCGCACCGAAAGCGAGGAACGGCTGGCGGCCCTGACCCATGGCGAGCTTCGCGTTCTCGACCTGTTGGCCAAGGGCAAGTCGAACAAGATCATCGCCTACGAACTCGGCATCAAGGAATCGACGGTCAAGGCGCACATCACCGCCATCCTGCGCAAGCTGAAGGTGCACAGCCGGACGCAGGCGGTGCTGGCGGCGCGCGATCTCAGCTTCGGGCGCGGGTGACTTCCCGGGCTCATGTGAGCCGGGTTCAGGCGGGCCGGGTCAGGTGAGAATGTGCGACATCAGCGCGCGCAGCTTGGCCGGGCGGATCGGCTTGTTGAGAAGGTAGAAGCCGCGGCTGCGCACCTGGCGCAGGACTTCGGAGCTGCGGTCGGCGGTGATGACAATGCCGGGCACCATGGCGCCGGCGACGGCGCGCAACCTGTCGATGGCATCGACGCCGGTGTCGCCCCTCTCCAGATGATAGTCGGCGACCAGCAGGTCGGGGAGGCGGCGCAATCGATTGGCCTGGGCAAGCGCCCCGTCGCCGTCGGCCGCGGTGATGACGTCGCAGCCCCAGCCTTCGAGGAGCACCCGCATGCCCTCGCTGACCACGTCGTCGTTCTCGATCACGGCGATGAGGATGCCGGCGAGGCTGCTGGTCACCGCTGTGGCCGAAGGTCCGCGCCGCTTGGGCGTCGCCGTGCCGGAGCCGAGCGGAACCTCGACGGCGAAGACCGAGCCGCGGTTGACCGACGAGCGCACGGCGATCGGGTGGCCCAGGGTTCTCGCGATGCGCTGCACGATGGCGAGGCCCAGGCCGACGCCCTTCTCGCGCCCATGGCGATTGCCGAGCTGCCGGAACTCGTGAAAGATCTCGCCGATGCTGGCCTCGGGTATCCCGAGCCCGGTATCCCAGATCTCGATCCGCAGCATCCGCCCGCAACGACGACAGCCGAGCAGCACCCGCCCCGACGGCGTGTAGCGGATGGCGTTGCTGACGAAATTGCGCACGATCCGCGCCAGCAGCGCCGAATCGCTGAGGATGACGGCGGAGCAGGAGATGACGCGGAACTCAAGCCCGGCTTCGCGCGCGACCGGTGCATACTCCTGCTCCAGGCTGGAGAGCATGTCGGCAATGTCGAAGGCGACGCGGTCGACGGTGACCGCTCCGGCGTCGAACTTGGAAATGTCGAGAAGGGTCGCCAGCAGCGCCTCGACGCTTTTCAGCGCACCGTCGATCCGGCCGGCGAATTCGCTTTCCTTCTCCCCAAGCGGTCGTTCGAGCAGGGCGGCGACAAACAGCCGGGCCGCGTTCAGCGGCTGAAGAAGGTCATGACTCGCGGCGGCGAGGAACTTGGTCTTGCTGAGGTTGGCCACTTCGGCTTCGCCCTTGGCCACCCGCAGCGCCTCTTCGATCTTCGCGCGCTCGAAGATTTCCTGGCGTAGCTTGCCGTTCAGCGCGGTGAGCTCCGCCGTGCGCTCGGCGACGCGCCGTTCCAGGCCTTCCTTGGCCTCGCGCAGCGCCTCGGCCGATTCCTTGCGTTCGGTGATGTCGGTGTAGGTCGTGACGAAGCCGCCGTCGGGCATCGGATCGCGCCGGACCTCGAGCACCCGGCCGCTGGGCAGCACCTGGTCGTTCTGCAGCGGTCGGCGTTGTCGTGCCGCTTCCAGACGCGCCGCAGCGGCGGCCAGGCCATTGCTGCCGTAGTCGCCCCGTTCGGCGCGAAAGCGCAGGTAGTCGGTCAGCGCCGCGCCCTGCTCCACCAGCCAGTCCGGCAACTCGAGGAGGTCGATGAACTGGTCGTTCCATGCGACCAGGCGAAGGTCGCGATCGAACACCGAGACGCCCTGCATCAGATTGTCCAGGGTCGACTGGAGCAGCACCGATTTCTCCGCGAGCTCGCGTTCGCGCCGGCGTTCCTCGGAGACCTTGACCTCGCTGATGTCGGTGTAAATGCCGACAATGCCGCCGTCGCGTGTAAACCGCTCGCGGATCTGCAGCCACCGGCCGCTGCGCAGATGAACGACGATGGGCTCGCTGGGGCGCCTGTGCCAGTGCAGGCGCCGTTGCAGCCAGGTCTCCGGTTCGAGATCGAGGTCCGCGACCAGACCCGTCTCCACCGTCCACCGCGAGATCGCCGAGAAGGGCGCTCCCGGCCGCGCCACGGCGTCGATCCCCGGCCAGAATTCGAGGAACTTCTGGTTGCAAAGCACGAACCGGTCGTTGCCGTCGCAGTGGAGAAAGCCTTCGGAAATGCTCTCAATCGCCTCCATCAGCCGGGTCTGGACCGCTTCGGTCTGCTCCTTCGCCAGGCTCAGCTCGCTGTTGGTCTCGCCAAGCTCGCGCAGGGCGATTTCCAGGTTGCGGGTGCGCTCGCGCACGCGGTCTTCGAGGACGATCGCGGTCTGGAACAGGGAATAGGCGTTACCCTGGACATCGATGCCGCGCTCGACCTGATCCATCAGAACCTTGATGATTTTGTTGAGCTTGCGGGCCCGCGCATCGGGGTCGCCGGCGCCGGCGGCAAGGTCTATGGCCATGGCTTCGCTCAATCGCCCGCCCTCCCGCGGCCGATGGCCGCGCCCGTGAACGTCTGGTTGACGTGCATCGCCTGGAACTGCTCGCCGAAGGTGTTGAACCCGACGGCATTCTGGGCCGCCAGCAGCCGCCCCGCCTCGCCCTTGAGTTGCTTCTGCTCCAGTTCGAGGTTGCGCAGGATGCACTCGCAGCCGATGAGGAGCTGCGGCGGGCCGATCTCGGCGCGGATGGCGGCTAGCCGCTCGGCGAGATTGCGGACGATGTCGGTGCCCCGCGCCACCGTCAGGACCAGTCCCTTGTCGATGGCGGAGAAGAAGGTCAGGCTGCCGTCGTCGTTGACCTTCTGGATCGAGCGCACGTAGTAGCGACCGCCAACCTTCACCATCACCGGGTGGGTCGCAAAAATCATCGGCGTCAGGCGGTCGACATCGAGCCCGACCAGCCGCGCATATTCGCGCCCGGCCGGCTCGGCGTTGATCTCGGTGACGACACGCGACAGCGGATCGGCTTCGGTGATCACCATTCGTGTCTCCGAGGGAACGAAATGGTCCACCGTGAACAGCCGGAAGGCGCGGCGCGTGCGCACCAGAAGCAGAACGGCGCTGTCACTGTGAAAGGCGCCGTCGTAGTAGATCGAGCTCGACCCGAACGTCATGGCGCCGCCGGACGACCCGCCGAAGAGCGGAATCTTGCCGAGCGCGGAGTTGATTGCGCTGACGACGATGTCCTCGCACTTGTCGAGCCCGTCGATGAGCAGAAAGGCGAAGCTGTTATCGGCGGGTCCGGCGTCGACCGCCTGGTCGAGCTGCTTGCGCAGGGCGGAGGCGACGGCCTTCCCCTCCGCGATCGAGAACGACGGCAGGTTGCGCATGGGCGCGCTGACGACGGCGAAATCCGGGCCGGCCAGCGAGAACCCGACGACGCAGCCGTCGAGATAGCCGACGGGCGCGATCTCCCCTGCCGTCGTGCAGCCGATCAGCCTGATCTCGCCGAACAGCTTGGCCAGCGCCTGGCCCAGCACGGCGAGGTCGTAGTTGGCGGAACAGAAGAAGACGGCAATGTGCGCGTCGGGCTGGGCCAGCGCGCAATGAAGCTCCGCCGCGGCCCGGTCGGGGTCGCGCTCGCACGAGTAGCCGATGTGAATCCCGCGCTCCGTGCGCCTGGGCATCCGTCCCTGCCGCGCGCCCCGGTTGCCCGTCACTCCCGCCATGCCCTGGCATGAAGCGGGACAACGCCCTGCGCGCATATTGCGACTTTTTATTCCCTTCTACGCCAGTTGCCCGCCGGTCTGAAGACCGACTTTTGTCTTATCGCGCCAAGGGTTCCGCCGATCGCATCACCGAAATCCTCCGGCTCAACGACCCCCGCGACCGCCGACAGCGTGGCCGGGTTGCGCGCGCGGCCTAATGGCGCGGGCGCAGCGCCGCGGCCTCGCCGGCGAGCGCAGCAATGGTCGACCAGTCGCCGGCGGCGACGGCCGCTTTCGGCGCCAACCAGGACCCCCCGACGCAGGCGACATTGGCGAGCGCCAGATAGTCGGGGGCGCTCTCGGCGGTGATGCCGCCCGTCGGGCAGAAGATGACGTCCGGGAACGGGCCGGCGATCGCCTGCAGCATCGCAATGCCGCCGGCCTGCTTTGCCGGGAACAGCTTGAGCGCGTGCAGGCCCGCCGCGCGCGCGCGAATCACATCCGACGGCGTCATCACGCCCGGGAGATAGGCCAGACCGCTTGCCGCCGCGGCGCGGACCAGCGGGTCCGTTATGCCGGGACTGACGGCGAAGCGGGCTCCGGCTTCGGCGGCCTCGGCGAATTCGCCCTCACGGGAGATGGTGCCGACGCCGACGATGGCCTCTGGGACATCGCGGGCGATGGCCCGGACCGCGCCCAAAGCCGACGGGGTGCGCAGCGTGACTTCGAGAACCCGGACGCCGCCCGCGAGCAGGGCGCGCGCCAACGGCACGGCCACACCCTCGTCTTCGATGACGAGGACAGGAACGACCGGGCCGGTGTGCAGGATATCGACGATTCCGATCGCGTCGGTCATGACCGCTCGCCTCCGGCAAAGGCGAACCGGTCGCCCAGCCCCTCCTTGTGCCCCGGCCGGCGCGGGCCCGCCTCCTCCGGCAGCATGAACGACATCGCCCCCGCCTCGGCGCCCGACGCGTGTTCGCGAAACCCGTTGAACAGCTCGCGCCCCAGGCCGAACCGGTTTGCGGCGATGTCGACGGGCTCCGGCGACCTCTCCTCCAGGTCTCCTTTGCTCAGCCTGATGTCGAGAACGCCCGCTTCCGCGTCGATGACGATGACGTCCCCGGTGCGCACCTTGGCCAGCGGTCCGCCGGAGATGCATTCCGGCGTGACATGGATGACGGCGGGCACCTTGCCCGACGCCCCCGACATGCGCCCGTCCGTCACCAGCGCGACCTTGAAGCCCTCGTCCTGCAGCACTCCCAGCGACGGCGTCAGCTTGTGGAGTTCCGGCATGCCGTTGGCGCGCGGACCCTGGTAGCGGACGACGGCGACGAAATCGCGGCGGAGGGTGCCGGCGTAGAAAGCCTCCAGAACCTCCTCCTGGTCGTTGAAGACGATCGCCGGCGCCTCGACGCGACGATGCTCCGGGGCGACCGCGGAGACCTTGATCACGGCCCGGCCGAGCTTGCCGGTCAGAAGCCGCAGGCCGCCGTTGGGGCTGAACGGACGGGCGTGGGGGCGCAGGATCGTGTCGTCGCGGCTCTCCGCCGGCGCCTGACGCCATGACAAGGCGCCGGCCTCGTCCAGGTATGGCTCCTCGCCGTAGGCGTCGAGGCCGTCGCCCATGACGGTCAGCTTGTCGGCGTGCAGCAAGCCGGCGGCGATCAACTCGCGGATCACGAAGCCCATGCCTCCGGCGGCGTGGAACTGGTTCACGTCCGCCTTACCGCTCGGATAGATCTTGGCCAGCGTCGGTGTTTCGCCGGACAGCTCGGCGAAATCGTCCCAGGTGATGCGGATGCCGGCAACGCGAGCGATGGCGACCAGATGCAAAGTGTGGTTGGTCGAGCCCCCGGTCGCGAGGAGGCCGACGATGGCGTTGGCGATGGCGCGCTCGTCGACGACGCGGCCGATCGGCCTGTAGTCCTCGCCAAGGGCGGTGATCTCGAGCACTCTTTTGGCCGCGGCCGCCGTCAGCGCGTCGCGCAGCGGCGTGTTCGGGTTGATGAAGGCGGCGCCCGGCAGGTGCAGCCCCATCACCTCCATCATCATCTGGTTGCTGTTGGCCGTGCCGTAGAAGGTGCAGGTTCCCGGGCTGTGATAGGACGCGGCCTCGGCGTCGAGAAGCTCGTCATGGCCGATTTTGTTCTGCGCAAATAGCTCGCGTATGCGAACCTTCTCGCTGTTCGACATCCCCGACGGCATCGGCCCGCCGGGGACGAAGATCACCGGCAGGTGGCCGAAGCTCAGCGCGCCGATGAGCAGGCCCGGGACGATTTTGTCGCAGATGCCGAGACAAAGCGCCGCGTCGAACAGGTTGTGCGAAAGCGAGACCGCCGTCGCCATGGCAATCACGTCGCGGCTGAACAGCGACAGCTCCATGCCGGTCTGTCCCTGGGTGATCCCGTCGCACATGGCGGGGACGCCGCCGGCGAACTGCGCGACGCCGCCGGCCTCCCGCGCCGCCTGCTTGATGATCGCAGGGAAGCGCTCGTAGGGTTGATGCGCCGAAAGCATGTCGTTGTAGGCCGAGACGATGGCGATGTTCGCCGCCTCGTCGCCGCGCAGCGCGGCCTTGTCGCGCTCGCCGAAAGCGGCGAATCCGTGCGCCAGATTGGTGCAGGAGACGCAGCTCCGCGCGACGCCCTTTGCCGGCGCTGCATCCAACCGGGCGAGGTAGGCGGTGCGACTGTCTGCGCTCCGCTCGCGGATCCGCATGGTTACGCGTTCGAGCGCCGGATGAATGCTCATGCGTGGCTGCTCCTTCTCCCTCAAAGTAGCGGATCGCCGGCCGGCAGGCGGGTCGCCATGGCCTGGTCCGGATCGGCCGCCGACAATCCTTCCTGGTATGCCGCGAGCGCGGCGTATTCCTCGCCGAGCTTGGCAGGCAGGCTCATGAAGATGGGCTTGAGCCGGTTATAGGTCGTGACGTTCGCGGCAATCGGTTCATGACGATGGGTCGCCCCGACCATCGACGAGACGACGTCCAGCGACGGCGCCGCTCCGACCGCAACCATTCCGAGAACGGCGGCGCCGAGGCATGAGCTCTCGAAGCTTTCGGGCACCACCACGTCCCGGTCGAAGACGTCGGCGAGCATTTGCCGCCACAGGTCGGAACGGGCGAAGCCGCCGGTGGCCTTGATGGTCGTCGTCGGCCCGATCAGCGACTCGACGGCGCCGAGAATGCTGTACAGGCTGAAAATCACCCCTTCGAGCACGGCCCGGATCATGTGCTCCTTGTGGTGGTGCATGCCGAGGCCGAAGAAGGAGCCGCGCAACCGCGGATTCCACCAGGGCGCCCTCTCGCCGGCGAGGTACGGGTGGAAGATGAGGCCGGCGCATCCGGGCGGAACCCTGGCCGCGATCCGCGTCAGGACGTCGTAAGGGTCGATGCCGAGACGCTTGGCCGTCTCCGTCTCGGCGGCCGCCAACTCGTCGCGGACCCAGCGGAAGACGATGCCGCCGTTGTTGATCGGACCGCCGATGACCCAGTGCCGCTCGGTCAGGAGGTAGCAGAACGTCCGCTGTGCCGGGTCGGTCAGCGGCCGGTCGACAACGGCGCGCATGGCGCCGCTGGTGCCGATCGTCACCGCCACCTCGCCTTTGCGGAACGCGTCGACGCCGAGGTTCGAGAGCACACCGTCGTTGGCGCCGACGACGAACGGGGTGTCGGTCTGCACGCCCATCGCCTCGGCGTGCGCCCGGTCAAGGCCGCTGAGGGCATACGTCGTCGGCACCGGCGCCGACAGGCGGGCGGGCGTGACGCCGGCGACCCTGAGCGCGCCGTCGTCCCAGTCCAACCGTTTGAGATTGAACAGCCCGGTTGCCGAGGCGATCGAGAAGTCGACGACGTAGCGGCCGAACAGCCTGAAGAAGATGTACTCCTTGATTCCGATGAAGCGCGCCGCCCTGGCGAAGATCTCCGACCGGTCCTGACGCAGCCACAGCAGCTTCGTCAGCGGCGACATGGGGTGGATCGGCGTCCCCGTTCGCAGGTAGATCGACCGACCGTCCAGCTCCCGGCGGATCTCGTCGGCACGATCGACGCTGCGATTGTCGGCCCAGGTGATGCTCGCCGTGAGCGGCCGACCCTCGCCGTCGACGGCGATCACGCTGTGCATGGCCGCGCTGAAGCTGACCGCGGCGATCGCGTCGGGCGCCGCCCCCGATGCGGCGACGGCGCGGCCGATGGCGGTCAGGGTCGCGGCGAAGATCTCGTCCGGATCCTGCTCGGCGACCAGCGGCGCCGGCGAGTACAGCTCGTAGCCGGCGGTGTGATGGCCGAGGACACCGCCGGCGGCGTCGTAGACCACCGCCTTGGTGCTCGTCGTTCCGATATCGACCCCGACGAAAAGAGACCCGCGCGCCATGGTTCCTCCGAGTCTCAGACCACGAGGTTCAGCAGCATGATGAAGATGATGGCGACGACGGAGAGAATGGTCTCCATTGCCGTCCAGGTCTTGAACGTTTCGACCACCGACATGTTCAGATACTGCTTGACCAGCCAGAAGCCCGCGTCGTTGACGTGCGACAGGATGAGCGAGCCGGCACCGGTGGCGAGCACCAGGAGTTCGCGGTTGACGTCGGGCACCAGCGTCACGATCGGCGCGACCAGGCCGGCGCCGGTGATGGTCGCGACCGTCGCCGAGCCGGTGGCAACGCGAATCGCGCCGGCCGCCAGCCAGGCCAGCAGCAGCGGCGATATCTGCGCCTGAACGGCGAGTTCGCCGATGGCGTTGCCGACGCCGCTGTCGACCAGCATCTGCTTGAAGCCGCCGCCGGCGCCGATGATCAGCACGATGGCCGCCGTGGGCGCCAGGCACTCGTCGAGGAACTTGAGGATGCGCTTGGCGTCGAACCCGCGCGCCTTGCCGAACGTGTAGAAAGACAAAAGCAGCGCCGCGAGCAGGGCGGTCACCGGATCGCCGATGAAGTCCATCCAGCCGCGCACGGCATTGTCCGCGGGAAGAAAAATGTCGGAAGCGGACTTCAGCAGCATCAGAGCGACCGGCAGAAGCACGGTGAACAGGGTGATGCCGAGGCCTGGCAGCGTTTCCGCCTCGGGTTCGTGCGAAAGCTGGCGCGCGAGATCCTCGTTGGGCACAGGCCTGACGAATCGGGCAATGAAGGAGCCGAACAGCGGCCCCGCGATGATCGCCGTCGGCAGGCCGACGATCAGGCCATAGAGGATTGTCCGGCCGATATCCGCGTTGAAAATGCTGATTGTCAGCAGCGGTCCCGGATGCGGCGGGACGAGACCGTGCACCACCGACAGCCCGGCGAGAAGCGGGATGGCGATCTTGACCAGCGACATGTCGACGCGCTTGGCGACGAGAAAGACCAGCGGGATGAGAAGAACGAAACCAATTTCGAAAAACAGCGGAATGCCGACGATGAACGCCACGCACATCATGGCCCAGTGCACGTTGTCGCGGCCGAAGGCGCCGAGAAGGCTCTCGGCGATCCGGTCGGCCCCGCCGGACTCGGCCATCATCTTGCCCAGCATGGTGCCGAGGCCGAGCACGATTCCGACGAAACCGACGACGCTGCCGAAGCCCTTTTCGAACGACTTGATGATCTCGGGCGTCGGCACGCCGGCGACCAGGCCGAGGAAACCGGCGGCGATCGTCAGGGCGACGAAGGGGTGCACCCGAAACCGGGTAATCAGGACGATCAGGCCGACAATGGCGACGAACGCATCGAGCAGCAAGAAGTTCTGATGGCTCATACCAAGCACCGTACCCTCCCTCGATTTAATATTTGTCCTTCTGAAGCATCGACCGACACGGCGAGAATCATCTTAATGCAAAGCAAGGTGCGCTCGGCAACTTCGTGATTGTGCCGCCGCCCGCGCCCTGCAGGACGCCAGGAACCGGCCGCGCTTTCGTGCGTTCATTCGCAGCGACGTCCTCCGGCGGCCTTCTTATTGCGCCCTTATCGCATTCGACAGGGACAACCCGCTCATGACGGCTGCGGATGATACTCTGACGCAAAGCCTGCGCAACGCTAATGCCATGGAGAAGCTTGCCGTCGAGACGAAGGGGATCGTCCGGGAAGGGGAAGCCCTCGCCGAGCGGCGGCTGAAGCCGATCCTGCCGGAGGACATGACGGAGCACCTGCGCCAAGGGCACAGCGCCGACGCTGCGAAGCGTTGGCCGCGGCACGACATTCGGAAGGGCTGAGACCGGGGCACGAAAATGGATCTCTCACTTGCCTCGCTGGTCGGCTTCGTTGCCGGCGTGTGCTCGGCGGGCAGCTTTGTGCCGCAGGTGGTGAAGGCATGGCGAGAGGGCGACACCGAAGCGATCTCGAAACGGATGTACATCGTAACGGTGAGCGCGTTTTCGCTGTGGATCGTCTACGGCGTGATGATCGCAAGCTGGCCGATTATCGTGTTCAACACGATCAGCCTGGTTCTGTCGGGCGCCGTTCTCGTTCTTAAGGTGCGGAAAAGACGGCCGGCGGTCGCGGGCGGTAGCGCCGCAGGCTAGCTCAGTCTCGCTCCTCGCCAAGCTGCATGACGCCGACCGCCATGGCGATGCTGCCGAAGGTGACGAACATGCCGAAGAAAAGCATGATCAGAAACAGCACCTTGTCGGGCGAAGCAAAGATCATGGTGGCCAGCCCGGCGATGTCGAACCAGAGCAGCAGCCCGGTGAAGACGACGCCTCCGATCGTCCCGCAGAGCAGGTGCTTGAGAAGAAACGCGACCGCGTCGCGTTGATGCGCCAGCATGGGCATTTGTTTCGTCTTTGCTCCCGCCGCCGTGCTTCCCACTCCCACCATATAAGAAACAGACGTCGCTATCGTCATGTCATGGCGACGCGGGCCTGCCGCGCATCGATCCCGCCCGACTGGGCCGGGCCGGCGCCTCGACGCAGGGCAGGGTCGAAGCGAACCGCACGGCCGCCAGCGACACGGAGGGGATGACCGTCCGCGGCTGTTCGTGTAGAACATAGACAGAACATCGACCACCGTGCAGTTCGTCATGTGTCAGCGTCGAAGCCCGCGTATGTGCAACACGGCGATTCGCGCCGGCAATCACGAGCGCTTTCGCGCTCCATTTTGGATGCTGTGGATGCTGGGCGCACTCGTATTTATGTAGATATTTGTTGGAACACGAAATGATAACCCTGTTTTCACAATATAATATACGCCTTGTGCGATGTTTCTCGATACTTTTTCTCCTTCTGCTCATGTCTTCCACTCTGTTTTCTGCATCATCATCGGCAGCAGACGCATGCCATGATCTCTACGGGTCGGACAGTCGCGCGCCATCAGGCTATGGCCTGTCATGGAATCCCCTCTCCCCGGCCAAGGAAGTTCTCGTTCGGACGCAGGGGTGCTCGGCAGGCGCCGCGGCGGTCATCGTCGGCTCCGACGCGAACACTCTCTTCACCTATGCGAAGGGCTACTATTGGACGGGGACCGGGTGGAAGCCATACACCCTCGCCCCCACGGCTGGATCGACGCAGACCGACGACTGGATCATGGGAACAGGGTCGGCGACGGTGACCCTCTCGGACTCCCCGACCTACGTTCTCGGCTACACCTGTCAACAAGCCGGCTCGGCATGGAAGTGCGGATGCGCGAGTTCATCCTGCACCACCGGCTTGTGGCACCTGCAGGCGATCGAGGCCCCGCACACCGCTGCCAATACGATCGCGTTTGCGCAGACAAGGTCGAGCGCTCGGGAGGCGGATAGCGATGTTTCGATCCCGGTGACCTTTGCGGGTTCCGGTGCAGCGACGGTCGAGTACCGGGTGATCAGGACCCAGGCGCGCAACCACGGCCGCTGCTCGCCTCAGGATTTCGAACTCGAAGCGGGCACCCTGTCGTTTACCGCGCCCGGCGAACGGTCCATCATCCTGCACCTGCATGACGACGCCTTGCAGGAGGCCGACGAGGAGATCGTCATCGCCCTGTCTTCTCCTCATGGCGCCGAACTCGGCAGCAATACCACGCACACCTTCACCATCGTCGACGACGATCGCCGGAATATCGCCTCGGTGAAGGATTACGGCGCCATCGGCGACGGCGTTGCGGATGACCGGGCCGCCATACAAACGACGATCGATCGAATCTCCGCCCTCGGCGGCGGCGTCATCCTTTTCCCTCCAGGAGAGTACCTCGTGTCCGACGCGGTTCACCTCAGGGAGAACTTAACCCTCGTGGGTTATGGAGCCACCACCACGCGCTTGCCGCACCAGGGCAAGTGGGAAGTCACGTTCGACATGACGACCTGGTCGCAAAATCGCGACACCCTGCCCATCGTCCTGCAAGGCCTGCGGATGGACGGCAACAGTCAGAACCAGGGCCCCTACCAGGACCACGAGCTGCAACAGGCGCACCTGCTCTTCCTATTCGTCCGGGGCCCGGGCCGGGTTCAGGCCCTCATCGAAGACATGACCTTTCAGAACGGCACCGGGGACGGCGTTTCCGCTGCCACGAACGTCGACCTCAAGATGTGTCACATTCGGATGCACAACGTCTTTCGTGGCGGCCTTACGATCAGCGGAGGGCACACGTCCGCGTACGTCTTCGACTTCGAGGGGGACGGCAGCGTCGATGCCACGGGCATGGACATCGAGCCCGAGGGCTCAAATCCTCCCGTCGATCTCGTGATGGAGCGCATTCGCTTCCGCAACGGAGACTTCGATCTCGCGCTCGGCAAGGAAGGCGAATTCCGGCAGAGCTCCTTTACGGGACGGGACATCGTTTCGCTGGCCGGGCGCTTCGACATGCACACGCGCTTTGCGAAGGTTCGCATCAGCGATTCCGAATTTCATGTTGGCGTTGAGGGAACCAGCATCGAGAATCGCATCTTCCAGCCGGGAGACGTCGTTTTCGACCATGTGACGTTCGTGGCGACCGAGGAGCCGTTCGACGCAACGAAAGACCTGGTCGAGGCCGACCGCCGGCTCAAATCCCTGAGCGTGTTGTGGAATAACGCCTACAACCCCCATCTGACCGGCCAGCGTCTGCTCTGCAGGAACTGCGCGTTCGAGATCGCCGCAAACGTGGAGCCGAGTGATGACGTGTACGCGACCTACACGCTCGGCGTGATATCTGCGAGCGACGACAACCAGGTGACGTTGGAGAACCCCAAGTTTACGGGACCGTTCGCCGGCGTTTTTGGCGCTCCGTGCGTCGCCTGCGTGGAGAAGGCGGGCACAGGCGAACAGGGGCGCCGCCCTGTCGACTGGGGCGACGTCGTTTCCTGGTTCGGCATGGCGTCGCAGTAGAGGGAGGCGAACGAACAGGGCGGAAGGCAGCGGAGACGGGGATCACGGGCTTGTGACGCGCCGTGACGGCAACGCGACAGGAACCTCGCGCCGCGTCTCCCATTTCCATGGCCGGAACAGTCCAGATCAGGAGGATCGCCATGATTTCCCGCCTGCAACAGACCGCCTGAGGAAAGGGGAACGCCATGAAGGAGGCGCTCGAGACGGATCTGTGCATCATCGGCGCCGGTTCCGGCGGGCTGTCGGTCGCCGCCGGCGCCGCGCAGATGGGCGCGCGCGTCGTCCTTGTCGAGAAGGGCAGGATGGGCGGCGATTGCCTCAACTTCGGCTGTGTGCCGTCGAAATCGCTGATCGCCGCCGCCCTTGCCGCGGAGACCATCCGCACGAGCGGTCGTTACGGCGTCGGGGGCCAACCTCCGCAGATCGACTTCGGAAAAATCCATGACCACGTCCACGGGGTTATCGCCGCGATCGCGCCCAACGACTCCGTCGAGCGCTTCGAAGGAATGGGCGCGACGGTCATCCGCGCCGCGGCCCGTTTCACCGGATCGGGCGAAATCGAAGCCGACGGTCGCCGGATCCGGGCCCGACGGTTCGTCATCGCCACCGGTTCCTCCCCCGTCATCCCGCCGATCCCCGGGCTGGTCGATGTGCCGTATCTGACCAACGAGAGCATTTTTGACCTGCGCGAGGCGCCACGCCACCTGATCGTGATCGGCGGCGGACCCGTCGGCGCCGAGATGGCGCAGGCGCATCGTCGCCTCGGCGTTCCCGTTACCCAGATCTGCCGGGGCCGGCTCCTGCCGAGGGACGACGCGGACGCGGTCGAGGTGGTCCGTCGCCGCTTCGTCGCCGACGGCGTCGTGTTGCTGGAGGACACGGAGGCGACGCTGGTCGAAGCCGATGCAGACGGGATCGCCGTCAGAACGGAGCGCGACGGGAGGGGCACCCGCATCGAAGGCTCGCACCTTCTCGTCGCCGCCGGGCGTCGCGCCAATGTCGACGGGCTTGACCTCGACGCCGCCGGCATCGATTACGCGCCGAGCGGCATCGTCGTCGATCGCCGGCTGCGCACGAGCAACAAGCGGATCTACGCCATTGGCGACGTCATCGACGGCTATCGTTTCACCCATATGGCCGGCTACCACGCCGGCATCGTCATCCGCAACGCCCTGTTCATGCTTCCGGCGAAGGTGGACGACAGCGCGGTGCCGTGGGTGACCTACACCGACCCCGAACTCGCCCACGTCGGCCTGCGGGAGGCGGAGGCGCGCAGGCGCTACGGCCACCGGGTAAGCACCCTGGATTGGCCGTTCGCGGAGAACGACCGTGCCCAGACCGAGCGCGAAACGGAAGGCTTCGTCAAGGTCGTGCTTGGGCGCGGCGGCCGCGTCCTCGGTGCGTCGATCGTCGGCGCCGGGGCCGGGGAACAGCTCGGCCTGTGGAGCCTGGCGATCGCGCAGAGGCTCAAGATCGGGGCCATCGCCGGCCTGATCCTGCCCTACCCCACCCGCTCCGAAGCCGGCAAGCGGGCCGCCGGCGCGTACTACACGCCGAAGCTGTTCAGCGCGCGAACCCGCGCGCTCGTTCGTTTGCTGCAAAGGGTTTTCTGAGCCGCCCAAGGCCCCATATCCCGTCGATATCCGAAACCCCAGGCACAGACAGGCGGCCGGCAGCCATGATCGAGCTCTACTACTGGACGACGCCCAACGGCCACAAGATCACGATCTTTCTCGAAGAGGCGGAGGTCGAGTACATCATCAAGCCGGTCGACATCGGCGCAGGCCAGCAGTTCGAACCGGCATTCCTTGCGATCTCGCCGAACAACCGGATCCCCGCGATCGTCGATTTGGCGCCGGTTGACGGCGGTGCGCCGATCTCGATCTTCGAGTCTGGCGCCATCCTCCAGTACCTGGCCGAGAAGACCGGTCGGTTCCTGCCGACCGACGTGCGAGGGCGGACCGAGGTCATGCAGTGGCTGTTCTGGCAGATGGGCGGCCTCGGCCCCATGGCCGGCCAAAACCATCACTTCGGCCATTACGCGCCGGAGAAGATCCCTTACGCCGTCGACCGTTACGTCAAGGAGACGGAACGGCTTTACGGGGTTCTCGACGACCGCCTTGCCGCGCGCGCGTTCATCGCCGGCGACTATTCGATCGCCGACATGGCCTGCTATCCCTGGATCGTCCCGCACGAAAGGCAGGGCCAGAACCTGGCCGACTTTCCCAATCTCGCGCGCTGGTTCTCCGCAATCCGGGAGCGACCGGCGGTCGTACGCGCCTATGCGCGGGCGGACGAGGTCAATACACGGGCGGTCGTCGACGAGGCGGCAAAGCAGGTGCTGTTCGGGCAGGGCCGGCGGGCGAAGGCCGACGCAACTCGCTAGTCCAAAAGGCAATATCGTGGCGGCCGCTCAGATCTCTTCGTCCTCGATCGGCGTCTCGCCGAGCGAGCGGAGAAGGGCTTTGATTTCCTCCGCCACGCGCGCCAGTACGCCGCGATCGGGCGTGCGTGCGACGAGGCTTACCCCGAACCGGCCGGCGCGCACGAACGGGTAGCTGCCGATGTCGACGTCGGGATGCCTTGCCTGGATCTGCGCCAGCCCCGAGGCGATAGCCCCCTCCGTGGCGTAGGCCGCGATGGCATGCGACAGCACCGGTGCGCCGCCGCTCAGGCGGTCGCGGATGCCGTCGAACATCGCGCGCATGATGGCCGGAACACCCGGCAGGACAAAGACATTGCCGATCTGGAACCCGGGCGCCTTGCTGACCGGGTTATCGATCAGCGTCGCCCCGGCCGGGATACCGGCCATCTTCCGTCGTGCCTCGTTCAACTCGCCAGGCTGGTAGTGCTGCTTCAGCGCCTGCAGCGCTTGCGCATTGCACTCGATCGGCACTTCGAATGCCCGGGCGATGCTTGCGGCGGTGATATCGTCGTGGGTCGGACCGATGCCGCCGGTGGTCAGGACGTAGTCGAACGCGTGCCGACAGGCATTCACCGTTGCGGCGATGACAGCCTCGTCGTCGGGGATGATCCGGGCCTCGCGCACACGCACGCCGAGCTCGTTCAGCGCCGTGGCGAGGAACGGGAGGTTGGCGTCGACGGTGCGCCCGGACAGGACTTCGTTGCCGATGATGATGACCGCGGCGGTCACCGCTTTGCCGTTCGCCATCGGCGGTTCCTGAAGCCGTGAAAGCGATTGTGGTGCATCCGACGGCCCGGGTCCGATCCTGTCGTCCGCCGAATGCAAAGGCGGCGCCGTCGGTCCGAGCCAGCGATATCTCGACGCTCACGATAAGCACCGACGACAGGCGTGGCAACGCCGAGATGGTGGACCGATCGGAGCGATCCGAAGAGGGGCTTCGCGGCGCCAGACAGGCGAAAGCCGGGCGCTGAGGCCCGGCTTTCTGTTGGTGCGGGCCCGGTCTGGCGTTACCGGATCGGGTTCTTCACGATGCCGATGCGAACGCCTCGCGGACCTCCTGGGGCGCCGCCTCGGCGCGGGCCTCGAGCGGTTGGGCGCCGTCGCGAACGATGTCGATTGCGGACTGCAGCAGCTCCTCGCCGCTCCGCATGTAGTCTTCGACCATCGTCCGGCCGAACGCCATCTGCTGGTCGACGAGCTGCTCGAAGTCCCCGCACCCGGCCATGGCTTGCGCCATGTCCAGGTCCTTCTGCACCCGCATGCCGACAAATCGGGTCAGGTGCTCCTGAAAGCTCAGCACGCCACGCGTCGTCGTCGACCACGCCTGGACGACGGCTTCGCCATTGGCACGCATGAAGTCGCTGAGCTGCGCGGCGGCCTCATGAACCTCTTGCGGATCGTATGCCGGGGGCATTTCACGTCCATCATTGCGGTTGAGTGCATTCGCCATAAAGTCCGTACCTCCTTCAAAGCTGGACTCTGTCTCTGCTCGGCCTCCAGTAAAAGGCCATGAGCCCGTCGATACAATACCTGAAAATCGACGGCTTTATGACATCCGAGCTAAGAACTTTTTGTTGCAAGCGCAAAGCGTAGAAACATTAACATTTCGTAAGACGGTATTAACAACATCATTATGTTTTACTTACCGCGGACGTGGGCGCGCGGCGGCCTGGAGGTCTGCGACCGAGTGGAAGACCCCGTGCTTGAGGCGGGGCCTGGAGGGCTTGGCGAAGAAGCCTTCGACGGCGTTCAGCCACGAGCTGGAGGTTGGGGTGAAGTGGAACACCGGCGCGGGTGGCGCGCGAGCCAGCGCTTCACCTCTGACCTATTGTGTGCGGCGTCGTTGTCCGTCTTTGCGGTGACGCGGCATGTTTTTCCCGAAGACAGTCCCGTCGAGCACGTTAAGGGCGGCAGCCAAAGTCGTCCTGCCGTTGCGCCTATAGTCGTGGGTCAGGGTCGCGCCGCTGCCCTTCTTCATCGGCAGACTTGGCTGGGCGCGCAAAATCGAGGGATCCAGATGGCGTTGATGTTGTGGATCTCCATCACTCGCTTTTCGCGGCCTTATGTTGATACGCGAATGTGCTTTCGAACACCTCGTCCACTTTAATGAGTTCGCCGATGGTAGCCCCAGCCCGGATCTTGTCCTGAACGATGCATTCTGTCGCGAGGAGTCGCTGCGCCTTGGACAATACGGTAGCCGCCTCACCCAACGGCACGACGACCACGCCATTACCATCGGCGATGACAACATCTCCCGGCGACACAGTTACCCCGGCGCATTGGATCTGGACATTGACGTCCCCATACCCGGCGATCGCCGCGACGTTTGGCACGATTCCCTTGCAGATCACCGGGAAGCCGATCCTGCGGATTTCTTCGACGTCACGGCACGCGCCATCGATAACGGCGGCAACGACCCCACGGTTGAGCGCCGACATCGTCATGTTCTCACCCCAGAACGCGGTATTGACCGAACCATGGGAGTCGATGACGACCACATCCCCGGGCTGACTGACGTCAATCGCCTTGAACGCTGCGGCGAGATCGGAGGCGAGCGTCTTCACCGTGACGGCCGTCCCCACGAAGCGGATTCCCTCGAAGAGCGGTCGCATATCCGAAGTCATCGCGTTGAATCGTCCCATGCAGTCCGAGATCGCGCAGGTGACGGACTCATGACGTAGTAGAGCGCGAAATTCCTCCAGGAGGTCCAAAGGTGGCCTCTCAATCTCTTCGACGATCACGGCAATCTCCTGTCTGCTACTTGCGCACCACCTGCGGCAATTGGTATGTGCCGTCGAGGACTTCCTCGCTCGGCTGGTACATACGGAGGATGACGTAGAAATCGCCTTTCGGTGCGGGCAGCCAATTCGTCCCGTCTGTCGGCTCATCTGTCTGGATCGACACGATAATGGAACCGTCCGGCCCCCGTCGGAGGCCCTGCGTGTCTGTGCCGACCTTGTAGCGGTCGATCGGGTTCTCCACGAGCATCTTGTCGCTCGCATTGTACATGGTGAGCGACCAGAAGGCCCCGACGGGCGGCTCCTTCTCGAAGCGGACGACGTATCGGTTCGCGCCATTCAAGGTGGTGCCGTCGGCATCCGTATAGCGGATCGGATACATCGCCTCCTTCTCGCCGTTCCCCCCGAGATAGGGACCGGCGACGAGTGCTCGCATCGGGTAGTTCTCGCCAAAACTGTCGAGTCCCGTCACCCAGTCCCAGCCGTTGCGCTTGCTGGCAGTGCTGGCAAACGATGAGACGACGACGGCAGGGCCGTCCGCGAGCCCTCGAACCAAGCCCTTGCGAGCGGGCTCGCTCAGCTTGCTGGCGTCGAAGCCCTCCTTTGTCAGGCCGATACGAGCAAACTGCGCGAAGAGTACCTGGTCGGCAGGCTTGATCGTGTTGTGCTTCAGGGCGAAGCCGAGGTCGTCAAGGAAGGCGAGGTCGCTGCCGTCGTCCCGGGGCATGGGGTCGAGGGCGATTGCCTTGGCGCTGCCGCCTCCCTTGAGAGACGAGAGAGGCTGGAGAGTGAACTCGTCCTGCAAGGCGTACACCGGCTTGTTGTCTTCGCCCTGCGCGATCCTGAGGCGACCCCACAGCCAAGCCTTGTCCGTCGAGACGTCGAGCCGGGTCACGCCCTCAGGCAGCGTCCCGGTCCAGCCAGGAGGCACGATAGCGTAGCGCCCGGCCTTCGTCCCGGTCGTGCGCCGGCCTACGTAGTGCTGCAACTCCTGCCACATATTGAAGACGTTGACGACGTAGTAGCGATCCCGGGTGTCCGGGACCGTCAGCACGTAAGGCTCGTCGAGGACGAGAACCGCGCTCAGGTAGAAGGTGTCGTTGTTGGCCGTCGGCATGTCCTTGGCTGCCGGCGTTGCAAGTTCGCGCGCCCAGCCGATCTGGTTGATGGGAGCGCGATAGCTGGTCGCCGGCTTCGGTGAGGGCACGTCTGTGTAGTCGCGGACGACACGCTCCATGCGAACAAGGGGATAACCCCAGACATAGGCCGAGACGCCAAGTTGATAGGCGTCCGCTTCGAGCCCTTTGGCAATCACCTCGGGCGAGGCGGGCGTTGTAAGGAGCTTGTCTTCTGCCCAAGCCGTGAAAGTGCTCGCAACCGCAATCGCGAGAAAAACAAAAGCTTGCGCAAGGAGGCGTGCGAGAGACATGGCGTTTCTCCTTCGCTCAGCCAACCAACTCGAAGTCGGGCATTTTGAAGCGCTTCAGGTTGAAATCCTCCGTCGGACCATAGACGCGCATGGCCGGAAGCGGACGCTTGCCCGAGGTCGGTATCCAGTTCGCCTCCAATCCAGGTAGTGCCTTGGGGCCGACATAGATCGTCACGCCGCCATCGGCATTCTTCGTCATCTTGTCAACATCGTACGTCGAGAGCGTCGTGCGATTGCTCTCGCTGTAGATGAACGAAAAGGTAGCGCGGTCGTAGACGGTGAGCGCCCAGAACTGCTTCACCGGCATCTTCGCCGGAACGTCGACCTTGTAGGTCTTTCCGGCCTCAAGCAGGCGGCCGTCCTTGTCGGCGAGCGCCATGAGGTACTGGGTGGCCGGCGTGTCGCTGAGAACCTTCGGCATGAACGTGCACCAGAAATACTCTGCTGCCCGGTCGATCAGGTCGATGCGATCTTCATAGATGAATGTGAAGGCGCGATTGTCGTCCGCCTGCAGCAGCGCCGCATAGTGCCGATCCGGATAAAAGAGCTTCTCCTTCGGAAAGTTGTCGTACCAGGATTGGAGGTAAAACCAGGCGTCAATGGCTGCCTGCCGCATCGCCTTCCTGGCAGTATCGTCAGGGGTGAACGGCTTACCCTTCTCGATGCCGAGCGAGCGGATCATTCCATCATGATCTTATCCTGGTCCCTGACGGGCTCGACGCTCATGACGGCGTGCATATCCTCGAAATGCCGCTCGTCGAAGAAGGGCAGCGTCGGATAGCGCTCGTCAATCGGATCGACGAATTTTTGCTCGGGCGGGGCTGCCGCCTCTGACAAATAGTACATGCGCAGGCCCTTGGCGTAGGCATGCGCGTCCGCCGCCGTCTTGCCAGGCGCCACGATCGAACGGAAGGCGAGAGCGACGCGATAGTTGGGCGAAGCCACCTGCAGATAGCCCTCCGGGACAACGCCATCGAAGTCCGGCGGCGTGAGCAGGTACTTGCCGCCCTTGCCCTGGTCGAGCCCGCTCGGCCCAACATCGGCAATGGTGAACTGCCAGGCGTCGACGACCTGGCCATACAGGCTGCCATCCGGTCCCGCAGCCGGCACCTCCAGCACGACGGGGCCCTGCCGCAGATCGGTATAGGCGGCGATGTAGGGCGTCGTGCTGTTGGCGGTGATCGCCTCCAGCCGTGGCGTCGCCGGCGCGGAATAGGCGATGATGTCGTTGTCCTTCATGCCGAGGTTGTCGAAGGCCGCGCGCCGAAGCGAGTAGATCGCAATGGCCGGCATACTCCACAGTACGGCCTCGAAGGCGCGGTGATATTTGATCTGGTAGTCGAAATCCGGCACGGAGGGGGCAGAGCCCTGGGGCGGCTGGCCGCCGAGCGGCTCCATCCCGCCCTGCGCAAGCGCTGGGGAAGCCAGCGGGAGGAGCACGAGGGTCGTCCTCGTGCCCGCCGTCGCCAGCATGGCGACACTCGCGGCAGCGGTCGATAGTACGTCTCTGCGGCTGATTCCGGCGTGCTCGACGGCCGTACTGTTTCCGGACATTCGCTCCTCCCTGCGTTGGATCATGCGCAGACGAAGACGAACGCTGCACGCGATCGGCTGAGCCCAGCAATATTAGCACGGGCCAACGACGCCAATTGCGCACAGGAGTGCGAAGCGGAGAAAAAAGCCCTTCACGGAAGCTCGCAAGGTCTTGTCGGGAAGCGGCTGGCTTAGCGCTTACCCCGAAGACTTTCGGGAACGGCTGCTCAACAATGCGGAGTACCGCACGATCCCGCCAGGTGCCACGCTATACGCCCTGGGGGAGCCTCCGGGGGGCGTCTATGGCGTCGCAAAAGGATTCGTCGATGTGTTGGTCGCGCCCGCCCGATTGCAGCCGCGCCTGGCCCATCTCGGCGGCCCCGGCTGGTGGGTCGGGGAGGCGGCAGCGGGTGTCCATCTTTGTTCCGGAGTGGGTCGAAATTTGGCGCGCCCGGCAGGATTCGAACCTGCGACCTTCGGCTCCGGAGGCCGACGCTCTATCCACTGAGCTACGGGCGCGAGGCCGGAACACTAGCGCATTCCCCCGAGCCTGGGCAAGGCGATCGCCGCGCTGCGGAACCGACGCCAGCTCCGGGCGGAGGAAGCAAGGCCGCGGCGGCTGGCCTTTCGGCCGGTGCTGCCGCGGCCATGACTGCGATGGCGTTACTGGGACGTGTAGTACTGCTTGATCGGCTTGTAGTAGTAGGCCGAGTCGCCGTAGCCGTACTGGGCGTGCTTCTTGGCGTCGACCTGAGCCAGAACAACGCCGCTGACCCGCGCGCCCGTCTCGAACAGCTTTTTAAGCCCAAGATTGACGACGTTGCGGTGCGTCTTGCCCCAATGGACGACAAGGACCGTGCTGTCGACCTGCGGCGCGAGGATGCGCGCGTCGGCCACCGCCATGAGCGGCGGCGAGTCGACGATGACCAGATCGAAACTCTTGGACAGGGCATCGACCACCGAGCGCACGCCCGGAGAGGCGAGGATATGGGTCGGATCGGCGCCCGGACCGCCCGCCGGAATGACGTAGGCGCCGGACTTCTCGTCCTTGTGGAGGACGTCGGCGAGGTCGGCGCGGTCGGTCAACAGCTCGACAAGCCCCGGCTGAGCCGGAACGCGCAGCGCGTCGCTTGCCCGCGGCCGGCGAACGTCGGCCTCGATCAGCGCGACCTTGCGTCCGGATGAAGCGAACATCCGCGCCAGACACATGGTCAGCGTCGTCTTGCCTTCGCTCGGCGTGCACGACGTGATGAGAACGCTGTGACCGGTCTTTTCCGGCCCGGCCATGAGGATGCTGGTGTAGACGGACCGGATCGCTTCGCCGAACGAGGACGCCGGACGCTTCAGGACGTAATCCACCGGATCGCCGACCCGCCGTCTGGATCCTTCCAGCAAAGGCACCATGCCGAGCGAACGCACGCCGGTCTGCTCTTCGACCTGCTCGCCGCTTCTGAAGCCGCGGTCGAACTGTTCGAGCAGGAAGACGAGGCCAACGCCAATAAGGGTCGAACCGAGAAAGACGACGACCATTATGAGCGCCTTTTTCGGGTCTGTCGGCAGATCCGGCCCGACGGCGCGCGACAAGATCCGCACCGTCGACTGCTGGTTGAGGTCGAGCTGCGCGCTCATTTCCTCGAACCGGTTCATGAACGACTGCAGCATCGCCTGATCGGCTTCGGTCTCGCGCTCGAGCGCACGCAGGTGGACATCCGCAGTGTTGGTCTGCGCCATCGTCGCCTTGAGCTGGTCAAGGCTTTGCTGCAGCGACATCTCGCGCGCCTGCGCGACGCCGACATCGTTCTCCAGCTTCTGCACCACCTTGGCGATCTCCGCGGAGATCTTGCCCTGGATGTCGCGCAGTTCGGCGCGAACGGCAATCATGCGCGGATGACGCTCGCCGTACTCGTCGTTGAGCTGCGCCGCCTCGCGCTTGACTTCCGATTCCTGGTTCAGAAGCGAGATGATCACCGGCGAGCCGAGGACGTCGGCCGCCGCCGCCGCCCCACCGGGACGCTGCGCCAGCCTGCGGATCTGCGACAGCCGCGCCTCCGCCTCCGCCCGCGCCGTTCGGGCGACGATCAACTGGGCATTGAGCTCCGAGACCTGCTGGCTGACAAGGGTGCTGCCCCCGGTCCCGGTAAGAAGCCCCGCCTCCTTGCGGAACTCTTCGACAACCTGCTCCTTCTGGCTCAACCCGGCCCGCAGATCGGCGATCTTCTGCGAGAGCCAGTCGGTGGCCCGCCGGGTCTCTTCGTAACGAGCGTCAAGGCGGTCGACGATATAGGCATCGGCCAACGCATTGGCGATCTGGGCCGCCTTGTCGGAATTCTCGGACAAGAACGTGATGTAGAACACGCGCGCCTGGCCCAACTGGCTGACGTCCAGGTTGTCGAGGAAATTGTCGATGACCTTTTCCCGCTCCTGAGCCTTCTCCTCTTCCTCCGACACCGGTCCCTGATCCGTCGGTATCAGCAGCCCCAGGAGCTTTTTCGGGTTCAGCCAGCCGATGGCGTCCGTAAAGAAATTGCTGGGCTGCAGCGAAGTGTTGAATTCGGGATCGTTGACGAGATCGAGGCTGTCGACGACCTTCGCGGCCAGGCGCCGAGAGCGCATGACCTCGATTTCCGTCGCCGTATCCTCTCCGGGCCCGTTCGCACCGGTAATGGCGGCCTGTAGGACCGCCAGCTGATTGAACGGGTCTTCCTTGTTCTGGATCAGGACGCTGACCTGCCCCGAATAAAGCGGCGTCGCCGTGAACAGGTAGGCCAGCGCGATCAGACAGCACAGCACGACGGTGGCGATGACCACCAGCTTTCGCCTCCACAGTATCTGCAGAAAGTCCACGAACGTCATCATGAGTCCGCGTGCTCTCGAGTCTTGCCCGGCCAGAGGCGGTCTTGCGGAGGACAAGTTCGGTACCATGGAAGGATGCATTGCGGTCCTATCTGTTGATCCAGGGCCAACCCGCTCGGGTCAGCCCTGGATTTCGCTGACTACATACCTACTTCGTGCAGAATGCTGAGCGGTCGTAATTTTCGCCGACTTTGCCCAGCGGCGCGAACGGGCCGCTCTTCGGCAGACCGTCGCAGACCTTTCCGTTGATCTTGTGAATGGCGTCGAACGCGGCGCAACCGTCTGCTCCGGGCTTCGGCGCAACCATCACCCTGGTGTAGTACGGCACGCTCTTGCTCAGCCGCGACACGTCGAGGAACACGTTCGTCAGGGTCGTGCCTTCGGGAGCCGTGTAGTCCAGGAGCCCGTACTTGTTCGGCGTCGGATTGCCCTTTCCCAGCGTCAGCAGCATCAGCGGCTTCTGATCGGCCGGCATCCGTGGATCATATCCCAGGTTGACATTCTTCAACATGACGCGTTTTGCACCGGTCGCGCCGTCTTCCGGCAGGCGATACGGCGTGAAGATGCCCTGGTAGCTGGTGTAGCCGCTGACGTTCTCGACTTCGAAGGCGTCAAGCGGGCCACCGCCCTGGGTATGGATGACGTCGCCGTGCGTGCCCGTGGGTTCGCCGCCGAGACCCTCGATCAGCGAGTTCTGCACCGTCAGGGTCGCCTTCGGCGAGTTGTAGATCCGAATGCCGTCCGCCGGGCGGTTCTGCACGTCGAGATGCATGCCTTTTACATGCGCATGGCCCTTGATGTTCGCGAAAGACACGGCGCGCTTGACGTCGGCGCCAAGGCTGATGTGACCGCCTATGACCTGAACATTCCGTGCGTTGCTGATGCTGAGTTGCGTTTTGCAGACCTTCTTCGGCATCTTGACCAGCAGATCGCCGCCCTGGCCGTTGATATTGCCGGGGCAACCGTCGCCGTCAACAACCATCGGGTTGGACAGGCTCGGCCGCGCAAGGCAGGAAGCCGTGCTGCCGCCACCGCCGCCCGTGGAGCCGTTCGCCAACGCCTGCATCTGCCACCGGCCTTCGCTGCACGTTTCGTCGCTGCACCCGCACTTCCACTGGCCGGCGTCTCGCTGGCAGACATAGCCGAGCACATAATTCGGCAACGCGCCGAGCGGCATTGACCCAGTCGCGCCGCCCTTGTACCAGGTATCGCTCACCAGCGTCGAGCCTGACAGCAGCATCTCCTGCCACTTCGAACCCGTCCAGTAGAAAGCGTTCTTGTAAACATACTGCTCCGGCGACCCGCTGCCGACCGACACCTCGGCCTTGTCAGCGTCGCATTCGACGCCCTGTATCAGAAACTCTTTGGCGGAGGTCAAGCGATTATATGCACTGCCATAACCGGCGGGCGTCGTTTCGGCGGACGTAAGAATGTTCGTGCAAGGCGAAGCCGAAGCATCGACGGCGCCAAAAATCGCCGCCAGCAAAGCAGATGTGAAAAGAATGCGCGAAAATCGCTGACGTGCAGATGCGTTATCTGAACTAGTAATTCGACTTGACTTCATATTTTCACCATTAAAATCGCGTTCTATATTTAATTGTGGGATCAGTGTTATCGTCTGTGCACGCAAGATGGCCGTGCCCAGGAGACACAGCCGGCCCAAAAAGAGCCGGGGCGCGCCGTACCATGTTGCTCGCGCGCAGAGGCGGCGAGCCGGAGGCGATGACGGGCAACTGCGGCGGGACTCTCAGTTTTGCTTGCGGGCCGGCGCACCCAGCCGTCAGCGGAGCATGCTGAGGCTCAACCGTCGGGAAATGCCCAGGGGATTACCCTATCGGGTGTTAGATGCCCCAAAAGGGTAAACAAATGCCGCTCGCGGCGCAAGTGCTATCCGCGATCGGCGTGTCGCCGTCGGGCGTTGCAACAGATGTGCTGCAGCGTTCATGCGCATCGGGCCGGTGCCGGCAAAAGTCGAGCGGGCCTGGGCGGCCGCTGAATGCACTCGGCGATCAGGGGAGGAACACGCGCGCTGAGGCAAGCGTCCTCCAGCGCCCCCGCGGTTCGCAAGAGCGATGCGGCGGAGCCAGAAAGAGGCGCGACTTTACCGCAGCGACGTCGACGGCGTCGCGCTGAGCCCGTTTCTCCGACCTACGGCTACTTCTGCCGCGCGACGATGCGGTCCTTCAGCCCGTCGTAGACGTTCTTCGGAAGGATGTTCTTCTTGACGAGGTCGTCCTTGCCCTTGTACGGCCGCCCGGCAACGATGGCCTGAGCGCGAGCCGGACCCACTCCCGGCAGCGTGCGAAGATCCTCTTCCGACGCGCTGTTGATATCGAGAAGAACCTGGGCCTGGTCCGCCGCCAGTTGCATGCGCGTCTGGTCCACGCGGACCTCGTGAGCCACAGAAGGGCCGGCCCACGCCGCCGGAGACAGGAGTGCGGCGATCGTTGCGGCGAACATGGCTTGCGAGATCCTGACGGTCATGGCTTTGGCCCTTGGCTTGAAGACCTCTCCCCGGCAGCGGCGGGGCGGACGAATCGAGCGCTGGTCTTAGCAGGTTTGCTTGTTGCGCGCAAAAGAAGAGGCAAGCTCAAGGCGGCGCCAGCGTTGTCTGCAAAGGGCTGGCAAGCGGCAGAAAAAGAAAAGCCCGCGACAAAGGCCGCAGGCGAGAGACCGGTTTCTTTTTTTTTCGCCCGTACAGGCGTTTTCGATAACGCGTCCTACGGTCGTGGCTGCCGATGCGTTTTTTTTATGGCTGCGACGGCTTGCCGACCTCCTCTTTACAACTTGCGCCACCCTTTCGGGCAACCGCTGGCGACGCCACCGCGCTCTGATGCGCCGACGGCGCGTTCTGCAACGTCACACAACAATCATGCATAGCATTCCGGCTCGTTCCAACGCAAGCGGCGAATCGCCGCAACACGCCGTGCTAATAGCCGAAGTACCTGACGATGCCCCACAGGTACAGGCCGCCCAGCACGACGATGATCGCCAGGCGGCGGCCCCATTGATACGGTGTGGCGTAGCCGCTGCCACAGTTTCCGCAGCGCCAGGCCCAGGCCTTGACGGGCTCGCCGCAAAAACGGCACGGCAGCACCGCCGCGCTGGATCTAGTCCCCTTGGAACCCATGCCCCTGCTCCCCTGTTGAAGCTGCCGATGTTTCGGAGGGAGCGCCTGATCGTTCGCCGTCCGACCGAAGGAAGCCGGCGCCTTCGCCCCGGAAAAGGCGAAAAGCGGACCGCCGGCGCTCGCCTGCGCAAGGTACCACGCAGTGGCTTCGAGGCTGTCATGATGCCGCACGGGCACAGCGCACGGGCACAACCTGTAATAGGCGCAGGAGATACAACAACAGCACGATCCCGAAGCCGCCGAGCGGCGTCGCTCCTCGCCTGCTCAGTGGGTCAGGATCTGGCTGAGAAACTGCTGGGTGCGGTCGCTCTTCGGCGCGGTGAAGAACGTCTCCGGCGGCGCTTTCTCGACGATCGCGCCGCCGTCCATGAACACCATCTGATTGGCCACGGTTCGGGCAAAACCCATCTCGTGGGTGACGCAGATCATCGTCATGCCGCCCTCGGCGAGCTCGATCATGACGTCGAGCACCTCTTTGATCATCTCCGGGTCGAGCGCGGAGGTCGGCTCGTCGAACAGCATGATCTGCGGTTTCATGCACAGCGCGCGGGCGATGGCGACGCGCTGTTGCTGGCCGCCGGAGAGCTGACCCGGATATTTCCCGGCCTGCTCGGGAATGTTCACCCGCTCAAGGTATTTCATTGCCGTCTGGACGGCTTCCGCCTTCGGCCGCTTCTGCACCCAGACCGGCGCCAGCGTCAGGTTGTCGAGGACCGTAAGGTGGGGGAACAGGTTGAACTGCTGAAAGACCATGCCGACGTTGCGGCGGATCCGGTCGACCGTGCGCACGTCATTGGTCAACTCGACGCCGTCGACCACGATGTGGCCCTGCTGGTGCTGCTCAAGCGCATTGATGCAGCGGATCATCGTCGACTTGCCCGATCCCGACGGCCCGCAGACCACGATCCGCTCGCCCGCATGGACCGTCAGGTTGATGTCGTTGAGGACGTGGAAGGCTCCGTACCACTTGTGAACGCCGTCGAGCGTGATCGCGACCTGCGCGTCGGGCGTTCGGTTGAGCGTTGCGGGCATCGTTACGGCATCCTCTCGCGAGCGGCAGTCAGGAGCGGCGATGGCCGGTCTCGAACCGGCGCTCGATGAACTGGCTGTAGCGGGACATGAAGAAGCAGAAGATCCAATAGATCAGCGCGGCGAACAGGTAGGCTTCGACGTAGAACGGCCGCCATGGCGGATCGCTCAGCGCCGCCTTCGCCGTCGACAGCAGATCGAACAGACCGATGATGATGACCAGGGAGGTGTCCTTGAACATGCTGATGAACTGGTTGACGATCGCCGGGATCGACGTCTTGAGAGCCTGCGGAAGGATGACCAGGCCCGTCTTTCGCCAGTAGGACAGGCCCAGCGCGTCGGCCGCCTCGGATTGCCCGCGCGGCACCGCCTGGAGGCCGCCGCGCACCGCTTCGGCGAGGTACGCCGCGGTGAAAAGGATGATGCCGACCTGGGCGCGGAGGAGCTTGTCGATGGTGAAGCCCTCGGGCAGGAACAGGGGAAACATCACCGAGGCCATGAACAGGACGCTGATCAGCGGGACGCCGCGAACGAACTCGATAAAGCCGACGCAGATCGCGCGGACCGCGGGCAGGTTGGAACGCCGGCCGAGCGCAAGAGCGATCGCCAGCGGGAACGAGCAGACGATGCCAACGACCGCCAGGATCAGGGTCAGCGGCAAACCGCCCCAGCGGCCGTTTTCGACGAAACGCAGGCCGAAGACCCCGCCCCACATCAGAACACCGCAGGCGACCATAACGCCGAGCCACAAGACCACCAGCCACGGCCGCCAGAACGACGGCACGCAACTCACCGCCAACGCCGCGACGAAAAGCGCGATGGCGACCAGCGGCCGCCACTGTTCATCGTAGGGAAACAGACCGAAAAGAATGAAGCGGTACTTGTTGGCGATGAAGGCCCAGCAGGCGCCGTGCTCGGCGGCGCGACAGACGGCGGAATCGTCGGTTTGCCAGACCGCGTCGAGAAGCCCCCACTGGGTGAGCGGAAGCAGCGTTTCCCACAGCAACCAGGCGCAGAGCACCGTCAGGATGGTGTTGGGGATGCTGCTGAACAGGTTCTTGCGGCTCCACTCACCGACCACCGCGCGCAACGACGCGCCTTCGACCGGTGGCGGCCGCCGCCAACCCTCGTCCGGCTCCTCCTCGCGGGCGTAGATCTCGTCAGGCGACTCCGGATGCCGAGCCATCGTCAGCGCGCCCCTTGCAGCGCGATGCGGCGGTTGTACCAGTTCATGACCGCCGAGATGGACAGGCTGACGGTGAGGTAGATGGCCATGATGATGGCGATGCCCTCGACGGCCTGTCCGGTCTGGTTGATCGTGGTGTTGGCGGCGCTGACCAGGTCGGGGAAGCCGATCGCCACCGCCAGCGACGAGTTCTTGGTCAGGTTCAGATATTGGCTGGTGAGCGGCGGGATGATGACCCGCAGGGCCTGAGGCAGGACGATCAGCCTCAGAACGGCGCCGCGGTGAAGGCCCAGCGCAAGGCCCGCCTCGGTCTGCCCATGCGACACCGCGAGGATGCCGCCGCGCACGATTTCGGCGATGTAGCTGGCGGTGTAGACGACGAGCCCCAACAGCAGCGCCGTGAACTCCGGCGTGACGGTTGTCCCGCCGGAAAAGTTGAACCCGCGCAGCTCCGGCATGTTCATGGCAGTCGGCGCGCCGGCGGCCAGGTACGTGATCAGAGGCAGGCCAAGTATCAGGCCGAGCGCGACCGACAGCGTCGGCGGGATCCGCCCCGTACGGTTCTGATAGGCCCGCGCCCAGCGCGCAAAGACCCAGGTGGCGCCCACACCGACAAGGAACGCGACGGCGACGTAGGTCCAGGCCGGGTCGGCCTCCGGGACCGGAAACCGCATCCCGCGGTTGCTGAAAAATACGCCCGGCAGCGGATTGAGGGCCTGACGCGGGCTCGGCAGGGCCTCGGTGATCATGCTGTACCAGAAGAAAAGTTGCAGCAGGACCGGAATGTTGCGAACGATCTCGACGTAAAACGAGGCCACCTTGGCGACGAGCCAGTTGCGCGACAGCCGGGCGATACCGACGATCGTGCCGAGGATTGTCGCCAGAATCACGCCGAGGACAGAAACCAGCATGGTATTGAGCAGGCCGACGACCAGCGCCCGCAGGTAGGTGTCGGCCGGAGTGTAATCGATCAGCCGCTCGCTGATATCGAAGCCGGCCTCGCGGTGAAGAAAACCGAAGCCGGTCGCGATGTTCCGCTGGTTGAGGTTGTCCAGTGTGTTGGCGACAAGGAACCAGACGAGCAGCAAGACCCCGCCGATGACCAGGATCTGGTAGAAGACCGCGCGAACGCGACGGTCGTTCCACCATGCGCCGGCCGCAGGTCCCGCCGCTCGGCGCGGCGGCCCGGCCTTCCCGCTTCCCGTCGCGCCGGCGCCCATCTCCGTCATGTCCGCTACCGCCCGGCTCGTGCCCGACATTGAGCACGACTTGCGATGAGCAAGGACCGTGCCGCGACGGCGCCGGGACCGACGCCATTTGCGCCCCCGGCCTGCGCCCGAAGGTGATCGGGCTCGAACGCCTGGGCTCCAGGCGCCCGATCAGCCGATCCACAAGCCGTTGCGGCGCGGCGGCCCGATCCTGCCGATGGACAAGGTCCGTTTGTCACCATCACGCCTCTAGCGGATGGGCGGTGCGTACATCAGTCCGCCTCGGGTCCACAGGTCGTTCAAACCGCGCTCCAGCTTCAGTTTCGAGCCCTGACCGACGTTGCGCTCGAAGCTTTCACCATAGTTGCCGACCTGCTTGATGGCGTTGTAGGCCCACTTCTCGTCGAGGCCGAGGGCGGCGCCCATTCCCGGCGTCACACCGAGCAAGCGCTTGACGTTGGGGTCGTCGCTCTTCAGCTTTTCGTCGACGTTTTCCGACGTGATTCCCCGTTCCTCCGCTTCGACCGTGGCGAACTGAACCCACTGGACGATGTCGAACCACTGGTCGTCGCCCTGACGGACCGACGGTGTCAGCGGCTCCTTGGAGATGGTTTCGGGAAGGATGACGTAATCGTCGGGCTTGGGCGTGTCGTTGGCGCGAATGGAGGCAAGCTGCGACTTGTCCGAGGTCAGCGCGTCACAGCGCCCGGCGAGAAACGCCTGGGTGACTTCCTCGTATTTTTCGATCGTCACCGGCCTGAAGGGCATGTTGTTGGCTCGGAAGTAGTCCGCGAGGTTGAGCTCGGTCGTCGTCCCGGTCTGGACGCAGATCGTCGCGCCGGAGAGCTCCTTTGCGCTCTTCACGCCGAGGCTCTTCGACACGAGAAAGCCCTGGCCGTCATAGAAATTGATCATCGTGAAGTTGAGGCCGTTGGCCGTATCACGGGTCAGGGTCCAGGTCGTGTTGCGCGGCAGCAGGTCGATCTCGCCCGACTGCAGGGCCGTGAACCGTTGTTGCGCGCTGAGGGGCACGTAGCGGGCCTTCTCGGCGTTGCCAAGAACTGCGGCAGCGACGGCGCGGCAGACATCGACGTCAAGTCCGGTCCAGCGTCCCTTCTCGTCCGGTGTGCTGAAGCCGTACAGGCTCGTGTTGACGCCGCAGACGACCTCGCCGCGCGATTTCACGGCGTCGAGGGTTGGCCCGGCATAAGCGGCGGGCGCGGCAAACATCGCCGCGACGCCGAGCCCAGCCGCGACACAGAGCAGCTTTTTCATCCGATGTGTTCTCCATCTCCCAGAAGCGAGCGCTTCAGCCGTCCCGTTTTCAAGCGCAGGCAGGCACCGTGCTTATGAGTTGCGCGGACGGCCCGACGCCACAGTGTTGTCCCATTCTGGATCGTTCGGCAACGACTATGCATGCCCCTCCTGGGCGGCTCGGTCGCGGCGGACGACCGACGCGCCGGAGACTGCCTGAAAACTGGGCAAATGACTATGGCGCGAGCAATTTTGGCGCCGCTCCGTCGACCGGCGATGCGGCGCCGGCCGACGGGCTTGTCCGCCGCCGAATGGGGCGGGACGGGCCGCGTGCGCCGGTCGAGAACGGATCCCCGGCGGGGGCGAACTTGCGCCGCATCCGAACTGGCACAGGCTGTGCTTCGGAGAGGGCCGCGCAACGAGCTTGGTCAACGCACTTGACGCCAAATCCATTTTCGAGCGTGTGATACCGGAAAGCAAAAAAGGCGGGATTGATGAAAAAAATCGAGGCAATCATCAAGCCATTCAAGCTCGATGATGTGAAAGAGGCACTGCACGAGCTGGGACTTCAAGGTATAACCGTGCTTGAGGCGAAGGGCTTCGGGCGACAGAAAGGCCACACCGAGCTTTATCGTGGGGCCGAGTACATCGTTGACTTCCTGCCCAAGGTCAAGATCGAGCTGGTGATCGAGGACGGTCTGGTCGAGCGCGCCATCGAGGCTATTCAACAAGCGGCGCGGACGGGCAGGATCGGCGATGGAAAAATCTTCGTCACCACCGTAGAGGAGGCCATCCGGGTCCGCACGGGCGAACGCGGCATCGAAGCGATCTGATCTTTTTTTCGGCGAAAAGTTGCCGTCTCATAGCCTCCCCTCGTTCGCCGATACCACCTCGAAAAAGGGACCAAAGGGAAACCGCGACATGACTCTGAACTGCAAGAACGCCGACGATGTGCTCAAGGTCGTAAAGGAAAACGAGATCAAGTACATCGATCTGCGCTTTACCGACCCCCGGGGCAAGTGGCAGCATTTGACGATGTCCTCGGCGTTCGTCGATCAAGACGCCTTCGCCGAAGGTTTGATGTTCGACGGCTCCTCCATCGCCGGTTGGAAGGCGATCAACGAGTCCGATATGGCCCTCGTCCCGGACCCGACCTCGGCGGTCATGGATCCGTTTGCGGCCCAGCCGGCGATGATCCTCGTCTGCGACGTCATCGAGCCGTCGTCCGGCGAGCCGTACATCCGCGACCCGCGCTCGGTCGCGCGCAAGGCGGAGGCCTACCTCGCCTCGACCGGCATCGGCGACACCGCCTACTTCGGTCCGGAAGCGGAATTTTTCGTCTTCGACGATGTCCGCTTCGACGTGCAAATGAACCACTGCTTCTACGAATTCAGCTCCGACGAGGGCCCGTACGTCACCGGCCGGATCCTGCCCGAGGGCAACGCCGGGCATCGGCCGCCGATCAAAGGCGGCTACTTCCCGGTCCCGCCCGTCGACTCCGCGATGGACCTCCGCGCCGAGATGACCTCGGTCATGACCGACATGGGCCTGGTCATGGACAAGCACCATCATGAGGTTGCGCCGAGCCAGCACGAGCTCGGCATGGTCTACAACACGCTGCTCAAGTCGGCGGACAACCTGCAGATCTACAAGTACGTCACCCACATGGTGGCGCAAACCTACGGCAAGTCCGCGACCTTCATGCCGAAGCCGGTGACCGGCGACAACGGCTCGGGCATGCACGTCCACCAGTCGATCTGGACGGACGGCAAGCCGACCTTTGCCGGTTCGGGCTATGCCGACCTTTCGGATACGGCGCTCTACTACATCGGCGGCATCATGAAGCACGCCAAAAGCCTGAACGCCTTCACCAACCCTTCGACCAACAGCTACAAGCGGCTGATCCCCGGCTTTGAAGCGCCGGTGCTTCTGGCCTACTCGGCGCGCAACCGCTCGGCGTCGTGCCGCATCCCGTTCACCTCGAACCCGAAGGGCAAGCGCGTCGAGGTTCGCTTCCCCGACCCGACCGCGAACCCCTATCTGGCCTTCGCGGCGATGCTGATGGCGGGCCTCGACGGCATCCAGAACAAGATCCATCCCGGCGACGCCATCGACAAGAACCTCTACGACCTGCCGCCGGAGGAGCTCTCGAACGTGCCGACGGTGTGCGGCTCGCTGCGCGAGGCGCTCGGCGCGCTAGATGCCGACCGCGACTTCCTGAAGGCCGGCGACGTCTTCACCGACGACCTGATCGACGGCTACATCCAGCTCAAATGGGAAGAGGTCTACAACTTCGAGCACACGCCGCACCCGGTCGAGTTTCGGATGTACTACTCCTCCTAGGGCACGCCTTTCCCCGGCGGGCGCAGGCGGGTGCCCGATCCTTGGGTAGGCGTTCGATCGTCTGCTTTCGGATGACCCGTCCGCAGGCAGGTTGATCGAGACGTCGCCTCCTCCCTGCCCCCGCATCTGCGGGGCAACCGTCCAATGCAGCGGGCTTCGCTCCCAGCGAGCGGAGCCCGCGTGCGTCCGACAGGGGTGCGTGCGCCCCTCGTCGGCGGGACGCTCCCGAGGCTCCCGGACCACCCTGCGCCGTCGGCGGCCTTTTGCATCCGGAAGAAACCCGAAGGCGCGCACAGCGGCGGCAACGACAAAGCGCTGTATCCGCTCTCCTCGGTCGCTTATGATGCCGCAGCCGTCTCCGCTGCCGGAAACCTCCCGTCATGCCCGATCTCACAGTCCATTTCCGCAAGCCGCACGACTGGGCCGAGCCGGTCCGGATCCATTACTGGGACACGCAACCCGGCGGATCCGCGACCACGTGGCCCGGCCTCCCCATGACCTGGGAGGGCGAGGGCTGGTGGCGGATCACCCTGCCCGGCATCGAGGCCGCGGCGATGGTCTTCAACGACGGCGCCGGTCGGCAGACCGGCAACCAGCGGCGCGAACGCGACGGCTGGTTCGACGCCGACGGCCGCTGGCGCAACACGCCGGAAGGCGAAAGCGTGCCCGAGCCGAGCCCGGCACCGCCGCCCCCGCAGCCGCGACCGCAGCAGGCGCGGCCGCCGGCGGAAGGGCCCGGCCTTCCCGATTTTCGCGAGGAGACGATCTATTTCCTGATCACGACCCGCTTCTACGACGGCGACCCGAGCAACAACTTCTTCTGCCGTGACCGGATCAAATTCAACGCCGCCGGCGAGGCCGAGGACCCCCACTGGCGCGGCGACTTCCGCGGCCTGATCCAGCGCCTCGACTACATCCGCGACCTCGGCTTCACGGCCATCTGGATCACCCCGCCGGTGGAGAACCGTTCCGGCCTCGACTATCACGGCTATCATCCCTACGACTGGACCCGGATCGACCCTCGCCTGGAATCGCCCGACGCCACCTACCAGGACCTGATCGACGCGGCGCACGCGCGGGGCATCAAGATCATCCAGGACGTGGTGGTCAACCACTCCTGTCAGTACGGGATTCGCGGCCAGGTGTGGATCGACCATCTGCCGATCAAGTACTACGTCCCGCAAGGCGCCGAGCAGGGCCGGGTCAATCACGGTCCCTACCAGGGCAACCTCGGCAACTACGCCTGGCCGAACCGCGACGACATCGACAATCCCCTTGCGCCCGACTGGTATCGCGAGCGCCACGGCCGTGACCCGGAGGGCCGCGAGCCGCTGGTCGACCCGCGGTCCGGCGTCACGGTGCCGGCGCCGGGGTACAACCCGGGCCGCTTCTTCGGCATCGACGCCCAGACGCTCGATCCCGAGTGGTACCACCAGGAGGGTTTCATCGCCGGCGGCGACTGGGAGAGCGCGCACCCGTTGCAGACCAAGCACCTGGCCGGCGACTGCATCGACCTCGCCACCGAGCGCCAGAACGTCAAGGACTACATTATCGGCGCCATCAACCGCTATCTCGACATGGGCGTCGATGCGCTGCGGATCGACACCGTCAAGCACGTCGAGCGCGACAATCTGCTCGAATACGTCAACGCCTGGAAGGCGCACAAGCCCGGCCTGTTCGTCTTCGGCGAGAACCTGGTCAAGGGCTACGGCTGGGGCGATCTCGGCGGCGGCGACAACGGTCCCTCGCCGATCCGCCCGTGGTGGTACACCCGCCTCGGCAACGATCCGCGCGATCCCAACTCGGGCGGCGACTCCGGCTTCGCGGTGCTCGACTTCGGCCTCTTCTCAACCTTCCGCGACACGGTGAGCCGAGGCTCGTTCGGCGGCACCGGCCAGGTCCTGGCGATGGACTGGATCTACGGCGACCCGACGACACTGGTCACCTTCCTGCAGAACCATGATGTCGGTCCCGACAACGATTTCCGCTACCGCTTTCGCGGCGACCAGTGGATGGCGGCCGCGGTCTACAACCTGCTGTGGACGGCGCGCGGCATCCCCTGCCTCTACTTCGGCGAGGAGATCGAGTTCATGAAGGGCGCGCCGCAGGACGTCATCGGCAACGACGACACCCTGGACACGACCGGCCGCGCCTATTTCGGCGACCACCTTGCCGACGAGCGGATCGCGGAAACGCAGAGCCATCCGCTCTACCGGCATATCCGCCGGCTGAACCGGATTCGCCGCTCGATCCCGGCGCTGCAGAAGGGCGCAATGCGCCAGGTGCAGGAGTGGGGCGGCGGGATGAGCTTCGTGCGCGATTTCGACAACGGCGCGAGCTACGCCGTCGTCGGCCTGTCCATCGGCGGTGACCAGAGCGTCCAGGTCGGCGGCGTGCGAAACGGCACCTATCGCGACGCCGTCAGCGGCGCCGAGATAAGGGTTGGCGACGGCAACCTCTCCTTCCCGGTCCGGGCCAACTCGGCCGGCATCTACGTCCTCGAGGGACCGGGCCGGATCGGCGAGGACGAACTCTACCTGCGCTGAGGCTGCGCCGCAGCCGGCGGCGCGCTGAACCTCGACATGGCCCTGGTGGCGGAGGACGCGATCGGCTTCGTTGCCGATGTCGACGAGGCCGTGTTTCTCGCCAGCCGCCTCCACCAGAACGCCATCATCCATTCGCTGGCGGTGATCGGCGAGGCCGCCGCCAAGGTGTCTGCGGACTTTTCGCGCCGCCCACCCCGAGATCCCCTGGCGCGACATCACCGGGATGCGTCACCGGCTCATCCACGGCCATGCCGAGGTGCGGCTGGACGTGGTGGTCAAGGGCCGCCTTCCGGCGCTGCTTGCGGCGCTGGCCCCGTGGCTGCCGCCCGACGAAGACGACGGCGCTGAATGAGCGAGTGGCATGTCGAGTGGAATGCCGTTGGTCCCTCTGGCGAGACGACGTGTTGCCCCCGAACGAGGTCCGCAGGCTGGCGATAGGCCACCGGTCCCAGGTGGATCGACGGAACCCGGACCGAGCCGAGCGACGAACCTCAGCCGCCGGTGAAGGCCTGCAGGCCGGTCTGGGCGCGCCCGAGGATCAGGGCGTGAATGTCGTGGGTCCCCTCGTAGGTGTTGACCGTCTCCAGGTTCATCACGTGGCGGATGACGTGATACTCGTCGACGATGCCGTTGGCGCCGTGCATGTCGCGCGCCGCCCGGGCGATGTCCAGCGCCTTGCCGCATGAGTTGCGCTTGATCAGCGAGATGGTCTGCGGCGAACAGCGGGCCGCGTCCATCATCCGGCCGGCGCGCAGGCAGGCGCTGAGACCGATGGCGATCTCGGTCTGCATATCGGCAAGCTTGCGCTGGATGAGCTGGTTGGCGGCAAGCGGCCGGCCGAACTGGGTGCGGTCGAGCACGTACTGGCGCGCCGCCTTCCAGCAGAACTCGGCGGCGCCGAGCGCCCCCCAGGCGATCCCGTAGCGGGCCTTGTTGAGGCAGCCGAACGGGCCGGACAGGCCGCCGGCATCGGGCAGCAGGTTGGCGTCGGGGACGAACACGTTGTCCATGACGATCTGGCCCGTCGGCGACGCACGCAGCGAAAACTTGCCCTCTATCTTCGGCGTGGTTAACCCCTCCATCCCGCGCTCGAGGAGGAAGCCGCGAATGACCCCGTCGAGCTTGGCCCACACCACCATGACGTCGGCGATCGAGGCGTTCGTGATCCACGTCTTGGTCCCGGCCAGATGGTAGCCGCCGGGGGCGCGCGTCGCCCTGGTCCGCATGCTGCCGGGATCGGAACCGTGGTCGGGCTCGGTCAGGCCGAAACACCCGATCAGTTCGCTGGTCGCGAGGCGGGGCAGGAAGCGCCGGCGCTGGTCCTCGTTTCCGTAGGTGTAGATCGGAAACATCACCAGCGAGGATTGCACGCTCATCGCCGAGCGATAGCCGGAGTCGACGGCCTCGATCTCCCGCGCGGCGAGGCCATAGGAGACGTAGTTCACGCCGGCGCCGCCGTACTCGGCCGGAATGGTCGAGCCGAGCAGGCCCAGATCGCCCATTTCCCGCATGATTTCGACGTCGAAAGTCTCGTTGCGATTGGCCAGGAGGATGCGCGGCATCAGCTTGTCGCGGGCGTAATGGCGCGCGGTCTCGGCGACCATGCGCTCCTCCTCGCTCAGTTCGGCTTCGAGCAGGAGCGGATCCTCCCACTGGAACGTTGCGGCCAAGGGACCGGCGCTGTCGTCGCCCTTCATGGCTTCTCCTCCCTCACATAGGCGCGAGCCGGAGCCGGTTCCGGCGGTTCGGCTGCATCATCGGCATGATCCGGCGGCTCGCATGGTCGAATTTCCAACGCCTCGGCTTGCCCCCGTGCGGCGAGATTTGCGAGCTGTTCGCATTTGTCTCGCCAACACAGGCGATAGTCATCCGCGTATTCGGAATGAGCAAGGCGCAGGATATGCAAAGGCGGCAACGACGGGCGATAGCGCCAGGCGCCGTTGTCGAAGTGCGCGTCGGCGCCGGGCTCCATCCCCGCGCCGCTGCCTTGCACCGCCGCCTCCTCGAGCACGAGCGTATCGCCGACCGCACGCCAGTCCTCGCGCCAGACCGTCCGTTCCACCGAATGGGTCCAGCTCAGAACGAAGGCGCTCGCCGGGATGACGACGGTGAGCGCGCCGGCGGTGAGGCAGACCGCCATCAGGTTGCCCCGGTCGGCTGGTGCGGCGAGCGGCTTCGCCAGTAATGGACAGCGGCGGCAAGCGCGGCAAGGCCGAGGCCGATGCTGTCGGTGAGGGGCACAGCCAGAACCAGCGCTGCCGCGGCGCATGCGGCGAGAAGCCGCTCCCACCAGGCGAGCGGCACGAGCAGATGGCCGATGGCGGCCGCGCCCCACAGGCCGATCGCCAGAAGCGCCTTCATGATCACATAGATGGTGTCGCCGACGTCGTCGGTCTGCAACATCAGCGCGTTGTCGTAGACGGCCATGTAGGGCACGACGAAGCCGGCGATGGCGACGCGGACCGCCTCGAAGCCGGTGCGCATCGGCGCCGAGCGGGCGACGGCGGACGCGGCGAAGACCGCGAGCGCGACCGGCGGCGTGAGGTCGGCCATGATCCCGAAGTAGAAGACGAAGAAGTGCGAGATGATGAGCGGTACGCCCAGCTTCAGCAGCACCGGCCCGACCAGCGACGAGACGATGATGTAGTTGGGGATGGTCGGGATGCCCATGCCGAGAACCAGGCAGACGAGCATGGTAAGCGCCAGGCTAACGAACAGGTTGTCGCGACCGAGCGCGACGATCCCCTGCGTGGCGACCCCGGCCAGACCGGTGAGCGTCATCGTGCCGATGATGATGCCGACCAGCGCGCAGGCAATGCCCACGGGAAGGGCGTTGCGCGCCCCGGCGACCATGCCGCGCAGCGCGACGCGCAGGGTCTCGCGGCCGCCCTGCGCCGTCAGGTTGACGACGATGAGAAGCGCGATGAGCGCGACCATGACGTTGATGCCGTAGCGAAAGAAGCCGGCGGAGATGACGCCGAGGGCGAGCCAGAAGACGACGCGCAACGAAAGCGCGCTCACCCTGCCGGCAATTCCGCCGCCCAGGATAAGCACCACGGTCAACGCCAGGCCGACGGTGCCGGCGAACAGCGGCGTGTAGCCGCTGAACAGCAGGTAGACGAGGGCGGCGAGCGGAATGACGAGGAAGCCCTGACGGCGGATCGCCGCGATGGCGTTCGGGCACTGGTCCTTGGGGATACCGATAAGGCCGCGGCGGCCGGCCTCGAGGTGGACCATCCACAGGGCCGTCGCGAAGTAGAGGAATGCCGGGACCAGCGCGGCGACGCAGACATCCGCATAGGGGATGTTCAGCGTCTCGGCCATGATGAACGCGACCGCGCCCATCACCGGCGGCATGATCTGGCCGCCCATGCTCGAGGTCGCCTCGACGGCGCCGGCGAACTCGGCCCGGTAGCCGAACCGCTTCATCAGCGGAATGGTGAACTGGCCGGTGGTGACGACGTTGGCGACGCCGGAGCCGTTGACCGTGCCCATCAGCGCCGACGAAATGACCGCGACCTTGGCCGGGCCGCCTTTTGTATGGCCGACGGTCCCGAGCGCCACATCGGTGAACAGGCGGATCATCCCGGCCTGCTCGAGGAAGCTGCCGAACAGGATAAAGAGGAAGATGTACGTCGACGAGACGTAGGTCGGGATGCCGTAGATGCCCTCCGTCCCGAAGGCGAACTGGTCGATGACCTGGGACAAGGCGAAGCCGCGATGGGCGAGCGGCGACGGCAGACGGTCGCCCAACAGCGCGTAGAGGAAGAACGACAGGCAGATGATCGGCAGGGCCCATCCCATGATCCGCTGCGCCGCGATGAACAGCAGCGCGATGGTGGCGGCACCGACGGCGAGGTCGAGCGTGGACGGATCGCCGGCGCGCAGGATGAGTTCGCCCTGGTAGATCCAGTGATAGAACGCCAGTGCGAAGGCGGCCGCGCCGGCCGCCCACAGCAGCGCCCTCGACGCGATCGAGCGGTCCGCTTCGCGCGCCTGTTCTGCGGCGATGCCGAACACCGTCAGGATCAGAAAGCCGACATGGATGGCGCGGACGATCTGGCTCGGCAACGGCGAGTATGCGGCCGTTACGATCTGGAACGCGCAGAAAACGATTGAGATCCAGAACAGCGGCCGGCCGGGCCCGAACATGCCTGTGTCCGGCGGCCCGCCTTCCGCCTCGGACCCGCCGCCTGCGACGGCCGAACCGGCGTCAACCACGATGGCGGCGCCCGCGCCCGCCTACTTCAGGACGCCTTTCTCGCGATAGAACCGCTCTGCGCCCGGATGCAGCGGGACCGGAGGTTTCTGCGCAGCTTTCTCGAGAGAAATCGCCTTGGCCGCGGCATGCGCCGCAACCAGATCGTCCAGGTTGTCGAACATCGCCTTGGTCAGTGCGTAGACCTCGTCGTCAGGAACGCCCTCACGGGTCACCAGGTAGTTGTTGATGGCGACCGTCGGGATGGATTCCGTCTGCCCGTCGTAGGTGCCGGCGGGAATGGTCGCGGCGATAAAGGCCGGGTCGTCGATCTTGTCGACAAGGGCTGCCGGAACCGAAACCACCGTAATCGGAACGGAGCTGGCAAGATCGCGGATCGACGCGACGCCAAGGCCTGCCGACTGCAGGGTTGCGTCAAGCTGGCGGTTTTTCATCAACTCGACGGACTCGCCGAAGGGCAGATACTGCACGCTCATGTCGTTGTAGGTCAGATCGGCCGCGGCGAACACCGTCCGGGCGTTGACCTCCGTGCCCGACTTTGGCGCGCCGACCGAGACGCGTTTCCCCTTCAGGTCGGCCAGCGTCTTGATGCCGGATTCGCGGCTGGCGACAATCTGGATGTAGTTGGGATAGATCGCGGCCATGGTCCTCAGCTTGTCCAAAGGCTTGGCGAAGCCCATCTCCTCGTCGCCCTTGGCTGCGAACGAAAGCGAGTCGCCCAGGGTGAAGGCAACCTCGCCGCGGCCGGCCTGCAGCAGGTTGAGGTTCTCGACGGACGCCTTTGTCGCCTGCACCGTCACCCGCGCGTCGGGCACGGCCTTGCCGTAGATCGCCGACAACGCGTTGCCCAGCGGGTAGTAGACACCGCTGGTGCCGCCGGTGAGGATATTGATGAACTGCTGGGCCTGCGCCGGCGTCGCGAGCAGTGCGCCAAACGCCGCAGCCAGGATAAGCTTGTGCATCCGCTTTTCTCCTCCCTGTTCTCCGCCCTTGTCTCGACCGCCTCGCGTTTTCGTCGCGGCCCGCAAGCGTTGCGGCTAGTGTGCCATATCCGCCGGCGAATATAAACTGACCGCGGGAAGACATCGCGGCGGCCACGACCCAAAGGTGCCGGCAGCCGGCCGGAAGGAGGCAAGCCGATGCGACACAGCGAGAAAGCCACCTTCGTCGGCGGCGATGGCAGCAGCCGGCTTGACGCCAGGCTCGATCTGCCGGCGGGAACGCCGCGAGCCTACGCCCTGTTTGCCCACTGCTTCACCTGCGGCAAGGACGTTTTCGCCGCCGCACGCATCGCCGCCGGCCTCACCGCCCACGGCATCGCCGTGCTGCGCTTCGACTTTACGGGGCTCGGCGCCAGCGACGGAGAGTTCGCCAACACCACGTTCTCATCGAACATCGCCGATCTGATTGCCGCCGCCGACTGGATGCGCACCGCCCATGGCGCCCCGAGTATCCTCATCGGCCACAGCCTCGGCGGCGCCGCGGTGCTGGCCGCGGCGGGCGAAATTCCGGAGGCTGCGGCGGTCTGCACCGTCGCCGCGCCGGCCGAGCCGGGACATGTCCGTCGCCATCTTCAGGTCGCCGAAGAGGATCTTTTGAGCGCCGGTCGCGGCGAGGTCCGCCTTGGAGGCCGGCCGTTCACCATCACCCGGGAGTTTCTCGAAGATATCGACGGCCACAGGCTGGCGGAGCGGATCGGCCGCCTCGGCAAGGCGCTGCTCGTGTTCCATTCCCCGCGCGACGACATCGTCGGCATCGACAACGCGGCGAAGATCTTCGTCGCCGCCAGGCATCCCAAGAGCTTCATCTCTCTCGACGACGCCGACCACCTGCTGACCCGACGCGAGGACGCCATCTATGTCGCCGACATCATCGCCGCCTGGGCCGGGCGCTATGTCGGCCCGGTGCAATCCACCGCACTGCCCGAACTGGCCGCGCCGGCGGGCTCAGTCGCGGTCGCAGAAGCCGGCGACGGTCCGTTCGCGCAAGTCATCTCGGTTGGCGGCAAACACAGCCTGCTCGCCGACGAGCCCGTCGATTTCGGCGGCACCGACACCGGGCCATCGCCCTACGATCTGCTCCTCGCCGCGCTCGGCGCCTGTACGACCATGACCATGCGGTTGTACGCCGGGCGCAAGGGATTGGCGCTGGAGCGCGCCAGCGTCATGCTGCGTCATGGCAAAATCCACGCCGAAGACTGCGCGAATTGCGAGACCAAGGCCGGCCGTATCGACCGTATCGTTCGCGAAATTACGCTCGAAGGCGACCTCGACGAGGACGCGCGGGCGAAGCTGCTCGAGATTGCCGACAAATGCCCGGTCCACCAGACGCTGCACGGCAAAGTCCTGGTGGAGACGACGCTGAAAACGTGATCAGGCGGAAGCGGTCGATGCCGCGGGTCGCTCGGTCGACGGGAGCAGGCGGCCCGCGATCGCCTGGGCGATGGCGTCCAGCGCCGCCTCGGCCTGGGCGGCGTCCGGGCCGCCGGCCTGGGCCATGTCCGGGCGGCCGCCGCCGCCTTTTCCGCCCACGACGGCCGAACCGACGCGCACCAGATCGACGGCGCTGATGCGGTCCTTCAGGTCTTCGGTCACGCCGACAACCAGCGACGCCTTGCCCTCGGCCGTCGAGACCAGGGCGACGATGCCCGAGCCGAGCTGCTTTTTGAGGTCGTCGGCGAGGCTCTTGAGTTCGCGTGGGGGCACGCCGTCAAGCAGTTGCGGTGAGTAGCGGACGCCCGCGATTTCACGCGCGCCGTCGTTGCGACGGTTTCCGCCGCCCGTAGCGAGCGCCCGCCGGGCGTCGGCCAGCTCGCGCTCGAGCTTGCGCCGCTCGTCGAGCAAAGCACCGACGCGGCGCGGCAGATCTTCCGGACCCGCACGAAGCAAGTGCGCCACCTCGCGCAGGGCCGCCTCCTCGCGCGCCACATGGGCTTCCGCGGCCGCGCCCGTCAGGGCTTCGATCCGGCGGACGCCGGCGCCGACCGCGCTCTCCGAAACGATTTTGAACAGGCCGATGTCGCCTGTGCGGCGCACGTGGGTGCCACCGCACAGCTCCGTCGAAAACGGCCGGCCGCGGTCGTCCCGCGACCCCATCGACAGAACACGGACTTCGTCGCCGTACTTCTCGCCGAACAGCGCCATCGCGCCCGCCGCGACCGCGGCCTCGGGCTCCATTAGGTGCGTCTCGACCGCGCTGTTGTCGCGGATCTGGTCGTTGACCTCGGCCTCGACGGCGGCGAGTTCGTCCGGAGCGATGGCATGCGGATAGCTGATGTCGAAGCGCATCCGCTCGGGCCCGACCATGGAACCCTTCTGGGTCACGCTTTCGCCGAGGCGACGACGCAAAACGCCATGGAGCAGGTGGGTCACCGAATGGTTGCCGCGGGTCGCCTGCCGGCGGCCATGATCGACGTCGAGAACGACATCATCGCCGCGGTTCAGCGCGCCCGATTCGACCCGCCCAAGATGGACGATGAGATCGCCGAGCTTGCGCTGGGTGTCCGTCACCCTGACGACCGCTCCGGACGAGCCGCGGATCGCGCCGACATCGCCGACCTGGCCGCCGCCTTCGCCGTAGAACGGGGTCTGATTGCACACGACGGCGACGTCCGCGCCGGCCTCGGCGCTCTCGACCTCGACGCCGTCGACAACCAGCGCGACGACCTTGCCCTCCGCGCTCTCGGTTTCGTAGCCGAGGAACTCGCTGGGACCGCAGCGCTCGCGCAGGGCAAACCAGACGGCCTCGGTCGCGGCCTCGCCCGACCCGGTCCAGGCCTTGCGGGCTTCGGCACGTTGACGGTCCATCGCCGCGTTGAAGCCGTCGACGTCGACGCCGATCCCGCGGGCGCGCAAGGCGTCCTGGGTCAGATCGAGGGGGAAGCCGAAGGTATCGTAGAGCTTGAAGGCGATTTCGCCGTCGAGCTTGCTTCCCGCGGGCAGGTTCGCCGACGCCTCGTCGAGAAGGACCAGCCCGCGATCCAGCGTTCGGCGGAAACGGCTTTCCTCCAGGCGCAGGGTATCGGCGATCATCGCCTCGGTCTGCGCCAGCTCGGGGTACGCCTGCCCCATCTCCGCGACCAGCGTCGGGACCAGCCGCCACATCAACGGCTCGTCGCAGCCGATGAGCTGCGCGTGGCGCATGGCCCGGCGCATGATCCGGCGCAGGACGTAGCCGCGGCCCTCATTCGACGGCATGACCCCGTCGGCGACGAGAAACGCCGATGCGCGCAGATGATCGGCAATCACCCGGTGCGAGATCGCCGCCGGGCCGTCGGGCGCGGTGCCCGAGGCCTCCGCCGAGGCCTGGATCAGCGTGCGGAACAGGTCGATCTTGTAGTTGTCGTGGGTGCCCTGCAACACCGCGGCCGTGCGTTCCAGGCCCATCCCGGTGTCGATCGACGGCCGCGGCAGGTCGATCCGCCGATCGGCGGTGACCTGCTCGTACTGCATGAACACGAGGTTCCAGATCTCGATGAAGCGGTCGCCGTCGGCATCGGCGCTCCCGGGCGGGCCGCCGGGAAGGTGGGGGCCGTGGTCGTAGAAGATCTCGGAGCAGGGACCGCACGGACCGGTGTCGCCCATCGACCAGAAGTTATCGTGGCTGGCGATGCGCAGGATCCTGCCGTCGGGCAGGCCGGCGATCTTTTTCCACAGATCGAACGCCTGGTCGTCCTCGGCGAAAACGGTGACCAGAAGCCGGTCCGCAGGCAGCCCGAATTCCTTCGTCACCAGGATCCAGGCGAGCTCGATCGCGACGTCCTTGAAATAGTCGCCAAAGGAAAAATTGCCGAGCATTTCGAAGAAAGTGTGATGACGCGCGGTATAGCCCACGTTCTCGAGGTCGTTGTGCTTGCCCCCGGCGCGCACGCACTTCTGCGAGGTGGTCGCGCGAACGTAGTCGCGCTTTTCGACCCCGGTGAAGACGTTCTTGAACTGGACCATGCCGGCGTTGGTGAACATCAACGACGGATCGTTGCGCGGAACCAGCGGGCCGGAGGCGACGACCCGGTGACCATGGCGCGCGAAGTAGTCGAGAAAAGCCTTGCGGATATCGTTGACGGTCTGCATGGCACTCATGTAAGCGGCCCGAAGGCGCAGCGAAACGGGCGATCGTCTCGCTGCGTATGAGCGCGCTTTTAGCGCCGCGCCGTCGCCCTGTCCACAAGGCGCCGACGACGAGAGGAAGCGGGGTCATGGCTCGACTCTCGCCGACACCAAGACCCAAACCGCCGCAGTCTCAGCCCTCGCCGCTGTCGTTCATCTCCCCGGCGGCGCCGACCAGCATGGTCTCCGCGACCAGGCCGGCATTCTGGCGGATCTGCCGCTCGATGTCGGCAGCGATCTCCGGATGCTCGGCGAGGAAGCTCTTCGCGTTTTCGCGGCCCTGGCCGATCCGCTGCGAGCCGTGCGAGAACCACGATCCGGACTTCTCGATGATGCCGGCGCGCACCCCAAGGTCGAGCAGTTCCCCGGTCTTGGAGATGCCCTCGCCGTACATGATGTCGAACTCCACCATCTTGAACGGCGGCGCCAGCTTGTTCTTGACCACCTTCACCCGGGTCTGGTTCCCGACCATCTCGTCGCGGTCCTTGATCGCGCCGATGCGGCGGATTTCCAGGCGAACCGAGGCGTAGAACTTCAGCGCATTGCCGCCGGTGGTCGTCTCCGGGTTGCCGAACATCACGCCGATCTTCATCCGGATCTGATTGATGAAGATGATCATCGTCCGCGATTTCGAGACGGATCCGGTCAGCTTGCGCAGGGCCTGGCTCATCAGCCGCGCCTGGAGGCCGACGTGGGTATCGCCCATCTCGCCCTCGAGTTCCGCGCGCGGAACCAACGCAGCAACGCTGTCGACAACAAGAACGTCGATCGCACCGGAGCGAACCAACGTGTCGGCAATCTCCAGCGCCTGCTCGCCGGCGTCCGGCTGCGACAGCAACAGGTCGTCGACGTTGACGCCCAGCTTGGTTGCGTAGACCGGATCGAGCGCATGCTCGGCATCGATGAACGCGCAGACGCCGCCCTTCTTCTGCGCCTCGGCAATGGCGTGCAGCGCCAGGGTCGTCTTGCCCGAGCTCTCCGGCCCGTAAATCTCGACGATACGGCCACGCGGCAGGCCGCCGATGCCGAGAGCGATGTCGAGCGCGATGGACCCGGTGGAAACGACTTCCGTTTCGACCGTCTCGCGCTGGCCGAGGCGCATGATCGACCCCCGGCCGAATGCTCGCTCGATCTGACTGATCGCAGCGTCGATCGCGCGGCCCTTGTCGGCCGTTTCTTTTTCAACCACCCGTAACTTCCTTATCAGCATGCACTGATCACCCTTATTTCACAGCTCGTATCGACTGACAATGGCGGCAAGATTACAGATTTTGCCGAGTTAGCCCAAATGATCCCGGCAACCCATTGATCTTTCTCGCCTTTTTAATACCCAAATGGGTTAGTCGCGCCGATTGCAGGTGCTGATGTTAACGTGTACTCATTTGGGGGCTGGGATGGGGGGCCGACCGGCATGCCGTTCGCCACGCCGTCGCCCGGCCTAAGCAGAAATCGCAATGCAACGAGGATTCGATGACGACTGGATCGCTTGGGGAGCGCCGCGCCGGCGAGGAACGCCGGGAGACGATGAATCGACGGTCGGGAACCGACCGCCGTTGCGGGAAAGATCGACGCGTCGTCGTCGACCGCAGAAGCAACCTTGTCTATCTGATCACCGAGGGCGGGCAGCGACGGTCGAACCCGGTTGCGTCGCGGCCGGCGATTCTCGTCGATCCGAGGACCCCGCCTCTGCTCGAAGAGCGCGAGTTCAGTCTTCTTGACGCCGCGTCTCAGGCCTATGACGCCGCGGTCGATCCCAAGCTGTGGCCCAAGGCGCTGGCCGGCTTGTGCGCCATCCTCGACGCCGACGCCGTCGTTCTCGCCGAGCACGACGCCGCCACCGGCAGTGGCCATATTCTGCACTGTGTCGGAATGACGGCAGACGGTACCGAGGCATACGAATGGCCGCAGGACCCGCAGTCGGCGCGACCGGACGTCAAGGAAGCGGCAGCGCAGCCCGGCACCGTCGCCATCAACGACGGCAGCGACGGCGGCTCCGCATTGAACGGCGGGCGCGCGTGGCTGACGTGGGTGCAGGAACAGGGGTTCCTCGCGCCGCTTTGCGGCGTTGTCGACAATGCCGACGGCGTCGTCACCCGGATCCACTTTCTGCGCGCCACCGGCAAGGACGGCTTCGGCGAAGACGACGCGGCGCTCCTTGGCCGCCTCATTCCCGCCGTCCAACGCGGGATCCGCGCCGGCCGGGCGCTGCGCCGGGCGCAGTTCTTCCATCAGGTCGCATTCGACGCCCTCGACGTCGTTCCCATCGGCGTCGCATTCGTCGACGGCGCCGGCGCGATCACCGCCGCCAACAGGATCGCGCGGCAGATCATCGAAGGCGAGAACGTCCGCGCCTACCAGGAGACCGTGCGTCGCGCCCAGTCGGCGGCGCGCCCGCCGCGGCTGGGCCGCGCTGTCGCCGACGCGATGAGCGACCTGCGCGACAGCGGCGGCGACGCCCTGAGCGCGTTCGCCGTACCGCGCAAACCCGGCCTGCGACCGCTGACCTGCCTGCTCGCCCCGCTTGGCGGCAATGAGGGCTACAGCGAAGGCGACGGGCCGAGCGCGATGCTGTTCATCGGCGATCCCGACAGGCCGATGGAGATCGACCAGCGGCGGCTGCGCCAGCTTTATGGCCTGAGCCGCGCGGAAGCGCGGGTCGTCGCCTTGCTGGCCCAGGGCTACAAGCTCGACGCGACCGCCGAGAGCCTTGGCCTCGTCTACGAGACCGTGCGCAAGCACCTCAAGCAGGTGTTCGACAAGACCGGCTGCGATCGACAGGCCGAACTCGTCCGGCTGCTCGTCACCGGCCCGGCGACGATCCCACTGACGTAGAAAGGGCCGATCGCCCTTGGAGCAGGGCGCGGCCTTGACCTCCTTCGGAATCACCCCGGCTCGGCGGATGCATTTCCCTCGGCAAGCGCGGCGCGCGCTTGCCCCGCCTGCCGCTGCCGCCGCTCTGCAAGCGTCTCGCCAACTCTGGCGATCAGTTCCGACAAGGTAAACGGCTTCATCAGGAAGCGGCGGACGATCGCGCCATCGCCGCCGCCGAGCACGCCTTCGGCGTAGCCGGACATGAAGACCACGGCGAGGTCGGACATGCTCTCGCCCAGCAGCCGCATGAGCGTGTGCCCGTCCATTCCCGGCATGACGACGTCGGTGACAAGGAGATCGACAGGACCCGGTTCGCTTTGCAGGAGCGCCAGCGCCGCTTCCCCGTCGCCGGCTTCGAGGACGCGGTAACCGGTCCGGCGCAGCGCCCTGGCCGCGAAGGCGCGGACCCCCGGCTCATCGTCGACGAGCAGCACCGTCGCCGCGTTTGCCGGCAGCGCCTGCGGCTCGGGTTGCCGCGCCGGCGAAGGGGCCGGATCGAGCCATTGGGTCACGGCTCCGGCCTCGTCGCCCACCGCCGCTTCGGCCGCAACGGGCGGGAGATAGATGCTGAACGTCGTCCCCTGCCCCGCCGCGCTGTCCACGACAATGTAGCCCTCACTCTGGCGGACGATTCCGTAGACGGTGGCAAGTCCCAACCCGGTGCCCTCGCCCGCCGCCTTGGTCGTAAAGAACGGCTCGAAGATCCTGGCGATGATCTGGCTCGAGATGCCGACGCCGGTGTCGGAGACGCGGATACAGGCGTAGTCGCCCGCAGGCATGACATCGGCCCCGACCTCGCGTGCCGCGGCGATGCGTTCGACGCCCGTCCTGATCGTGAGCACGCCGCCGTCGACCATGGCGTCGCGGGCGTTGACCGCCAGGTTGACGATCACCTGGTCGAGCTGGACGGCGTCGGCGCGGATCCGCACGGGCGTCCCGTCGGCCTCGATGCGCAGCGTGATGCTCGGCCCGAGCAGGCGTGCGAGCATGTGCGAGAGCTCGCGGATCGCCGCGGCCGGGTCGAGAATGACCGGCGCCAAGGCCTGCTGACGCGAGAACGCCAGCAACTGACGCACGAGAGAGGCTGCGCGGGCGGCGTTGCCGCGAATTTCCATCAGATCGTCGTGCGACCGTTCGCCCGCCGGGTGCCGAGCCAGGAGCAGGTCGCTGAAGCCGATGATGACGGTCAGCAGATTATTGAAGTCGTGGGCGATGCCCCCGGCGAGCTGGCCGATCGCCTGCATTTTCTGCGCCTGAACCAGCGCCGCGTCGGTGGCGGGCCGCAGCCGCGGCATCTCCGCGGCGGAGAGGATGAAGCCGCAGGGTTCGCCGTCGCGATCGAAGACGGCCGCATCGAGCAGGACCGCGCGCCCCCCTTTCCCATCCCGCGCCAGCGCGACCCGCTCAAGCCGCGCCCTGCGGCCGCCGCCAAGGACGAGCTTGGCCAGCCGCCTGTTGACCTCGCCGCCGCAGTCCGCTGCGACGTGATCGACGAAGGCAGTGGCGATGGCGGCGTCGCTGTCGGCGCCGAGGATCTCCAGAAACGCGGCGTTGATGTCGACGATCCGGCCCGCGAGATCGAGCACGGCGAGGCCCGCCGGCGCTCGCGCGAAGGTCGCGGCCCGGCCCGCCGAGGGCAGGTCCCATGCATCGTTTCGTACGAAATCCAGCGCGAAACCGCGCGCCGGCGGCGGCGAAGCGGCGCTCAAGCGCGCCGGTCCCGGAGGCGCATGACGTATCCGATGACCTTGGCCACCGCCTGATAGTGCTCCACGGGGATCTCCTCTTCGAGGTCGACGGCGGCGTAGAGGGCACGCGCCAAAGGCGGGTTCTCGACCACCGGCACCTCGTTGGCCTCGGCCAAATCGCGAATGCGCCGGGCCAGGCTGTCGACGCCCTTGGCGACGACCTTCGGCGCCGCCATCGTCCCCATGTCGTAGGCGAGCGCGATGGCGTAGTGGGTCGGGTTGGTGATCACCACCGCCGCGTTCGGCACGGCCGCCATCATCCGGTGGCGCGCCCGCTCGGCGCGCAGGCGACGGATCCGCGACTTGATGTGCGGATCGCCCTCCGCCTGCTTGATCTCGTCGCGCACCTCCTGGCGGGTCATGCGCATCTGTTTGAGGAAGGCGAAGCGCTGGTAGGCGAAATCGAGGCCGGCGATGAGCGTCAGCGCGGCGAGGGCTCCCGCCGGCAACCAGATTGCGACCTTGTCGACCCGCTCAAGCAGTGCGGCAACGGGAAGCGCCGGCAAAACGGCGATGTCGGCGAAGAGCAAACGGGCGATGGCCGCGCAAATCGTCGCAACGGCGGCGAGCTTGAGCAGTCCCTTGGCGAATTCGACGACGGCGCGCGTTGAGAACAGGCGCTTGGCGCCGCTGGCCGGCGAAATCCGCGACAGTTGCGGCGCGATCCTCTGCGGCGCCCAGACCAGGCCGCTTTGCACGAAGTTGGCGGCGACGGCGGCGAGGACAAGCGCCGCCACGATCGGCGCCAGCAGCATAAGCGCGAGCAAGCCGCCGGCAAGCAGACCCCAGCTCTTGACGTCCTGAGAACTTGCGACCTCGCCGCGCTTGCGCGCCTGCTCGAGGCGCTTTGGCGTCGGCCGTTCGGTCTTCTGCGCGTTGTCCTGTTCTGCCATCCGCCCCCCGCGGACTGCGTTGCGACGTGCCGATCCCCCGCGTCCCCTCGATCAGGAGCGGCGGGTCACACCGGTCACGGCGTTGCAAAGGGCAGCAAGACGTCGCCGAAGCGGTTGATGAAGATGATCATTATGCCCGAAATAGTAAGCGCAATCGCCCAGATTTGGAAGGATATTTGCAGTGGCAGGCCAAAGAAGAATACGGGTAGTTGTGGCATGAGGCGGCCGATGACGCCGAGGCCGATGTTGTAGACAAGGGCTACGACCAGCAGTGGCGCCGAGAGTTGCAGGCCGATGACCATGCTGCCGGCGACGGCGCGGGCGACGGCCTCGGCGATGTCGCCGCTTGGCAGGGCCATGCCCGGCGGGAAGCGCGCATAGCTCATCACCACCGCGCGGATCATGAGGTGATGCAGGTCGGTCACGAAGACCAGCACCAGGCCCAGCGTGCCGAGGAACCCGGCGAGGGTCGCGCTCTGCTGGTCGGCGACCGTATCGTGCACCATCGCGTTGGCCAGCGACGAGAAGTAGGCCATGAACGTGCCGGCGATATGCAGGGCGGCGACGACGATGCGCGCGATCACCGCGATGAAGGCGCCGATGGTGATCTCGGCGGCGATGAGCAGCGCCAGGCCGACGACGGTCGCCGGCATGATCGGCAGCGCGTCGGCGACGATGGGCTTGACGACGAACGTCAGAGCCAGGGCGAAGATCAGACGGATGCGCACGCTGACGTATTCGGCGCTGAAGCCCGGCAACAGCGCAAGGGCTGCGCCGATGCGAGCGAAGACAAGAAGGTAGCCGTACGTTTCGGCAACCGTCAGGGCTTCGAGCACCGCCGTCAGCCGAGCCCGATCGCGCGGTCGAACAGGGTCCGGGTAAATTCGAGCAGCGCCGTCATCATGAAGGGCAGGAAGACGACGATCGTCGCCATCATGACGACGATCTTCGGCACGAAGGTGAGCGTCTGCTCCTGGATGGACGTCAGCGCCTGAAAAAGCGCGACGATGACGCCGACGACCATGCCGGCCAGCATCGCCGGGCCGGCGATCTTGAGGATGACGATCATCGCCTCGCGGCCAACGGCGAGGACATCAAGCTCGTTCATGGGCGCGCCCTTTGACCTGGACATATCCGACGCGGCAACATCCGACGATCCAGACGGTCGCCAGGATTGGACAAATTGCGTTCAGATCGGCATCCGCATGATGTCCTTGTACGCCTCGACCACCCGATCGCGGACGGCGACGACGGTGTTGAGCACCGTCTCGGCCTCGGCGACGGCGGTCACGACCTGCGTCAGGTCGGCGCGATCGGCCACCGCGGCCAGCGACAGATTCTCGGCGGCATGACCGCTGGCAACGGCGCCGGCGAGCGCGCTGCGAACGAGCGCAGCGAAGCCTGTTTGCGCAGTTGCGCCACCCGTGGCCGCCTCTCCGCCGCCGCCTGGGCCGATGCGGGCTCGGGCGTAGGCTGCGGCTGCGCCGACAAGGTTGCTGATCGTTTCCGACATGATTTTCCCCCGTTCAGCCGTCGCCGGCCGCGGCCGATCCGCGAGCGACGGCATTGCTGCAGACCGGCTAGCGCAGAACGTCGATGATTTCGTTCAGCATGGTCTTCGACGACCTGATCACATTGAGATTGGCCTCGTACGACCGCTCCGCCTCGCGCATGTCCGACATCTCGATCAGCGTGCTGACGTTGGGCGTCAGCACGTAGCCGCCGGCGTCGGCGGCGGGATGGCCGGGCTGGTAGCGCCGCGGAAAGGCCGAGGCGTCGGTGCCGATGCGGTCGACCTCAACGAGTTCCACCCCGGTTGCGCGGTCCAATTCGTTCTTGAACGTGACGGTCTTGCGCCGGTACGGCGCTTCGCCCGGCGCCGTCGGCAGGGAGTCGGCGTTGGCGACGTTCTCGGCGATGACCCTCAGGCGCGTTCCCTGGGTCCGCATGCCCGCGGCCGAAATTCGCAGCGTTCTGAGAACATCGTCCATACTCGCTCCTTCCCGTCGTTCCCCCGAGCCGCTCGGGGCCTCAGCGGCGACCGACGGCGGTGTTGATCATCGCGAGGTGCTTGCGGTACAGCTCGCTCGCCAGCCGATGCGAGATGGCCGTCTGATTGAGCTTGGCCATCTGCTCCTCGAGGACGACCGCGTTGCCGGCCGGCGCGGTCTCGTAGGGATTGCGCTCGACCTGCTCGGCGTAACCGCCGGCGCGGCGGCGGCCGGGAAGATGGCCGGGTTCCGTTGCCGTCATCGCGACCGGCGACGGCACTTTGCCCGTGGCGGATGGGGCGAACGGCCGGAGGTCGCGCGGGCGATAGTCCGGGGTGTCGGCATTGGCGACGTTGCGCGCGAGAACGGCTTGACGCTGGCCAAGCCAGGCCATGCGCCGCTTTATGGCATGAAGAAGATCGGGCTGCGCGGCATCCATGCGGCCACTCGGCCATTGCAGTTTTCGTCGCGGGGCAGTATCCGCGCCCGTGGCTTAACATGGAGTGAACGGGATCGAGGGGGCTCGCGTCGCCTCGATCCTCCGCGAAAGGCCGGTCCATGTACGATGAAACGCTTGCGCTCGTCCTCGACTTCGACCGGCGGAAGCCGGCGGCGAGCCTTCCGCTCAAGCTGGACGCGCTGTTTCGCCGACTGCGCGCCGCGGCCGACGACCCGGCCGGCTTCACGATCGAAGACGAGATTTGGGAAACGTGGATAAGCCACAGCGATCCGGAGCTCGCGGCGATACTGAACGCGGTGATCGCGGCCACTGCCTCGAACGAGTACGAGAGGGCGGAAAGCATCCTCTCGACGCTCCTCGCGCGTGCGCCGGACTACGCCGAGGCCTGGAACAAACGAGCGACCCTGGACTTTCTGCGTCGCCGCGATGACGACAGCGTTGCCGCCATCGCGAGAACGCTGGCGCTGGAACCGCGCCACTTCGGCGCCATCGCCGGCTTCGCCCAGATCTGTCTGCGCAACGGCGATCCGACCTCGGCCCGGATCGCTTTCGAGGTCGCGCTCAGGATCAACCCGCGCCTCGTCGCCGTTCGCATCGCGGTTGAAGAACTGAAGCGTGCGCAGCCGATCACGATCCACTGACGCCGGCGCATGCGACGTCTGCGCAATCTGGTTCTCGCCACGCTGGCCGTCCTCCTGATCACGCCAACGATTCTGATCGCCGCCTACCGCTTCGTCGATCCGCCGATAACGCCCCTGATGCTCATCCGCCTCGCCGAAGGCGAGCCCATCGAGAAGGCGTGGCGCGATCTCGACCGGATCAGCCCCCATCTCGGCCGGGCGGTCATCGCTGCCGAGGACAACCGGTTCTGCGAGCACGCCGGCTACGATCTGATCGCACTGAGCGGTCAGCTTGACCGTTGGCTGTCCGGCGAACGCCCGCGCGGCGCCTCGACGATCACCATGCAAACGGCGAAGAACCTGTTTCTGTGGCCCGATCGGGATCCGGCCCGCAAGCTCATCGAGGCCTGGCTGACCTGGCAAATCGAGCTGCTCTGGCCGAAAGCGCGCATTCTTGAGGTCTATCTCAACGTCGTCGAATTCGGTCCCGGCGTCTACGGCGCCGAAGCTGCGGCAAGGAGGTTCTTCGCCCGCCCCGCAAGCGAGCTTACGCCGATGCAGGCGGCGCGCCTCGCCGTAGTCCTGCCGAATCCGAGAGAGTACTCGCCGTCCGCGCCATCGCCCTATCTCGCCGCCCACGCGCGCGTGATCGGGCGGCGGGTCGGTCAGCTCGGTCCTCTGCTCGATTGCGTGCCGGCCCGATAATGCCGCAACCGCGTCACAAGCGGCGGACAGCGATGCGTGCAGTGCAGTATAGTTGTTGCGCTGGGCGCTGCGGATGCGCCAGATGGGTGCCGTTCCGGGCCGCCTTGTCCGGCGGCTCCTTGGCGCCACGGCCGGTTTGCGGCCGAACATGTTGGGACTGGTTCAATGGATTCGACCCATGACGGTGCGGGCGCCGGTCGGCTGAACAAGCCGCTCGTCGTTGCACTGCTGGGCGCGATCGCCGTCGCCGCGGCGATCGCGCTCAACTTTTTCTGGAAAACTGCTCCCGAAGGCGGGCTTGAGCAAGGCGCCTCGCCGCCGCGCGCCGCCACGGACGAGGTCCGGCCGACGCCGGAGGCCGGCGCCCCCAGCAGCGCACTCACCTTCGACGTGGTCCGCATCAGCCCGAACGGCGACGCGGTCATGGCCGGACGGGGGACGCCCGGCCGCACCGTCACCATCCTCGACGGCGAGAGCGTCGTCGGCCAGGTCGGGGTCGATGAAAACGGCGAGTGGGTTTTCGTCCCCGACCAGGCGTTCGCCCCCGGCCAACGACGCCTGACCCTGCGCTCGGAGAACGCGAACGGCGAGGCGACGACCTCGGAAGACACCGTTGTCCTGCTCGTGCCTGCTCCCGGAAAGGACATCGCCGGACAAGACGCCGGGCCCGGCTCGCAGGCGCTGGCCTTGCGCCTGGGCCGCGACGGGACCGCGGCCAGCGTGTTGCAGGCTCCGTCGGCCGGCGACGAAGCGCCGCCGATCAGCATCGTCGCCGTCGACCACGGCGCCACGGGCGCCATGACCGTGACCGGCCGAGCGGCGCCCGGAGCGATCGTCCAGCTCTATGTCGACAACGCGCTGGCCGGACGCGCGCAGACATCGTCGGAAGGCAACTGGCAGATTGCCGTCGAAACGCCGCTTCAGGCGGAACGGTTCAACCTTCGGGCCGACGAGGTCACGGCCGGCGGCCACGTCACCGCCCGGGTTGCCGTCCCCTTCTCTCGCGGCGCCAACGGCGACCTCGAACCGGGACAGGCGCAGACGTCGGTTGTCGTGCAGCCCGGCGCGAACCTGTGGCGTATCGCCCGGCGGACGCTCGGCAGCGGGGTCGCCTACACTTCGATTTACAAGGCGAACAAATCGCAGATTGTCGATCCGAACCTGATTTTCCCGGGGCAGGTGTTCTCGGTACCGGCAACGAACTAGATTAACCGGCAGGTTACGCCGCCGGGACGCCGAACCCGTCGATCGAGGGGCGGCCCCGGCGGCCGTCGCATCCCTCCCCGGCAGGGCCCGCAAGGACAGCGCACGTTGGTCTTCCGCTCCATTGTCGACACGATGCTCGTCCCGATCCAGCGCGCCGGCTGGCCGTTCGTCGCAGCGTTCGCCCTCGCTACCGTGGTCCTGTTCGCCGTGGCCCAGCCGCTCGGCTGGCTCGGGCTGGTGCTGACCGCGTGGTGTACGTATTTCTTCCGCGATCCCGACCGGATGACGCCGATCCGCGAGGGTCTGGTGGTGAGCCCCGCCGACGGCCTTGTGCAGATGGTGACGCTGGCCGCACCGCCGCCCGAACTGGGCCTCGACGCCGATCCACGATTGCGGATTTCGATCTTCATGAACGTGTTCGACGTGCACGTGAACCGCATCCCGATCGACGGCGCGATCGCCAGGATCGCCTACGTGCCCGGCGCCTTCGTCAACGCCTCGCTGGACAAGGCGAGCGAGAAGAACGAGCGCAACGGCCTGCTTGTCCGCACCGGCGACGGGCGCGACATCGCCGTGGTCCAGATCGCAGGACTCGTCGCCCGGCGGATCGCCTGCTGGCTGGCGGAAGGACAGGCGGTGCGGGCCGGGCAGCGTCTCGGCATGATCCGCTTTGGCAGTCGCGTCGATGTTTACCTGCCCGAAGGCGTCTCGCCTCTGGTTGGTCCCGGACAACGGTCGGTTGCCGGCGAAACCGTGCTCGCGGATCTGCAGAGCGCGGAGCCGCCGCGCCAGGCAGAGCGGCGATAGGAGAAGAACTTGGACGTTCGGCGGCGGCAGCGACTCCGCGGATTGCACATCAACCGCATCATCCCGAACGTGCTGACGCTGCTCGCGCTCGCCGCCGGCCTCAGCTCCCTGCGTTTCGCCCTGCATGGGGCCTGGGAGCCCGCGGTGCTGGCGGTCCTGGTCGCCGGCGTCCTCGACGGCCTCGACGGGCGGATCGCCAGGATCCTCAAAGGCGCCAGCAAGTTCGGGGCCGAGCTCGATTCGCTGTCCGACTTCATGTGCTTCGGCGTCGCGCCGGCCTTCGTCCTCTATCTCTGGGCCCTCGACGAGGCGGGACGGTTCGGCTGGTCTCTGGTCCTGGTCGTCTGCATCTGCTGCGCCCTCAGGCTCGCCCGCTTCAACACCGCCGACGACGCCGACGACGATATCGCCCTCGTCGATCGCAGCTTCTTCGTCGGCGTGCCCTCGCCTGCCGGCGCCGGCATCGTCCTCCTGCCGTTGATCCTGTGGCTGCAGACCGAGGCCGATCTCTTCCGTCATCCGGCGGTGGTCGCGGTGTTCATGCTCGCCGGCGCCGGCCTGATGGTCAGCCGGCTGCGGACGTTTTCTTTCAAGAAGATGCGGATCCCCGAGGGCTGGGTGTTGATCACCATGCTGTCGGTCGGACTTTACCTGGCCCTGCTCGTCAGCACGCCGTGGACCACGCTGACGTTCAGTCTCATTGCCTATGTCGCAACCTTTCCGTTCAGCGTTCGCGCCTATGCGCGACTGAGCCGTCGCCGTCTGGAGGCTCTCGCAGCCGCGGAGGCCTCTGGAGCGCAGCCGACGGGGGCGGATGCGGCGACGGCGATGGCAGCGGAGGACGAACGCACGGCGCCGCCGTCGCCGGCGTGAGACCACCTCCGCAACCGGCCGCCGCGGTCAGTCGGCACCCTCCATGTTCCCCGCCAAAGTGCTAATCTCGCTTGCTTTTTACGCCTTGGCACGGGCCGGGTCCTTTCGTATGCTCAGCGACGTTCGCGGTCGGTCATCGCGAAGGAGAGATGCCGATGATGAGGCGTTTGTGGCCGATCCTGATACTGACGATTGTCGCGATATCGATGGTCGTGCACGGATCGGTCGCGCAACAGGCCGAAATCAAGGTCGTGCGCATCGGTACCGGCCCCACCGGCGGCAGCTATTTTCCAATCGGCGGCATTATCGCCAACCTGATCAGCAGCCCGCCGGGATCGATGGCCTGCGCCGCCGGCGGGAGCTGCGGCGTTCCCGGCCTGATCGTCTCGGCGATATCGACCGAAGGCTCGGTCGAGAACATCGTCGGCCTGACCGCGAGCAACCTCGATATGGCGCTCGTGCAGGCGGACGTCGCCAAGCTCGCCTACCTGGGGCAGGGACCGTTCAGCGACGAAGCCCCTCATCGCAAGCTGCGCGCGATCGCCAGCCTCCATCCCGAGGCAGTGCACGTGGTCACCCGGGCATCTTCGGGGATCGACAGCATCGCAAAGCTGCGCGGCAAGCGCGTCTCACTCGGCGCCAGGCGGTCGGGCACTCGGGTGACGGCGGGCATGGTCCTTGAGGGATACGGCCTTAACGCGGATGCGGTCGTGCCCGTGTACGAGGGTCTGAGCCGGTCCGCAGACATGCTTGCCGATGGCGAGATCGACGCCTTCTTCATGGTCGGCGGCTATCCCATGCCGGCGATACAGTACGCCGCGGAGGCGAATTCTATCCGCCTTCTGCCAGTCGACGGCGAGAACGCCGATGCGCTGCTGGCTCGCTTCCCGTTCTTCTCCCGGACCGTCATCCCTGCCGACACCTACCATGGCATCGCCGCGACGTCGACCTTGAGCGTTCGCGCCAACCTGGTCGTCGATGCGTCCATGGACGAGAATCTGGTCTATGCGGTGACGAAAGCGCTGTGGCTGCCGGAGAACCTGCAGGTGCTCAACCGCGACCTCCCCGAGAACCTGCGCGTCGGCGCCAAGGAGGCCATCAGCGGCATCGCCGTGCCGCTGCACCCCGGCGCCGCCCGCTTCTACCGCGACGCGGGGCTTCCCGTCGATAACGTGGTTTCGCAGTGAACGCGGGTCACGGACTCATCGACGCAGCCGACGGGCGGGCAATTCCAATCGAGCCGATCGGAGCGGGAACGCTGAGCGACCGCCTCGAACGCCTCGGCGAGGCCCAGCGGCGCTGGGTCAGGGCGACCGGTTTTGCCGCCGAGCCGGGTCATTTCTGCCTCGTGCCGGAACCGGATGGCAGTGTCGCAACGGTTCTGCTCGGGGTGAACGGCGGCGATGAGGCCGACGAAAAGAGCAGCGGTACCGGGAACGGCACCGCGAGCAGCGAAATGTGGGACTGGGCGGTTCTGCCGACGGCGCTGCCGCCCGGCCCCTATTGCGCCAGCCCCGGCCTCGCGCCGGCGCGGGCCGCGGCGGCGGCCACCGGCTGGGCCCTCGGCGCCTACCGCTACGATCGCTACCGCAAGTCGGAGCGCGAGCTCGCGCGGCTCGTTTGGCCCGAGGCCTGCGATCGGTCTGCGGTTGCGCGGACGGCCGACGCCATCGCCATGGTTCGCGACCTGATCAACGCTCCTGCGGCCGATATGGGCCCCGGAGAGCTGGCTGGCGTCGCTCTCGATCTTGCCGCCCGGTATGGCGCCCTTTCGTCGCTCATCGTCGGCGACGATCTCCTTGCGGCCAACTATCCCGGCATCCATGCCGTGGGCCGAGCCAGCATCCGGCCGCCCCGGCTGATCGACCTTGTCTGGGGTGAAGCGGATCGGCCGCGGGTCACGCTGGTCGGCAAGGGGGTCTGTTTCGACACCGGCGGCCTCGACCTGAAGCCGTCGGCCGCAATGAAGCTGATGAAGAAGGACATGGGCGGCGCGGCGATGGTCCTTGGCCTGGCGCGCATGATCATGGACGCGCACCTGCCGGTCCGCTTGCGCGTCCTCATTCCCGCCGTCGAGAACAGCGTCTCGGGCAACGCCATGCGCCCCCTCGACGTGATAACGACCCGCATGGGCACGACGATCGAAATCGGCAACACCGATGCCGAGGGCCGGGTCATCCTCGCCGACGCTCTTTGCGAGGCGGCGAGCGAGGCGCCGGACCTGCTGATCGACTGCGCGACCTTGACCGGCGCCGCCCGCGTCGCTCTCGGGCCCGAGCTTCCGGCCGTGTTTTCGACCGACGACGCGCTGGCGGACATGCTGCTTGCCCAGGGTCGCGCGCACGACGACCCGCTTTGGCGGCTGCCGCTCTGGCGGCCGTACCGCCGCCTCATCGACGGCAAGACGGCGGACCTGACCAACGCGCCGGACAGCCCGTTCGCCGGGGCAATCACGGCGGCGCTGTTTCTCTCCGAGTTCGTCACGCCCGTCACCGCCTGGATCCACATCGACACGATGGCGTGGAACACGGCCGCGCGGCCGGGCCGTCCGGAAGGCGGCGAGGCCTCGGGCCTGCGCGCGTTGTACGCGCTGATCGGCGAAAAATACCGCCCCTGAGCAGGTTGCCTCCCTTCTGCCGACAGCGGCCAAAGGGAGCCGCCTACTGATCCGAATTCGCAACAAGCGCGTAGGCAGCCACGTGGAACGATCCTCGACGCCGAGACGGACCACTCGCTGTGAAATTCCTCCCCAAGGAACTCGGGCCGGGCCTAGCGCTCGGCCCCTCTTTTGCGGCCATGCTCGTTCGGGTCGGGTTTGGGCGCAGACGCCGGGCACGCCTTGACGCCGCTGTAGCCATCGGGCCTTCGTTGGCTTACACCTCGACCATCGCGTCGCGCGGCGGAGCGGCGCGGCATGCGTTGACGCTGGAGGAGTATCAGGTGAGCATCAGCATCGATCAGGAACTTGTGGATGCGGTTCGGGCCATCGCGGAACGAGCCGGCAAAGCCATCCTCGAGGTGTACGAAACCGACTTCGACGTGGCTCGCAAGGACGATGCATCGCCGGTCACCGAGGCCGATGAACGCGCCGAGCGCCTGATCATCGACGCCATCCGCGGCGAGATCGGCAGCGCATACCCCATCGTCGCCGAGGAAGCCGTTGCCGCCGGCGATATTCCCGACGTCGGGGAGCAACCGTTCTGGCTCGTTGATCCCCTCGACGGGACCAAGCAGTTCGTCAAACGCCAGGGCGAGTTCACGGTCAACATTGCCCTGATCGAGGATCGCCGGCCGCTCCTCGGGGTGGTTCACGCGCCGGCGCTGTCCGCGACCTACTGGGGCAGCCCGCTCGGCGCCTTCGCGGCCGACGACGGAGCCGCGGCGCAGGCCATCGCCTGCCGGCCATTCCCGGCCCGCGGGGTCATCGCCGTCGCCAGCCGGTCGCACCGCAACGCCGAGACGGACGCATTCCTCGCCCGCTACGACCTGGCCGACTCCATCTCGGCGGGCAGCTCGATCAAGTTCTGCCTCGTTGCCGCCGGCAAGGCCGACGTCTACCCGCGCACCGGCCGGACCATGGAATGGGATACCGCCGCCGGACACGCCGTCGTCCGCTTCGCCGGCGGGACCGTGCATGATCTGGAGGGCCGTGAGCTGCTGTACGCCAAGCCGGGCTTCGAGAACCCCCATTTTGTCGTGAGCGGCCCGCCGGCGACGTGAGCCCGGCGCCGACCGTCGCCGCTTCCCCGGATGCGGTCCGGGAAGCGGCCCGCATCATCCGCGCCGGGGGACTGGTCGCCTTTCCGACCGAGACCGTCTACGGGCTCGGCGGGGACGCCGCGAACGACCATGCCATCGCCGCGATCTTCGCCGCCAAGAACCGGCCCCGGTTCAATCCGCTCATCTGCCATGTCGCCGAGGCCGAGGAGGCTGCGGCGATCGCCGAGCTGAGCGAGCCCGCCCGCGCCCTGATCGCCCGCTTCTGGCCGGGTCCCCTGACACTGGTGTTGCCGCGCCGCAATGGTGCGCCGCTGTCGCTGCTCGCAACCGCCGGGCTCGACACGGTGGCGGTGCGCGCGCCCGACCATGCGCTCGCGCGCGCCCTCATCACGGCCGCGGGCGGCCCGATCGCCGCCCCCAGCGCCAACCGCTCAGGCCTTCTCAGCCCGACCACGGCCGCGCATGTGGCCGCCGGCCTCGGCGATCGGGTCGACCTGATCCTCGACGGCGGCCCGTGTCGCGTCGGTCTCGAATCGACGATCGTCGACCTGAGTGGACCGCGGCCGATGCTGCTCCGCCCGGGCGGGGTGCCGGTCGAAGCGCTCGAAGCGGTCGCAGGTCCGATCGACCCGGCCGTGGCGACGGACGGGTCGGTGCGCGCGCCGGGGATGCTCAGCCGGCACTACGCGCCAGGTCGGCCGCTGCGCCTCGATGCGCGCGAGAAACGATCGGGCGAAGCCTTCCTCGCCTTCGGCCCCGCCGACGCCGCGGAGTGCGACCTCAACCTGAGTGCCGCCGGCGATCTTGCGGAGGCCGCCGCCAATCTGTTCGCGATGCTCCGCGCGCTCGATCGCGACGGCTTCAGCCGGATCGCGGTCGCGCCCGTGCCCGAGGCGGGACTGGGCCGCGCCATCAACGACCGCCTTCGCCGCGCCGCCGCCGCGGAGGAGGCCGACGACTGGAACGACGAGCGCGGCCCGTCGGCGCCGTGCGTTCTGCCCGACGACGACGATACGCCCTAGGAACGCCCGCAAACTCCGCATTGCCGGCGCGCGCGCGCCTGCCTACTTCACAAGCACGATGACCGCGCACCGTTCCGCTCTGCAGGCACGTCCCGACCCCACCGTCCTCGATGCGCTGCGCGCCGTCGTCGGGGCGCGCGGCTGGATCGACGACCCGGGCGAGATCGCGCCCTATCTCGACGAGCAGCGGGGGCGCTTCCGAGGCACCTGCGCGGCCGTCGTCAAGCCGGCGACGACGCAGGAGGTCGCCGCCGTCGTCCGGATCTGCGCCGAGGCCGGCCTCGCCGTCGTGCCTCAGGGCGGCAACACCGGGCTCGTCGGCGGCGGCGTTCCCGACGGCGGGGTCGTCGTCTCCCTGACGCGGATGAGGCGGATCCGCGCGGTCGATCCGCTCAACCGGACCATCACCGTCGAGGCCGGTGTCGTCCTCAGCGAGCTGCAGGACGCCGCGCGGGACGCCGGCGCGCTGTTCCCGCTGAGCCTGGGCGCCGAAGGAAGCTGTCGCATCGGCGGCAACCTCTCGACCAATGCCGGCGGCGTCACCGTCGTCCGTTACGGCAACGCCCGCGACATGGTCCTCGGCCTGGAGGTGGTTCTTGCCGACGGCCGGATCTGGGACGGGTTGAGCGCCTTGCGCAAGAACAACACCGGCTACGACCTCAAGCACCTGTTCATCGGCGCCGAGGGCACGCTCGGTATCATCACCGCCGCCGTGCTCAAGCTGTATCCGCAGCCGCGGGTCGAGGAGACGGCGCTGGTGGCTTTGGCGTCCGTCGAGGCCGCGCTGACCCTGTTCGGTCGCGTCAACGACGCCGCCGGCGACGTGCTGACGGCGTTCGAGTTCTTCTCCCGGCGTTGTCTGGAGTTCTGCGTCGCGCACGTCGCGGGCGTCGCCGATCCCTTTGCGCAAGGCCACCAGGCCTACGCCCTGGTCAAACTGTCCAGCGCGCGGCCGGACGATCCGCTGCGCGAGACGCTGGAGCGCTTGCTCGCCGACGCTTTCGAGCGTGGCGAGGTGAGCGACGCCGTCGTCGCCGCCAGCGAGGCGCAGGCCGGCGCGCTGTGGCGGCTGCGCGAGAGCATCCCCGAGGCGCAGAAGGCCGAAGGGGGCAGCATCAAGAACGACGTTTCGGTGCCGCTGTCGCAGGTTCCCGCGTTCATCGACCGCGCGAGCGCCGCGGTCGATGCCGCAATTCCGGGGATCCGGGTTGTCGCCTTCGGCCACTTCGGCGACGGCAATATCCACTTCAACCTGTCGCAGCCGGTCGGCGCCGATCGCGCCGCCTTCCTCGCCGAATGGGACCGGATCGACCGCATCGTCGCCGATGTCGCCGCCGGGCTCGGCGGCAGCTTCAGCGCCGAACACGGCGTCGGCCGGCTCAAGCGCGCCGACATGCGCCGCTACAAGTCGGCCGTCGAACTCGACCTGATGCGCGCGGTGAAACGGGCGCTCGACCCGGCGAACGTCATGAACCCCGGCAAGGTGGTGCCGTTCGACTGAAGGCGCGCGAGGGCCGCCCTGCGCCGCTACAGGATGAAGTCGCCGGCGACCCACTGGGTCGGCGTCGCGGTGCCGTCCTTGACCAGGATGTCCATCTCCACCGTCGCCTTGTTGGCGTCGGTGTTGACCTGGATCAGGGTGTCCGCGCCCGACGCGGCCACGCGCACCTGGCCCGCGCCGCTGAACCCGGCCTTGCCCACGAACTTGAAGGCCTGGTTGCCGCCGGCTGTCGCGTTAGCATCGATGGTCGAAAGGTCGATCCGATCGCCCACCGCCGCACCGGCGCCGGCGAAGTCTTGGATGACGTCGCGGGCCGCGCCCTTCGAGTCGGTAACGGCGTCGTAGTCGAAGATGTCGTTGCCGGGCCCGCCGCTCAAATGATCAAGATCGCCTCTGCCCGAAAGCACGTCAGCGTCGCCCTCGCCGTAGAGCCAGTCGTTGCCGCTGCCGCCGCCGAGCTTGTCCTTGCCGGCGCCGCCGTACATCGTGTCGCTGCCGCCCTGCCCGCCGAGTTCGTCCGCACCGGTCCCGCCATACATCTGATCGTCGCCGTACGAGCCGAAGATCCGGTCGTTGCCGTCGTCGCCGTAGAGAAGGTCGTTGCCGTCCCAGGTGTCCGCGTCGCCGCCGGAGCCGTAGATCAGGTCGTTGCCGGTCCCGCCATAGATCGTGTCGTCATCGGCGTCCAAGTAATAATAGTCTACACCGAGCAACTTGCCGTAGAGAACATCGTTTCCAACCCCGCCGTTTATGGTATCTTTGCCACCGCTTGATCCATATATCGTATCGTTTCCAGCCATACCATCCAGAATATAGCTGTTATCGTAGTATGTTTCCCCACCCCAAATAGTGTTATCATAAGCATTGCCGATCCCGCGGTAAGGTCCAAAAAACGGGTCGATACCGCCAATCTTCATTTGCAGGTTTTCAACATTCTCCGGCAAAATAAAGTCCGTTTGATAGGCAATTACCGTATCAAGACCCTGATCAACCGCCTCAATTACATGATCGTCTGGTTCGTTGACGACGTATCGGTCATCGCCGCTACCGCCATACAGGTAGTCGTCCGCGTCTCCGCCATAACTTCCGTCAGGGTCGTAATAAGACGCGGTCGCCTGCAGTTCATCTGAACCCTCTCCCCCGAAATACTCGACGACCATTCCAGAGGTTGCATAAAAAGAAGAGACCTTTAACACGTCGTTGCCGGTCCCGCCGTACAGGGAGATGCGTCCACCTGGTGGATCTCCGACGAAGTCACCCAGCAGATCGCCATAACCGCCAATCTGTAATGTAATCGCATCGTTACCGCTGTCACCGTAGGCAACATTGTCTACAGAATTTGCGCCTCCTGTGTCGTAGATCTGAATAGTTATCTCGTCATTGCCGCCCATGCCGTAGATAATGTTCCCGGCGTTACTGTCGTTGATCGTGTCGCTACCATCGCCGCCGTCAATAACGTCCCCGCCACCGCCCCCGTCGAGAATGTCGTTGCCGCCAAAACCGTTGATCGTGTCGGCCGCCGCCGATGGCGTGCTTCCCGCCGGATCCCGGCCTACGCCCGCCGATACGAAGTCGGGCGTGATCGTGTCGGCGCTATAGGTTCCGCTGTAAGTACCCATGGTCGTCCTCCGCTATCGCCGCGCGCCTGGACCTCATCGGACGGGCGGCAATCGCTCGTCTGGCCGGACGCACCTCGAAGCGAAGTCCTCCCTCCCTCGGCCCTGCTTTGGCAGGCGCCGCTGCCTGTTGGAGCAGCCCTCCGTTGGCTTCATCGTCAGAAGCCGAACAGGTAATTATACTGCGGCGCGAAGTTCAACCACACGGAATTCTTTATCGACGCCCGTCAGCGCGGTGAAAGCGCTCGCTTGTCCTGCCGTCTCTGACTTACAAAACGAAGTCGTCGGCGATCCGGTCCCCCGCGCGGGTCACGCCGTCCTTCACCAGGACCTGCAGTTCCGTCCGACGGTCGTTGCTGTTGGCTGGACCAGGGTGTTGGGCTCCAGGCCGGTGACCCTCACCCGATCACCGATCTGCATGCCGATCGAAGCGCCCTAGAGATCGGACCCGCTGCCTTGCCCAAAGAACTCGGCCAGTTCCCGGGCCAAGGCGGTCGGTTGTTCCTCGGGGATGAAATGTCCGCAGAACGTCATTGTCCGCCCGCGCACATCTCCGGCGAATTCCCTCAGCGGTCCTGCCATGTCGGCGATCGACCCCTGGTCGGCGCCGATGGCAAGTACCGGCATCGGCAGCTTGCGAACGCGGCACAGCGCCCGGTTCTGTTCCGCCGAAAGCGGAATCGCACGATAGAACGCGAGGCCTGCCCTCAGTCCGCCGTCCTTGACAAAGATCCGCAGGTATTCGTCCAAGGTCGCCTCGGGAAAGGTTTCAGGGTTTACCGTCTTTCTCCTCAGAAACCAGTCGAGATAAGCCCGCTCCCGACCCGCGATCAGCGTTTCGGGGAGGTCGGGAATCATATGAAACGAGAAATGCCATGTCCGCCAGGCCCGGTCGGGCGCGGCGGGGAAGGCATCGGGCAAGGTTATGCCGGGAATGCCGGCGTCAAGAAGCGCCAGCCGTTCGACCTCGTCGGCAAAGAGCGCCGCGAAAGGATAGGCGACCCAGGCGCCTACGTCATGGGCGGCGAGGAAGTAGCGCTCCTTGCCGAGCGCCTGGAGCAGAGCATGAACCCGGGTCGCGACGGTGCGCGTGTCGTATCCGTCGTTTGGGCGATCCGAGTCTCCCTGTCCTGGAAGATCCGGCGCGATGATCTGGAAGCGGTCGGCGAGATCGGCCATGACATACCGCCAGGCAAACCAGCTTTGGGGAAAACCCGCGAGGAGGACCAGCGTCGGTCTGGCGGGATTGCCGCCGGAGACGTAATGCAGGCGCAACCCGTCAACGGTGCGATAGCCATGTTCGAACCCGATCAGATCGGGGTCGGGGCGAGACGCCGCTTCGCTGGCGATGATCGTGGAAGAATCAATGGTCATGAGCGATGCTCCGTCCTGGCGTCGCCGATTTACAGGATGAAATCGCCGGCGACCCATTCCCCCGCGTGGGCGGCGCCGTCCTTCACCAGGATCTGCAGTTCCGGCTCCGGCGAGTCGTTGGTGTTGGCCTGGACCAGGGTGTGGGGACCCAGGTCGGTGACCCTCACCTGTCCGGGGCCGGTGAATTCCGCCGTTCCGATGAAGACGAAGGCCTGATCGCCGCTGGCGCCGGGGTCGGCGTCGATGCGGGCGAGGCTGATGCGGTCGCCGGCAGGCGCGCCGACGCCGTCGAAGTTCGAGATCGAGTCCTGCGCCGAGGGCGTCGAGTCGGTGACCGCGACGTACTCGTAGATGTCGTTGCCCGCGCCGCCGTTGAGGCGGTCGGCGTCATGCCGGCCGATCAGGCGGTCCGCGCCGTTCTGTCCGAAGAGCACGTCGCAGCCGTAGTAGCCGCCGAGGGTGTCGTTGCCGTCGCCGCCGTACAACAGATCGTCGCCGAGCTTGCCGTACAACCCGTCATCGCCGGCGCCCCCGTAGATGCGATCGGCGCCGTCCGCGCTGTAGCCGTCGTGCTCCCCGCCGTTGCCGAAGATCACGTCGTTGCCGTCGTCTCCGTAGATAAGGTCGCAGTCGGTCGCATCGCTCAGGCCCGGCGTCTTGCCCAGGATGAAGTCGTCGCCGGGTCCGCCCCTGATCGTATCGCTGCCGGTTCCGCCGTCGATCGTGTCGCCGCCCTCGCCGCCATCGATCGTGTCGTTGCCGCCGCCGCCCCCGAGCGTGTCGCTGCCTGCATAGCCGTAGATGCTGTCGTCGCCATCCGATGGCGCGTCGCCCTCAAACATGACCCCGACCCCGGCGGAAACGAACCCCGTCGTGATCGTGTCGGCGTCGGGCGTGCCGATGAAAGTCCCCATATCCCTGCCGCCTCATTTCTCGGGCACTCGCTTGGGAAGCGCATGCCATTCGTTCCACAGCGACGGAATGCCGCTGCGTGAAGCCTTCTCCAACTGGAGGTATAGCAGGCACTCTTCCAGGCGTTCCAAAAAACGCCGCCGGCCGCGCTGCGCTAATTCAGCGCGAACCTGGCCAAGTAGCCGACGTAGCCGACATAGCCGGCGAGAAGCACGCCGCCCTCCCAGCGATTGACGCGCAGGCCGGTCAGGGCGAATACCACGAGGAGGACGGTCGCGGCGAGCATGACCCAGATGTCGAAGGCCATGATCTCGGCCGGCACCGCGATCGGCTGAATGAGGGCGGTCACGCCGAGGATGCCGAGCACGTTGTAGATATTGCTGCCGACGACGTTGCCGATGGCGACATCGGCTTCGCGGCGGAAGGCGGCCACCGCCGATGTCGCGAGTTCGGGCAGGGACGTTCCGAACGCGACGACGGTGAGGCCGATGACGGTCTCCGAGACGCCGAAGTCGCGCGCGACCATGATGGCGCCGTCGACCAGCAGCGTTGCGCCGAAGACAAGAACACCGATGCCGGCGGCGACCATGCCGACGGCGATCGGCCAGGCCAGAGGGAGGGTCGGAACGTGCTCCCCTTCGGCCGCGTGCATGGCCCCGGCGGCGTCTGGCGCGCACCGTTCGGTCCGGTACGTGTAGACGAGGTAGGCGGCGAGCAAAGCGACGAAGAGGGCCCCGAACGGGCGCGACAGGACGCCGTATCCGCACACAGCAACCAGCAGAACACTGACCCCAAGCAGAACCGGGCCGTCGCGAACGAAGGCGCGCCGCGTCGTCGCCAATGGGCAGATGAGCGCGCTGATGCCGAGGATAAGCAGGACGTTGCAGATGTTGCTGCCGACGACGTTGCCGATGGCGATACCGGGCGAACCGCGCAGGGCGGCCGTCACGCTCGCCACCAGCTCCGGCGTCGAAGTGCCGAAGCCGACCAGGGTGAGGCCGATAAGCAGGGGCGAGACGCCGAGACGCCGGGCCAACGTGACCGAGCCGCGCACGAGGAGTTCCGCGCCGACGACGAGCAGCGCCAACCCGGCTGCGATTTCTACATAATCCATCATCTGCCCTGGAAAAGGTGCCGGACCGAGCCGCGGGGGGAGCGTCTCGATCCGGCGGCCGGACGGGCTCCGGGGGGGAGCCGCTCAAGACCGGGTTGGCCGTATATCTACCGGTTTTTCGCCATTCTGCCGACCCTGTTTGATGGCATGGCAGGCATGTTGCCCCGATCGAGGAGTTTTATGCGCCGCCGATCCGGGTCGGCCGCGCAGGGTGTCGGCTGCTTCACCCACTCCTTTTGCCGTCGCGGCCACGCGAAGCGCTCATATCGTGAGGAGCTTCGACAATGACCAAAAAGCAACGGGTCGGAACCGGCATGTACAGTCGGCCCTTTCGCTGCACGCTTTCTGACCATACATAACAAAAAAGCCGCTCCGACCCCCTGCTCCCGACTGAGTCAATATTGGAGGCAACTTGCGGACATGAAGCACTCTTCTGGCATGAAACCGATCCTCGGTATCTACAGCACTCCGGACAGACACTGGGTGGGTGACGGGTTCCCCGTCCGCACGCTCTTCTCGTACGACCGGTTCGGCGGCCGCATCAGCCCGTTTCTCCTGCTCGACTATGCCGGCCCGGCGTGGTTCGATCCGTCCCCGCGCCCGCGCGGCGTCGGCGCGCATCCTCATCGCGGCTTCGAGACGGTGACGATCGTGTACGACGGCGAGGTCGCGCATCGCGATTCGACCGGTCAGGGCGGGGTCATCGGTCCCGGCGACGTCCAATGGATGACGGCCGGCGGGGGCATCCTCCACGAGGAGTTCCACTCGCCCGGCTTCACCAGGACCGGCGGACCGTTCCGAATGGTCCAGCTCTGGGTCAACCTGCCCGCCAGGGACAAGATGACGGCGCCGAAGTACCAGGCGATCCGCGCCGCGGACATCCCGTCCGTCGCTCTGCCCGACGGCGCCGGGCGCGTTCGCGTGATTGCCGGCGCGTTCGCAGGAACGAAGGGTCCGGCGCACACCTTCACGCCCATGGATGTATGGGACCTGCGGCTCGTCCCGGACGGGGCGGTGTCCCTCGACCTGGCGGACGGCGGCACCGGCGTGCTGGTTGTCCTGTCGGGATCCGTCACACTCCACGACGGTCGAACGGCGAACGAGGCGGAGGTGGTCTTGTTCGACCGGGCCGGCGCCGGCGCCGCGATCAGGGCGAACGGCGAGGCAACCGCGCTCGTGCTGGCGGGGGAGCCGATCGACGAACCGATTGTCGGTCATGGGCCGTTCGTCATGAACAGCGAGGCGGAGATCCGCCAGGCGATCACCGACTTCAGCAGTGGCCGCTTTATGCAAATGCACCCGGCATAGCCGCGACGCCGGACAACGGTCTGGTCGGAGCGGCCGGATTCGAACCGGCGACCCCTAGACCCCCAGTCTAGTGCGCTACCAAGCTGCGCCACGCTCCGGACCGCGGCCCACTATAGAGCAGCCGCGACCCGGCGCAACGACGCGTTGACGGGGCGCACCCAGGACGGAGCGGCGCGATCCGGGCCAACGGCGCGCCGCCCGCCTGCGGTGAAGAGCGAAAGCCTGCGGCTATTCCGGGCGCCCGGAATTGCGGGGCGGCAGCAGGGCGCGCAGTTCCTCCAGTTCGCAGAGCAGGTCGAACAGTTCCTTGCGGAGAACGGTCGACATTTCCATGTCGCGCCGCCATTTCGGCGAAGACGGCGAAGACGCCTCGACCGCCGCCCCGCCGGGCCCCGCTGCGGTTTCGCGATCGCCGGAGCCCGCCGGTTCTGCGGGCTGCGATATCCCATCGTCGTCGTGTGCGTCGTCGCCGGCTTCCCCACGGTCGTCGACCGCCGAAGCTCGCGGGGCCTGGGCCAGCGCCCGCCGCCCCTGCTGACGAAGCAGCTTCTGCACTCCGCGGATGGTGTAGCCCTCGACGTAAAGCAGGCGGCGCACCTCGCGCAGCATCACCACGTCTTCCGGGCGGTAGTAGCGCCGGCCGCCACGACGCTTCATCGGTCGTATCTGGGGAAACCTGGTCTCCCAAAAGCGGAGGACATGCTGCGGCAAGTCGAGTTCGTTCGCGACTTCGGTTATTGTCCGAAATGCCGAAGGCGATTTGCCGCCCGCAACCGGCCGAGAGGCCTCGCCTTCGGTCAAGGGTGCGCTCATCACGCAGCGCCGGGGTGCCGGCTCTCCTTGATCCGATTCTTGAGCACCTGCGATGGACGGAAGACCAAAACCTTGCGTGGGAAAATCGGCACCTCTTCCCCGGTTTTGGGGTTCCTGCCGATCCGGCGGCCCTTCTGCCGAATTGAAAAGGTCCCGAAGGAGGACAGCTTTACCGTATCGCCCTGCCCCAGCGCCTGAACAATCTCTCCCAGAACCGATTCGAGGAGCTCGGCCGATTCACTGCGCGACAGGCCGACCTCCTGATAGACCGCCTCGCTGAGGTCAGCCCTGGTGATGGTCCTTCCGGCCATTGCTGTATCTCCAATGCCGCCTGACCAAAGCCTACCGCGTGCGTAGAAATTGGTCAATATCAAGGGGATGGAAACGGCAGCTGTGAGGATGGAAGTGGTCCGGGCGAAGAAGTCGATCAAGGCCGACGAACCGGGATCCGTCAGATCCTTCAACAAGCCGGCCGCATTTTCGGCAGCGAGCCGCTGCCTTCTTCGAGTCGCGTTCCGCCGCCTTCCCCCGACCGCGGCGGTCAACCGCCCCGATCCCGGGGCGACGATGCCCCGCGGGCTGCCGGCGCAGCAGCCACGACGGCGGGGTGGCCGCTTCTTTCACCGTTCGTCGCCGCGCGGCTCCCACCCGGGTTTTGCCTGCGAACGAGGGCCGCTCCGGGGGATGACGCGTCCAAGGATGCCAGGACGCGCCGGGACAGAAGCGGCTGTAATACTCGCTCGATATTGGGAAGCCATAAATGAAGACCCCCGCGCGATGCCTATTCCAGGCGGGCGGGGGTCAATGATGCAGGGGCGAGGCCTCCTGCGCTCGACTACGTCGAGTATATCCTTGGACTTTCAAGTCTGATGCCGGTGCCAAGGAGCCGGCGACTTGTTGATTGTCCGGTGGAGTATTGCCGATTGCGCACCTCCACGTTTGTTTCAACGTCTGCTAATAGTGTGGGCCCGAACCCGCGATCTGTCAAGCCGACAAGTCAGCCGGTCGAGCCATCCGGGCCCCGGGCTTCTCACCCTCCCCAGGGGCTCAGGCGAGGCGGCTGAGAACCGTGAAGCCCTCGCGCCGGCACATCTCGTCGCGTTTCGCTTCCTTCAGGTCCCCGCGCATCATCTCGCCGACCAGCTCGGCGAAACTGATCTCCGGGACCCAGCCGAGTTTGTTGCGCGCCTTCGAGGGGTCGCCCAACAGGGTTTCGACTTCGGTTGGACGGAAGTAGCGCGGGTCGACGGCGACGATGCACTTGCCGGTGGCGCGGTCGTAACCCTTCTCGTCGACGCCCTCGCCCTCCCAGGTGACATCCATGCCGACCTCGCGCGCGGCGGTTCCGACGAAGTCGCGCACGGAATGCTGTTCGCCGGTGGCAATCACGAAGTCCTCGGGCGCGTCCTGCTGCAGCATCAGCCATTGCATGCGGACGTAGTCCTTGGCGTGACCCCAGTCGCGCCGTGCGTCGAGGTTGCCGAGATACACCCGCTCCTGCAGCCCGAGTTTGATCCGCGCCAGGGCACGGGTGATCTTGCGGGTGACGAAGGTTTCGCCGCGGATCGGGCTCTCGTGGTTGAAGAGGATGCCGTTGCAGGCGTAGATGCCGTAGGCCTCGCGGTAGTTGACGGTGATCCAGTACGCGTAGAGCTTGGCGACCGCGTAGGGCGAGCGCGGGTAGAACGGCGTCTTCTCGGTCTGTGGAATCTCCTGGACAAGCCCGTACAGCTCGGACGTCGAGGCCTGGTAGAACCGAGTGCGGCGTTCCAATCCGAGGATGCGGATCGCCTCGAGCAGGCGCAGGGTTCCGATCGCGTCGGAGTCGGCCGTGTATTCCGGCTCCTCGAACGACACCGCGACATGGCTCTGGGCGGCGAGATTGTAGATTTCGTCCGGCTGGACCTGCTGGATGATGCGGATCAGGCTCGACGAGTCTGTCATGTCGCCGTGGTGAAGGACGAACCGCTGATTGGGATCGTGGGGATCCTGATAAAGGTGATCGATGCGATCGGTGTTGAACAATGAGGTGCGGCGCTTGACGCCGTGAACTTCGTAGCCTTTGTCCAGCAGGAGCTCGGCCAGGTAGGCGCCATCCTGCCCGGTGACGCCCGTAATCAATGCTTTCTTCATTCGCAATCCGCCGTTCGTTCGAGATGCCCCGGCCTTTGCCGGGTGGTGTCGCGACGCGCGCTGGCGCGAGCGCCGTCGCTGGGCCTTGACGCAGCCGCGGGCGCTAGCCCCGGCCGCGACGCCTCAGTCCCTTAGCGCCTGTCGATTGTGCAGGAACCATTCGTACGTCCCCCGCAGCCCCTCCCGCAAGCCGATCGTCGCTTTCCAACCCAGCGCCTTCAGCCGCGAAACGTCCAGCAGCTTGCGCGGGGTTCCATCGGGCTTCGAGACGTCGAAGCGGATCTCGCCGGTATAGCCGACGACCTCGCCGACCGTCCTGGCCAGCTCCGCGATGGTGACGTCGTCGCCGACGCCGACGTTGATATGCGAGAGCATCGGCTCGGTTTGCTTCCGGTAGGCCTCCGGATCGAGTTGCATGACGAAGACGCAGGCCGCGGCCATGTCGTCGACATGGAGAAACTCGCGCCGTGGCGTTCCCGTGCCCCAGACCTCGACCGCGGCCGCATTGTCCGCCTTGGCCGTATCGAACTTGCGGATCAGCGCCGGGATCACGTGGCTCTTCTCCAGATCGAAGTTGTCGCCCGGCCCGTAAAGGTTGGTCGGCATGACGCTGCGGAAATCGGCGCCGTACTGCCGGTTGAAGGATTCGCACAGCTTGATCCCCGCGATCTTGGCGATCGCGTACGGCTCGTTGGTCGCCTCCAGCGTCCCCGTCAGCAACGCCTGTTCGCGCATCGGCTGCTCGGCCATCCTGGGATAGATGCACGAACTGCCGAGGAACAGCAGGCGGTCCGCGCCGTGGCGGTGGGCTGCGCGGATGATGTTGGCCTCGATCATCAGGTTCTCGTAGATGAATTCGGCCGGGTATTCGTTGTTGGCCCAGATCCCGCCGACCTTCGCGGCGGCAAGGTAGACCTGCTCGGGTCGGGTTTCGGCAAAGAAGCGCTCGACTGCGGTCTGGTCGAGCAGGTCGAGTTCGGCGTGGGTGCGTGTGACGATTTCGCCGGCGCCCGCGGCTTCAAGCTGGCGGCAGATCGCCGCGCCGACCATGCCGCGATGACCGGCAACGTAGATTGTCGGGCCTCGCCCGCTGCCTTCAACCATGCTGTTCCCCGTTTGCGATGAGTTGCTGGAGATCCGCCTCGAAACGCTCCAGAACCCGCTCCTTGCTCAGATTTTGCTCCGCGTACATGCGCGCGACCGGGTTGCGGCGCCGGGCTCCGACATCGACCGCAGCCACCATTTCCCGCAATGCTCTTGTAAGGGCCTCGCTATCTTCCGGCTCGATGCAGACGCCGATGCCGGGATGGCGCTCGCACAGCTTGCCAAGTTCCGTGTGCGGTTCGGCGGTTATCAGCGCATCGCCGCCGGCGGCGAGGATCGTCGTAAGCTTCGACGGCAGCACGGCGTCGGCGGCGCCGCGCCGCTGGACGACAAGATGGACGTCGGCAAGCGCCATCAGCTCCGGCAGGTTCTCGTAGGGCTGCAACGGGTAGAAACGCACGTTGCCGAGGTTCATGGCTTCGGCCTTCTTCCGCAACATCTCGACCGCCGATCCGGCGCCGACGAAGAGGAAGACGACGTCGCTTTCGCCGCGCAGGGCGGCCGCTGCGTCCAGCACGATCTCCAGGCCCTGCTTGTGCCCCATGTTCCCGGAGTAGAGAACCACCCTGGTCTCCGGCGAAATGCCCCACAGCGCGCGATAGGAATCGCCGCTCGGTCCCGGTTTGACGAAGTCGATGTCGACCCAGTTGGGGAAGAACAGTACCCGACCGCCGCCGCACATCTTTTCCCGGGCGCGTTCGACCATGCTGTAGGAGATCGTCGAGATCGCGTCGAAGCGGCGCATCAGCCAGCGCTCGACGGCGGCGGCCGCGCGACCGCTCTTGCCCATGCCAAGTCCGGCCATCGCATCCAATTCGAAGTCCTGGACATGCAGGAGACACTTCGCGCCGAACAGCCGGGCGGCGAGGAGCGCGCCGGGGACGCAGAACATGGTCGGCTCGACGGCGATGAGGACGTCCGGCCGACCGGAGCGTCGGCACAGCAGTTGCGGCAGGCTTGCGCCGGCGAAGCTCGCCAGATGGATGAGGCGGGTCGCGGTGGTCGGTTTCGCCGGGACAAACAGGCGGGAGCGGTGGACGCCGACGCCGTTGCGTCGTTCCGAGCGGTAAAGGCCGGTGCGAAAGGCTTGCGGCACCTGCCACTCGGGATAATAGGGTACGGCGCAGACGACATCGAGCTCGTGGCCGCGGCCGGCCAGCCACTCGCACATCTCTCCGGTGTACTTGCCAATACCGGTCAGTTCGGGGAGGTAGTTGAGACCGTAGACCAGAATTCTCAAGGCGCGCGACTCAGCCGATTCACGTGCTTGCTCTTCGCATCGACATTGACCCGGGATGCCATCGGAAGGATCGCGAGACGAACGCCTCGCGGACGCTCATCGCCGCATGGTATCCCGTTGCGCCGGCAATTGCATCACATGGATGTGCATCTGCAACAAACGCTCCGCTCGGGCGGCATGTGGCGGCCCGTGACCGGCCCGCCGCATCCGCTTTACGGGTACTGAACGAGGCAGGCGGCAGCGCCCTTGCATGTCTCCAATTTCGCGAGGTCGGCGGCCAGCGCCGAGCGAATTGCCGCGTGCGCGGGCGAATTGTGGAGGCTGACCAGTTGGTAAGGATCGGTCGCGAGATCGTACAGTTCCCGCGTCGAACCATCGGCGTGTTCGATGTAGACGTAGCGCTTGGTGCGCACGGCGTTTGAGTGTCCGTTCGTAAGGATGATCGCCCGGCGATTCGCGACGGCGGCGTTGCGCTGCAAGGTGCACAGGGACTGGCCGTCGAGCTTTCGGCCCGGCTTGGCGCCGGCAAGATCGACGATCGTCCTGGTAAGGTCGAGGTTCACGGCCGGGAATGACAGCTTCTTGCCGGGCGCGAAGCAACCGCCGCGGGCCAGCAGCGGCATGCGGGTCCCTTCCTCGTATACGATCTTCTTCCCGAAGGCCAGGCGGTGCTCACCGTGCTCGTAGCCGTTGTCGGAGGTGAAGAAGACGACCGTGTTGTCCAGAAGGCGCTCGTCCGCGAGCGCGGTCATGACGCCTTCCACCAGGTCGTCGACGGCCAGCAGGGAGCGGATCTCCGAACGATAAAGATCGGTCAACTCCGCCTCGCCCGCCGCGTCGATCAGCGGCAACTTGCGAATCCACGACGGTTTGTCGCTGACGTCGGCCTCGTTGTACGACGGCGGCTTCGGAAGCGGCGTTCTTGCAAACCTGCCGGCATGCCGCGGCGCTGGGCGCAGAGCATACTGATCGTCGGGCAGGACCTCGATATGCGGCGCAGTGACCGAGAGCCACATGAAGAACGGGTTTCCGGCGGCGGCGCGCTCGCGGATCGTTTCGATGGCGCGCTCGGCGAGCACGTCGGTCTTGTAGTCCTCGGGCGCGCTGCCGTAGGGCACAAGCACGTTGTTGTCGCGCATGGTGTAGTCGTACATGCGAACGGAGGTCGGGTTGACCACGACCTGCCAATCGCTCCACCCGGCGATCGGTTTCGTGTTCTGCGACAACCCGTTCATGTATTTGCCGATCATCGACGTGTAGTAGCCCGCATTCTGAAGCCACGCCGCTATGGTATTGGCATGGCCCAGCTTGTCGTTATCGAACGAGCCCCCCGGCCCCCAGAACGTGGCATTGGTCGTGATGCCGTGGTTGTGCGGGTACTGACCCGTCAGGAAAGAGACCCGCGAAGGCTCGCAGAGGGGCTCCGCCACATGGAAGTTACTGAGGACAGTCCCCTTTGCCGCGAGGAGCTCCAGGGTCTTCGGCATGCGCTGAAGCTGCTGGGCGGTCTGGTCGTCCGTCGAAATAACGACGAAATTCGGCCGAGCCTGAGCGGCCCTCAGGTCGGCGAAAAAGACAAATACCGCCGTAGCCAGCAAGAGAAAGAAAATGTTGCGTCTGCCACATTGTGGCGATATGTGCATAATTGCCCCCGTCAGCCATGTTCCAGCGCTTGAATGCGCCGAAACAATGAACGCGTTTAGACGCGCCTGTTCGCCCGAGGCAACTGCCAGCCTTTTTAATTCATTCTAGAACACAACAAGCCGACGGCTGCGTCAAGGGGCATAAGGGCGGATGCCGGGCGGATGGGATGGCAAAGTCATCGCGCGCCCCGCGATCCGGCGCCGTCGCGCTGACCGCGGGTCGACCGAGAGGGACCCTGGCGCGGGCCAAGGTCAAGGAAACAGCAAGGTCAAGGAAACAGCGGCTGCTGTCCGAGGCCGACGGTCTCCTCGAGACCGCACATCAGGTTCATGTTCTGCACGGCCTGGCCGGACGCGCCCTTGACCAGGTTGTCGATGACCGACATCAGGATCGCCCGGCGCGGCAGCCGGTCCTTGAACACTCCGATCAGCGCATGGTTGGAGCCGCGAACATGCCGCGTCGCGGGTACCTGCCCTTCTCCAAGGACGCGAACGAAGGGCTCGTCGGCATAGACCGATGCCAGACGTGCGCGAAGGTCCTCGACCTCGACGCCGTCGTTCAGGCGGACGTAGATGCTGGCCAGGATGCCCCGATTGATGGGCATCAGGTGCGGTGTGAAGTTGACCGTGACCGGCCGGCCGCCGGCGCGCGAAATCGCCTGCTCGATCTCCGGCGCGTGCCGATGGGCGGCAACGCCATAGGCATGCACGCCCTCTGCGACCTCGGCGTACAGCGACGCCTCCTTCAGCCCCCGCCCAGCCCCACTCACCCCGGACTTGGCGTCGATGATGATCTCGTCGATGGCGATCAGTCCGGCCTCCGCAAGCGGAACCAGCGGCAACAGCGACGCGGTCGGGTAGCAACCGGGACAGGCGACGAGCCTCGCTCCGACGATCTCGGCGCGGGCCAGCTCCGTCAGGCCGTAGACGGCCTCGCGCTGGAGCGCGGGCGCGCCATGGGGGATGCCGTACCAGAGGCTGTAGGTCTCCGGATCGGTGAAGCGGAAGTCGGGCGAGAGGTCGATGAGCTTGACGCGTTCCGGCGCCTGCGCCGCCACCGCATGGGTCGTTCCATGGGGCAGCCCGAAGAACGCGACGTCGACGCCGTCCCAGTCGACCTCATCGGCCGCGGTCAGCGGCGGCAGCGCCCGATCGTCGACGACCGCCGCCAGATGCGGAAACACGGCGCCAAGCGACTGGCCAGCCTTGCGATCGGCGGTCAGCGCAACGATGGACGCGCCAGCGTGGCGCGTGAGCAGCCGGACCAACTCGGCGCCGGTGTAGCCGCTGGCGCCGAGGATGGCGACGCGGATCGGATGGTTGGTGGAAGCCATCGCGACAGCCTCGTCAGATCGAGAACAGAGCCGAAAATTCGCAACCGTCGCCGGACCCGGCGACGGGCCGGAGCGGCCGGCGGTCTCTCGCGGGTCGCGCCTAGCGCTTGGAGAACTGGAAGCTGCGGCGAGCCTTGGCCCGGCCGTACTTCTTGCGCTCGACGACACGCGGGTCTCGGGTCAGAAAGCCGCCGGAGCGCAGCACCGGCCGGATCTCCGGCTCGAACAATCCAAGCGCCTGGCTGATGCCGTGACGAACCGCGCCGGCCTGGCCGGACAGGCCGCCGCCGGCGACCGTGCAGACGACATCGAACTGGCCGGTGCGCTGGGTCGCGGCGAACGGCTGATTGATGACCATGCGCAGGGTCGGTCTCGCGAAATAGGCCTCCGCGTCCTTGCCGTTGACGGTGATCCGGCCACGCCCCGCCTTGATCCAGACGCGGGCAATCGCGTCCTTCCGCTTGCCGGTCGCATAGGATCGGCCGAAGGCATCGACCTTGCGCTCGTGAACGGGCGCGGCGGCGTCTGCGGGCCCGCCGTCGGCGAGACGTTTCAGATCTTCGAGGCTGGCGGCGTGATCGGCCATGATCGTCTATCTCTTGTTCTTCGAATTCATCGCGGCGACATCCAGCGCGATCGGCTGCTGCGCCTGGTGAGGATGCTCCGCCCCGGCGTACACCTTGAGCTTACGCATCATCTGTCGGCCCAGCGGGTTGCGCGGAACCATGCGCTCGACGGCCTTCTCCACCACGCGCTGCGGGAATCTGCCGTCGAGGGTGGCGCCCACCGTGCGGCTCTTGATCCCGCCGGGATGGCCGGTGTGCCAGTAGAACACCTTCCTTTCCCGCTTCCGGCCGGTCAGCGCGACCTTTTCCGCGTTGACGACGATGACGTTGTCGCCGGTATCGACATGCGGCGTATAGATGGGCTTGTGCTTGCCGCGAAGATGGTCCGCGACGACCACCGCCAGGCGGCCGAGCACGATACCCTCCGCGTCGATCACGAACCATTTGCGATCAATGTCAGCCGCTTTGGCCGAATAGGTTCTCATTCGCTGCTTCCGACGATTTTCTTGCCGTGGGGGCAGATTGGACAGGGCCCGGGTCGCGGTGTGCGCCGAGCGAGCGCGGGAGTATGCCACGCAACGCCGGAGTGTCAACCGCGATGCGCCGTCGTGTTTGTCGCAAGCGCCCCGCCGGAATTGCCGCTGCCGATCGCCTGTTCGATCCGGTCGAACCCGTCGGCGCGGATGCGCCGCGCCAGCTCGGCCAGGATTTGCCCGACAAGGCGCGGTCCGCGGTAGACGAGCGCGGTGTAGAGTTGCACCAGCGAGGCGCCGGCGCGAATCTTGGCGTAGGCGTCGGCGCCGCTCGCAATGCCGCCGGCCGCGATCATCGGAACGCGGCCTTCGGTCAGACGGTACAGGTCGGCCAGGACTTCGGTGGACAGCGCGAACAGCGGTCGGCCGCTGAGCCCGCCCGCCTCGGCCCGGCGAGGGTCGCGCAGGCCCGGCGGCCGCGCGATGGTCGTATTGGTGGCGATGAGCCCGTCGATTCCGACCTCCAGGATGACGCCGGCAATCGCGCGGCGCTCCTCGACCGACAGATCCGGCGCGACCTTGACCAGCAGCGGCGGCGCGCCCGGCCTGCGGCCACGGGCGTCGAGGCATGCCGAAAGCAGAGGCCGCAGCACATCCTGGGCCTGGAGGCCGCGCAGCCCGGGGGTATTGGGCGACGAGACGTTGACGACAAGGTAGTCGACCAGCGAAGCCAGCGCTTCCACGCAGGCGGCGCAGTCGGCGACCGGGTCGCTCGCGTCGCGGTTCGGCCCGACATTGGCACCGACGGGTCCGAGACGGCCGCCGAGCCCCCGGCGACGCTCGAGCCGCCTGCGGACGGCGACAAGGCCGTCGTTGTTGAAGCCCATGCGGTTGATAACGGCGCCGTCGGCGGCCAACCGGAACAGGCGCGGCCGCGGGTTGCCCTGCTGCGGACGCAGCGTCACGGTGCCGATTTCCGCGAATCCGAAGCCGAGGCCGAGGACGGCGTCGAAGACAGTCGCGTTCTTGTCAAAGCCGGCGGCGAGGCCGAGAGGGTTGGCGAAGGGAATCCCCCATGGCTTCGAGGCCAGCGAAGGATCGGCGGCGGCGCCGACGGAGCCGCCGAGCCCGAGGCGCAGGGCGGCGACGCTCAGTCGATGGGCCCGCTCCGGATCGAGCGCGTGCAGAAAAGGCCGTGCGAGCTCATAGCTGTTGAAGGTCATGGACGCGCCCGCCCTGGACGATGCAGAGGATTGGCTCGGGTTCATTCGGGCGTCTCCGGACGTACCACATGGAGCGGACCTGGGCTAGAGTGAGCGCACCAGGGATTTTTGGGACACACGCCTGCCGGAGCTTGCCGTGACTGCGGATGTCGCCGTTCTGTTCGCCAACGACGCTTTCTACGCCGCGTTCAGCGCACGCGACCTCGACGCCATGGAAAAGGTCTGGTCGCAACGCGAGGCGATCACCTGCATTCACCCGGGATGGACGGCGCTCGCAGGGCGCGAGGCGGTTCTGGCGAGCTGGCGCGCAATCCTGTCGAATCCCCGCTCGCCCGCCGTTCGTGTCAGTCACGCCTCGGCGACGGTCTTCGGCGAGACGGCCTATGTCGTGTGCTACGAGCACCTCAGCGAAGCGGTCCTGGTCGCCACCAACATCTTCGTGCGCGAGAATGTGTTATGGCGTCTCGTCCACCATCAGGCCGGGACGGCGGCGGCGCCGACGGAACCGGACAACGAGCCTGCGACGATGCAGTAGCCGCGGGCGTGCGCGGGTTTGTCGGACCGGTATGACGATTAATCTGTTGTGCGCCGCAACAACGCCTTCTATGCTGTACTATGATCAAAGCGAGAGAGGAGGTGATTTGAAATGTTGGACGTGATCGACTTCTCTCTGAAGGTGCAGCAGACAGCGGTGGCTTCGGCGCTTGGCGCGATCGGCGCGATGGCGGCGACCTGGATGCGGCTGATGAAGGGCGAGTTCGCGCTCCTCGGACAGCACATCCACCAGCGGTCGGAAGAGTTGCATGCCGGGAAGGGTCTTGTCCCGACCGGGCCGCAATGGACCGATCACTACGGCAATCGGAGCCGTGACGTCGACGTCGAGCACCTGCGGTAAGAACCGCATCCGTCAGAGCGGGCTCAGGGCTGGCCCTATCGGCCAGCCCTCTGCGTGTGACCTCGGGCCTTGCCGTTCGGCCTACTCAGCCACCCTCACTCCCCTCACTCCCGACGCTTCGTTGCCGTCGCCGGATCCGGCGCGCATGCGACGTCATCGACGACGGCTTCCAGCCCCTCGCGATCGAGGATTGTGATCGAGCCGCGGCGGACATCGAGAAGGCCGTCTCCTTCCCACAAGCGGAGCTGCTTGTTTACCGCCTCGCGGGAGGTGCCGATCATGCTCGCAAGGAGATGCTGGGGCAGACGCACGCCGATGTGAATGCCTGTGCCCGAGGGTTCGCCGTGGATGGCTGCGAGATAGAGCAGCCGCTTGGCCAGCCTGCAGCGCAGATCGAGGAAGTTGAAGTCCTCCAACTGCTCGCTGGTCGAGCGCAGCCGTTGACACAGAACCGTCAGCAACCTGATGCAGACGGGCGGATTGCGTTCGAGATACGGCAGGAAGTCGCGCCGGCTGAGGCTCAGGAGCTCGGTCGGCTCCATCGCGAACGCATCGGCGGTCCTTTCTCCGCCGTCAATTAGCGCAATTTCACCAAAGACTTCTCCCGGATTTATGACATTCAGGATGACTTCACGGCCGTCGGCCGAATACGCGCAGATCCGAATCCGCCCGCTCAGGACGGCCATCATCGCGGTCCCGGGATCTCCCTTCATGAAAACCGGTTGGCCTGTGCGATACCAGCGCGTGGTCGCCAGGTCGCCGACCCGCTCCAGGTCAACCGGCGATAGGTCCTTCAGCAAAAAGTGCTGCGCCAAAGCCGCCTTGAGGTCGCGCATCCTCCCGTTCTTCCCCCCGGCCGAGCCCGGGCGCCATTGCCGCACGCCCGATCCTTTCGACCGTAGAGCATTCCGCCTCTCTTTGGGCGGAGTTTATCGTCGATCGCGCGCAAAACGACGTCGACCGGCTCCCGTGGCTTTCGCCGACCCCGACCTCGTTGCACCGTCGGCGGAGCAGGTACATATCCTGGCCGTGGTCGCGCCCGCGGCTATCGTTCGCGCTGTGCTTGAAGCGATCCGGACGCCAAGCCGAATGACAACTGCCTCAGAGGGTGATGACATGCGCCCACCCCCGACCTTCGCCATCGCGCCCAGCTTTCTCGGCGTCGCGCGCGAACCCGCGCCCGGTCGGGTTCAAGAGGGGCGGATCTTCGTCGCCGGCATCCCGCTGGACATTGGCACGACGAACCGCGCGGGCAGCCGTTTCGGTCCGCACGCCCTGCGCCACGCCAGCCGGATGCTCGTCGACGGCGACCACCCGACCCACTGGGTCAGGCCGGCCGACCACGGCCTGCGCGACGTCGGCGATTTCGAGATCGCCATGGGCGAACTCGATCGAAGCCTCGAGATGATCGAGCGACAGGCGGCAGCGTTCCCCCATCTCGTCGCCCTGGGCGGCGATCACACCGTCTCCCTGCCGCTGCTGAGGGCGCTGGCGCGTCGCAGCGGTGCCCGGTTGGGCCTTATCCATTTCGACGCCCACGTCGACACCTGGCCCGACAGCTTCGGGCTGCGCTACGGTCACGGCTCCGTCTTCTACCACGCCATCGAGGAAGGGCTGGTCGATCCGCAGCGGATGGTGCAGGTCGGTATCCGCTCGCCCACGGAGAAGTCTGTCTACGACTGGACGCTTGGTCGCGGCGTCCGGATCCTCGGCGCGGCTGACGTCCACGAACGGGGAGTTGGCTGGACGGTCGAGCAGATCCGGGCGGTCGTCGGCGAAGGCCCGGTCTACGTCAGCTTCGACATCGACGCTCTCGATCCGGCCTTCGCACCGGGTACGGGCACGCCGGAGGTGGGCGGCCTGAGCACGTGGCAGGCCCAGACCATCCTCCGCCGGCTGGGCGGCCTCGACCTGGCCGGCATGGACCTGGTCGAAGTGGCTCCGGCCTACGATGTTTCGGAAATAACGGCGCTGGCCGGCGCGACGATGGTCTGGGAGTACCTTGCCCTCGTCGTCACCGGCCCTCGCTCCCCTCTCCCGGTCGCGGGAAAGCCCCGCTAGGAGGCCGCGGCGAACGGCACTGGCGCTGAGGTCCCGAGGCTCCAGTGGGCCTGGGTCGGCTCGTCGGCGCCGGCGACGTCCCGCAACCCATCGAGATCGCGGATGCAGACCCGACCGAAGCCGACCGTCGCGAACCCGTCCTCGCGCAGGCTCCGCAGCGTGCGGTTGACGTGAACGACGCTCAAGCCGAGCGTATCGGCGAGAATTTCCTGCGTCACCGGAAACTCGTAGGAGTTGTCGGTGATAAGGCCGACCCGTCGCATCCGCTCGTACAGTTCCACCAGCAGGTGGGCCATGCGCTCCCGAGCGTTCCGGCGCCCGAGGCTGACGAGGCGCTCTGACAACAGGCGGTACTCGGTGGCCATGATCGCCTCGAGAGCGGAAGCCAAAGCCGGGTAGTTGCGATTCGCATCGCTGAAATCGCTTCGAGGCGCCTGACACAGCGTAACGTCCGTGAGCGTCCCGCAGAAATGGGCGGCGGTCGGGAAATACGGCCCGACGAAATCGCCCGGAATGAGAAAATTGACGATGTGCCGTCGGCCGTCGCCGAGCAGCCGGTAGCGATAGGCCCAGCCGTCGCGCAGGAACATGACATCGCGGAGCGTGTCGCCCTCGGCGAAGATGTCGTGATGTTTGGGGATACGCCGGGTCTCGAGCCGGATCGGCATGCCGATCTCGTTCTCGCAGCCGGTGGCGAGCTTGCTGATGTGGCGGAGGAAATCGATGTTGACGTTACCGATTCGATCCGTCTGTCCTGCCGCCAGCGCCTGGAGTTTCATCATACTCTCCCGCTCCCTTTATCTTCAGCCCGCCGGCTGCCGCCGGTCACATGACCGACCCGCCGAACAAGCTGGCTCGTAGGTAGGTGCATTCGGGGCAGGGGACCAGCGTCGGAATGTACGTAGGTGTTTCTACTCAGGGGGCCCTGCGCCGGTGGCGCGGCTAACCCTGGTCGGTGTGCGCCGGCGGTGCGGAATCGACCAGATTCACGGCGCGGACGAGATCGGCAAGGGAGCGCATGTCCATTTTGTGCATCACCCGGGCCCGGTGGTTTTCGACCGTCCGCTGGCTGATCTCCAGCCGAGCGGCAATCTCCTTGTTCGCCAGGCCCGCTGTGACCATGGTCAGGATCTCCCGCTCGCGGCGCGTCAGGCGCTCAATTCGCTTGAGCACGGACTGTCGCTCCGCCTCGACCTCGGCCGAAACCTGCGACCGGCGCAGGGCTCGGCGCACGGCCTCGACGAGCATGCGTTCGTTCACGGGCTTTTGCAGGAAGTCGACGGCGCCGTCGCGCATGGCCTGAACGGCCAGCGCCACTTCACCGCGCCCCGAGACGATGATCGCCGGTGTCTCGATCCCCTCGCCCTTCAACCGTTGTTGGAGCTGCAGCCCGTTCATGCCTGGAAGACCGATGTCAATCAGGATGCAACCGCTGCGCTCGCGCTTGTGTTGGGCGAGGAATTCGGTGGCCGTCGCGTATGTGCGGGCGCGGAAGCCTTTGCTTTCGAGCACCTGCGCCAAGGCCTCGCGAAGCGCCTCGTCATCCTCGACGATGAAGACGTTCGCGCGCCCGTCTTCTTCCGCCTCGTGGTCGTCGGGCCCGGCGGCCTCGCGCTGCGCGGCCGTCACATCGGTCGCCGGCGCGCCATCGTCACCGCGCCCGCAGCTCGCGATGAGAGCGCGAACGCGCGTGAGGAGCTCTTCCGCCTTGACCGGTTTTTGCAGCCATTCAAGCCCGTCGCTGGTGTGCTGTTCCAGCTTCTCGCGCGAACCCTCGCCGGTGAGGATCAGCCCGGCGGTGCGTGCGCTCCGGCCGCGAATGCGCTCCGCCGCCTCGACGCCGCTGAGCACGCCGGGCAGGTTGCGATCGGCGATCACCAGCGCCACGGCGTCGTCGCCGGCCTCGACCAGACGAACCGCTTCCTCGCCGGTCGCGGCGGCCCGCACCGCGTAGCCGTTGCCTTTGAGCAGCATGACCAGCGACTCGCGGACAGCCGGATCATCCTCGATCAGGACGATCATCGGTGTCTTCAAGGCGGACGTCGCCGCCTGCCGCGCCGGCGGCGGGATGCCTGCTGTTCGGCTCGAACCGATGGGGACCTCGACGAAAAACATCGAGCCCCTGCCCTCGTTCGAATGCACGCCGACGCGGTGGTTGAGGATATCGGCCAGGCTGCGGACCAGGGCGAGGCCCAGGCCGAGGCCGCGTTCGCGCTCGGCGCCGGCTGTCCGGCCGCGGTAGAACTGCTCGAAAATGAGGTCTCTTTCGGGTTCCGGGATGCCCGGCCCCGTGTCCCAGACCTCGATGCGAATGAGCGGACCGCGACGGCGGCAGCCGACCAGGATCCTCCCCCTCACGGTGTACTTCACGGCGTTCGCGACGAAATTCTCGACCAGGCGCTCGAGCAGCCGCTGGTCGCTGCGGACGATGCGGCTGGAGGCGCACGCCCTGAAATCAAGCTTCTTGCCGGCGGCCGTCGAAGCCAGCTCATTGCACATCCGGTCGAACAGGACCTGCACCGGAAAGTCGCTGATCCTTGGCTCCAGGCGACCCTTTTCCAGGCCATCGACATCGAGAAGCGCATTCAGGGTGTCGGTCATCACATCGATGGCGACGCCCATCTGCCCGGCGATCCGGCCTGTATCCTCGTCCTTGATCCGCTCGACAAGGATGCTTTGCAGCAGCGACAGGGTCTGCAACGGCTGCCGCAGGTCATGGCTGGTCGCGGCGAGGAAGCGCGACTTGAGCGCATTCGCCTGTTCGGCCGCGTCCCGCGCGCGGCGGAGCTCCCCCTCCGCCCGGCGCTGCTCGGTGATGTCCTGGACCATGACGCTGACGGCCTCGACCGACCCGTCGATGTTCTTGAGCGGATAGAAGTTGTCGAGCCAGATCCCCTCGACGCCCTGCCGTTGGGACGTCGTCCCGCGAATCTCGACATTCCTTATCGCGATCCCCGTGTCAAAAACCTGGTGCAGGTGAGGAATAAGGGCCGGCGCGATGTCGGGGACGATGTCGAAGAGCGTGCGGCCCTGGTGGTCGGCGACAGACACGCCGTCGATCTCCGCAAGCGTTTCGTTCACACGGAGATAGCGGAAGTCGCTGTCGAGCAGCGTCAGGCCCACGGGCGCATGACGGTAGATCGTCTCAAGCTCTCGGTAACTGGATTCGACCGCCTCCTTCGCCTCGACGAGCGCCCTGTCCGCTTCCTCACGGACCCGAACCTCGATTTCCAGCAGGGCATTGGCCTCGGCAAGCTCGCGCGTGCGCGCCGCAACCCGTTGCTCAAGCTGCGCCTGCTCTTCGAGGAGCTTGCGGCGGGCCGCGCGCCAATCACTGACGACGATGGCAAACAAGAGACTGGAGGCCGCCGTCGCGATCATGAAGAACTGCAGATCGAGCGGCCGCGTCATGAGTTCGACCGACTGCAGCATGGCGAGCGAGCCGAGGGTCACAACCAGCGCCGTCGCGGAGCTGGCGCGTGGCCCGAGCGCGTAGCCGGCGTAGAGGGCCGGCAGGAACAGGACGAAGAACCAAGTGTAGCCGGTGCTCAGCGCCCCGGCGACGGCCACCGCAAGCGCCAATACCGTTGCGGCAAGAACAGACAGCAGGGCGCGCACCTCGCCCGGATCGAGAGCCGGCGACGCGGAACGGTCGACGCCCTCGACCCACAGGCGCACCGGATCTAGGGCGAAGACGGTGAAGGGTGTGACGATCGTCAGAGCGGCCAAATCGCCGATCCACCACGAGAGGATCGACCCGCCCAGGTCCCTCCACGGGCCGTCCGCGACAAGGCTGAGCAGCATCGAGCCGGGAACGGCAACCGCCGCGGCCCCACAACAGGCGGCGGCGAGGAAGATGCAGGCGTTGCGGGCGGTGAGAAACGGCACCGGGCCGGCATGATGGCGGACAGCCGCGGCCGCGCCCCCATATCCGGCGCACGCAATGACCATCAGGCCCAGCCAGTAAAGCGGCCGATCGGGGAGTATGAGCGCCATGATGAAGAGCTGGGAAACCGCGACGGCGGGGAGGTAGCGGCTACCGAAGAGAAGCAGGAGCGCGAACGAGATCCCTCCGGGCGGCCACCAGATGCTGATGCGCGGGGCGACTTCGAACGGGATCGCGAGGCGCCAGGCGCCAAGCCAGAGTAACCAGTAGCCGATCACGACGACCGCGCAGCGCGCATACAGCCAGCTTCGCCGCTGGTCCATTATCGCCATCTTTCGCCGTGGCTAACCGTCGATATTGCCTGTCCAGCCATATGCCAAGACTGTAGGAGCATGCATCGCCGTCGTCCACCCGCGACGGCATCTCGGACATCGCGGTTGCGAGACGTCGCATTTCCGCTACACCGGCGGTTGCCGGCAGCGGCGTGCAGGCCCCACTTTCATCGTCAGACCCCGTCGTGCCGTAACTGGAGATGGCCGTGCAAAAACCCTGGTTCCTTCGTCAGGTCATGTTGTCGCTGATTCTGATGCTCGCTGTCGCACTGACGTCGACGAACGCAAGCGCGGCCGCGAGCAGCCACTACGACCAGGGGCGCCTGTTTGCGGAAGCCAACGCCACCCTCGACGAATTGCTGACGGGAGGCGATCCCGCCGATCACATCCGCAACGCCCTCAGTCAGGCGCATGGCCTGCTGATTTTCACCGACAGCGGCGCCGAAACCGGAAGCGAGGGCTGGCAAGGCCTTCTGTTCGGTCGCGACGCCGGCGGTTCGTGGACCGGCCCGGCCGTCTTCAGTGTCACCTCGGGAAGTTTCGGCCCGCCGCCAACCGATCGCGTCGGGCGCGTGATGCTCATCGCCTTGACGGCTGTCGAGCGCCTGATCGCCGAGCGCATCCGGCTCGGCGGTTCGGGCCTCTCCGTCGCCAGGCTCGGTCCGGGACCGCTGCCGCAGGCCGACATCGTTGCCGTGACCACCGCAGCGGAAGCCAATGAGGATCCGCAGCAGACTTTTGCCGGCACGGTGCTGGCACCGGACCAGTACGCGACCAATGTGCTTTACGGCGAGCCGATCACCATCCGCGAAGCGGTCGCTTCGACGGCCGATATCGGCGACGATGTCGTCAACCTTCGCCGCCGCCTCGACGCCGAAAGCGGCGCGCCCTGACCTGACGAAGCGCGGCCGGGCCACTCGCCGATACTGCCGGAACAGACATTCTGCCGGATCAATCCGGAACAAACACAAGGTGAGGATGAAATGTTCGATGCACGGGAGCTTCTGGGCCGAATCCTGCAATCGGGGATGACCACGGACAAGACGACGGATCGTCTTGGTCATGCGATGGGACCCGACGGGCTTGCCTCCGGCGATAGCGGGCTGTCGCAAATCTTCAAGGATCTGATGGCGCAAAGCCGCGGCGGTCTGGGCAATGTCACCGGCACGGCCGAGAAGTGGCTGGGTACGGCCGGACGGCAGGTGCAAAGCGGCAATCCATTGGCGATCGGCGGGCTGGCGGCGCTTGCCGGCTCGGTTCTCGGCGGCGGGCGCGGCGCAATGCGCGGCGCCGTCGGCGGCGGCCTCCTCGCTCTGCTCGGCAGCCTGGCCATGCAGACGCTGGCATCCCGGAACCAGGGCGGCGAAACGGCAGGTCCGGACGATGCCGCGGCCAAGGCCCCCATCGGGCTGCGCGAGCCGCAATCCCCATCCGAAGAAGCCCAGCTCCAGGACACGGCGAAGCTGGCGGTGAAGGCGATGATCAACGCGGCGAAGGCCGACGGCGAGATCGACGGCGCCGAGATCAGCCGCATTCTCGGCCGGCTCAAGGAAGACGGCGGCGAGGAGGAAGCTCAGGCCTTCGTCATCGCCGAAATGCAAAAGCCGCTCGATCTCGACGAGTTGGTCCGCGAGGTGCCGAGCCGCGAAGTCGCGGTCCAGGTCTACGGCGCTTCGCTGCTGGCCATCACCGTCGACACCGACGCCGAGCGCGACTACCTCAAGCGGCTGGCGGAGCGCCTCGGCCTCGACGAGGCGACGGTCGCGAAGGTGCACGACACGCTCGGGGTCGGCGCCTGATCGGTGCTTGGACCGGCGTCGCCGTCACCCCGCGCTGGCGCGCTGCGGCAGGCGGCTCTACCATAGCTGGCAGCGGCTCGCGCGCGCCGCGGCCGTGCGCGTTCGGAGGACGCTCATGATCGAGAAACGAAAGCTTGGGAACAGTGGCGCATCGGTGTCGGCCATCGGCCTTGGCTGCATGGGCATGTCGGAGTTTTACGGCGCCCGCGACGACGCCGAGTCGATCCTGACGATTCACCGCGCGATCGAACTCGGCGTCTCCTTCCTCGACACCGCCGACATGTACGGCGTCGGGCGCAACGAGGAGCTGGTCGGCCGCGCCATCGCTGACAGGCGCGAGGGCGTGTTCCTGGCGACGAAGTTCGGCAATGTCCGCGGCGCCGACGGCAGCTTTGCCGGCGTGAACGGGCGGCCCGAATACGTCCGCCAGGCCTGCGAGGCGAGCCTGCGGCGGCTCCGGGTGGACGCCATCGATCTGTACTATCAGCATCGCGTCGACCCGCAGACGCCCATCGAGGACACGGTCGGCGCGATGGCCGATCTTGTCCGCGAGGGCAAGGTTCGCTTCCTTGGCCTGTCGGAAGCCGCGCCGCAAACGATCCGGCGGGCGCATGCGGTCCATCCGATCGCGGCGCTCCAGACCGAGTACTCTTTGTGGAGCCGCGATGTTGAAGCGGAGATCCTGCCTGCCTGCCGCGAGCTCGGCATCGCCCTCGTGCCCTACTCGCCGCTCGGCCGCGGGTTTCTGACCGGAAGGATCAGGGGCCCCGGAGACCTGGCCGAGGACGATTTCCGGCGGCAATCGCCGCGCTTCCAGGGCGCGAATTTCCAGCGCAACCTTGATCTTGTCGCCCGCATCGAGGCGCTGGCGCGAACGAAAGGCTGCACGTCGGCGCAGCTCGCGCTCGCCTGGGTGCTCGCCCAGGGCGAGGACGTGGTCCCGATCCCCGGCACGCGACGGCGCCGCAACCTCGAGGACAACGTCGGCGCGCTCGCGGTTTCGCTCTCGGGCGATGAACGCGCCGCCATCGACGAGCTGATGCCGCACGGCGTCGCCTCCGGCGAGCGCTACGATTCGGTCGGCATGTCCCGGCTGAACCTCTGAAACGCCGCAGCGGGCGGCGCGGTACGTCTTGAACGGCGCGCGGCGGCGGAGCGCGCGAACGGGAGCACGTGCGCATGCGCCTTACGGCCTACACGGACTACGCACTGCGGGTGTTGATGTACCTCGGCCTGCGGCGCGCCGGGATCGCCACGATTCAGGAAATCGCCGAACAGTACGGGATTTCCCGGAACCACCTGATGAAAGTGGCTCATGAGCTGGGGCGGCTGGGCTACGTCGAGACCATCCGCGGCAAGCACGGCGGGCTGCGCCTCGGCCGACGCCCGGAAGACATCACGCTCGGCGAGATCGTCCGCAACGTCGAGCCGGACATGGCGCTGGTCGAGTGCTTCAAGAGCGCCGGCGTCCACTGCCGGATCGTCAGGGGCTGCCTGCTCAAGCACGTGCTGCAGGAGGCCCTGGACCGGTTCCTCGACACCCTCGACCGCTACACTCTCGCCGATCTGCTGGCCCCGGCCGAGGATCTGGCCGCATGCTTTCCCGCGCCCGTCGAGGGGCGGCGCGGCCGGCGGAGCGGTGCCTGAGGCGGGCGCGGTGGGTCGGTAACCGGCCGCACCGCCCGACCTCGGGCCTGCTCCTGAGCCTACTCCGCGGCCATGGGCGAATCCCCCTCGTGATGCCGGGTCGCGGGAACGCGGCCAAGGCTGCCGATCCAAAGCTTGAACACGAACAGGGCGATCATCAGCGCTCCCAGCCCGAAGACGATATCGCCCGGCACCCGCATCCACACCAGGGTGCGAACCAGCGGCGATTGCACCACCTCGATCGAGCGCGCGTACCAGAGCCCCTGGGAGACGGCCGC
>JAEULH010000020.1 GCA_016793925.1 Rhodospirillales bacterium | reverse complement strand
TCGAGGATGGCGTCGCCACGATCACCATCAACCGGCCCGACAAGTACAACGCCTTCCGCGCCCAGACCTGCGAGGAGCTGATCGCCGCTTTCCATCGCGCCGGCTGGGACAAAAGCATCGGCGCGATCGTGCTGACCGGCGCCGGCCCACGCGCGTTCTGCACCGGCGGCGACCAGTCGGCCCACGAGGGTCAGTACGACGGCCGCGGGATCATCGGCCTGCCGCTGGAGGAGATGCAGGCGGTCATCCGCGACGTCCCGAAGCCGGTGATCGCCCGGGTCCAGGGCTACGCCATCGGCGGCGGCCACGTCCTGGCCCTGCTCTGCGACCTGACCATTGCCGGCGAAAGCGCGGTCTTCGGCCAGGTCGGACCGAAGGTCGGCTCCGTCGATCCCGGTTTCGGCACCGCCTACATGGCCCGCTGCATCGGCGAGAAGCGCGCCCGCGAGATCTGGTACCTGTGCCGGCGATACTCGGCGCGCGAAGCGCTGGCCATGGGCCTGTGCAACGCCGTTGTCGCCGACGACGCGCTGGACGCCGAGGTCCGCGCCTGGTGCGACGAGATCCTCGCCAACAGCCCGACCGCGATCGCCATCGCCAAGCGCTCGTTCAACGCCGACACCGCCAATATCGCTGGCATTTCGGCCATGGGCCTGCAGGCGGTGAACATGTTCTACGGCACCGAGGAGTCGCAGGAGGGGGTGCGCGCCTTCAAGGAGAAGCGCAAGCCCGAGTTCCGGAAGTTCGTCCGCTGAGCGGCCTTCCCCAATGAACCGCGCCGGTCGGGACCGAGGGGTCGCGACCTGCGGCGAAGACGGGATCTGGCTGCATGCCCGCCACCCCGCGCAGGCTCGGGCGCACGGCCCTGCCCTCTTTCTCGACCGCGACGGAACGATCGTCGAAGAGGTCGGCCATTTGCGCCGCGCCGAGGACGTCCGCCTGATCGCCGGCGCGGCCCGGGTCATCGCCAACGCCAATGCGCGGGCGGTCCCGGTCGTCGTCGTCACCAACCAGTCGGGGATCGGCCGCGGTCTGTTCGACTGGCCGGATTTCCAGGCCGTCGAAGATCGCATCGCGGCCGAGTTGTCCGCCCTGGGTGCGACGCTGGACGCGGTTCTCGCCTGTCCCTTCCACAGCGAGGCGCGCCCGCCGTACCGACACCCCGACCACCCCGCGCGCAAGCCCAGCCCCGGCATGTTGCTCCGCGCCGCGCGCGTGCTGGGGATCGACCTTGCGTTGTCGTGGATTATCGGCGATCGCTGCGGCGACATCGCCGCCGGACGCGCCGCCGGTCTCGCCGGGGGCGTTCACGTGTCGACCGGCTGGGGGCGCGAGCCGGGCGAACGCGAATGCGCGCTGTCATGTGCGGAGGCCAGCGGTTACCGGGTGTTTGCCGCCGACGGCATTGCTCAGGCGGCGTCGGCCGTGCCCTTCCTGGGCTCTGCGTTGCCCGCCGCAACCGGATCCTGAGGCCGGCCGCCGTCGTCGCCGTTGCCGGCGCGGCTAGCGGCGGCCGTAGTGAACGTAGTCGCTCCAGGTCCGCTCGATCCGACGCAGCGCCTGACAGACGTTGTCGATCTCTGCGGTGCCGAAGTTCTCGTCGTCGAGCTGGCCGGCGATTTTCTTCTCGAGGTCGCGAATGTGGCCGACGACGTTCAAGGCCTTCTCGGTCAGGCGGATGCTGACGGAGCGGCGGTCGTGGGTCGAGCGTTCCTGCTCCAGGTAGCCCATCTCCGCCAACTTCTTGATGTTGTAGGAGACGTTGGAGCCCTGGTAGTAGCCGCGTTCGACCAGGTCGCGGATCGCGATCTGCTCGTCGCCGATGTTGGCAAGAAGCAGCGCCTGAACGCTGTTGATGTCGCGAATGCCGAGCCGGTTGAGTTCGGCGCGAATGAGATCGAGGAAGCGCCGGTGGAGCCGCTCGATCAGCCTGGTCAGCTCAAGATATTCCTTCTTTACGATGATCATCCGTCAAAGCTTCCACTGTTCAACATGTCCCGGCCGGCAGCGCCGCTGCCGACATGCATGAATACTTTTAGCTGCCGTCGATTAAGCTTCTCCTAACGCTGGCATTGTTAGATTGCGGGGTGGCCGCTGAGCCGGCCGAGGGAGACCTGCATGAAAGCGAGACCTGCCCCGCGACGCTATTCCTTGGCCGCGACTGTCGCGGCGGCGCTTGCCTGCACCGCGTTGACCGGTCTCGGCGGCTGCGCCGGCCTGTTGCAGACGGCGGCGGGCGAGCAGGCCGACGACGCAAGCAGCAAATCCAGGCAGCTCATCCGCGTCGCCGAAAGGACCCGCGACGGCGGCGATCTGGCCGCGGCGGCGACCCTCTTTCGACGGGCGCACGAGTTGGCCCCCAACAGCGCGACACCGCTCGTCGGCCTCGCCGAAACGGCGGCGCAGTCGGGCTCGGTCGAAGAGGCGGCCGACGCCTTTCGCAAAGCCGTCGCCCTCGAGCCGACGTCGCTCGTGGCTCACCGCGGCTACGCCCGCGTTCTGATGACCATGAACCGGCCGAAGCTGGCGGTGCAGCACTTCAGGTCGGCGGTGGCGCTCGCGCCGGACGACTACAGGCTGCGCAACGGCCTTGCCGTCGCCCTCGATCTCGATGGACGCCATGAGGAAGCGCAGCAGAGCTATATCGACGCCATGGAGCGAGCCCCCGACAACCTCGGCCTGCGCAACAACCTCGGCCTGTCGCTGGCCCTCGGCGGCGATCGGAGCGAGGCGGTCAAGCTCCTCCGCGATGCCGCCGCCATTCCGGGCGACGCGCGCCTGATCCGCCAGAACCTCGCCCTCGTCCTCACCCTCGCCGGCAAGCCGGACGAGGCGGCGAGCGTGCTGCGCCAGGATCTGTCCGAGCGCGAGGCCCGGAACAACGTCACCTACTTCGCCTCCCTGCGCAGCCTTGCCGGGAGCGAGATTGCGGCCGTGATCATGGGGCTGAAGCCTGCCGCCTTTGCTCCGCTACCATCGTCCCCGGAGGCCGACGACAGCGCTTCCGACGCCGGCCGGCCCATGACGAAGGTCAACGAGACGCCGGTCGCGCAGGCGGACCCGACCGCGCTGTAGGGCGGACAGGCGGACGGAGGCTGCGGGCGCCGGCCCCTGCCCTACCCCAGGAACTGGTGGTACAGGTTGATGCCCGCCGGCCCGATGATGACGATAAACAGCGCCGGCATGATGAACATGATCATCGGCACCGTCAGCAGCGCCGGCAACCGCGCCGCCTTGTCCTCGGCCTTGAGCATCCGCTCCTCACGGTATTCCGCGGCCAGCACTCGAAGCGCGTTGGCGAGCGGCGTGCCGTACTTCTCCGTCTGCAGCAGGGTCGCGACGACGCCGCGGACCGCGGGCAAGGGGCAGCGCGTGACCAGGTTGTTGAGGGCCTGGCGGCGTTCCGGCAGGAAGCCGAGCTCGATGCTGGTCAGCGCGACCTCCTCGGCAACCTCCGGACTGGCGCGTTGCATTTCCTGGGCGACCCGGTGCAAGGCCGCGTCCAGCGAAAGCCCGGCCTCGGCGCAGATGACAAGCAGATCGACGGCGTCGGGCAGGCCGCGCTGAATCACCTTCTGCCGCCTGGCGATCGCGTTCTTGACGAAGATCTCGGGCGCGTAGAAGCCCGCTCCAACGGCCGCGAACGGGAGGACCAGGGGCATCGGCGCCGCCAGTTCGACGACGTGCATCACGTCGAGCAACAGGAACGTCACGCCTCCGAAGGCGAACGGCAGGACGAGCTTCATGAACAGGAAGGTTACCAGGGCGTCCTTGCTCCGCCAGCCGGCCTGCAGCAGGCGCTCGCTGGTCTTGCCGCTGGTCTTCGACTTGAGCAGGTCGAGCCGCTGGATGACGCGACGCATCAGCCCGACGGCGGCAGCCTTGTGCTGGCGACGTTGCGACATGATATCGGCGCGCAACTCGTTCTGCCGGTGGCGCAGGCGCCTGGCGCGCACGCGCATCAGGTCGGGCATGAGAAGCGCCGCCCAGACCACGCAAACGGTCCCGAAAGCGGCCAGCGCCGCCATGACGGTGATCGCGGTTTCGGGCGAAACCGGCAGCGCGTCGAGCACGTTCATATCTCGAACCGTATCAGTTTGATCATGATGCCGATCCCGATCGCGATGCTGAGGAGCCCGGCGCCGGCCAACGCCATGCCGAGGGGGTCGCGGTAGAGGACGGCGACGTAGTCCGGGGTCATGAAGGTGACGATGCCGCCGATGGCGAACGGCAGGCAGCCGAGGATGATCGCGCTTGTCCGCGCCTCGGACGACATCGACCTGATCTTCAGGCGCATCTGCCGGCGGCGGCGGATGATGTCGGAAAGGTTGCCCAGGGTCTCGCCGAGATTGCCGCCCGTCTCGCGCTGGATCGAGAGACTGATGACGAAAAAGTTGAATTCCGGCGCG
>JAEULH010000010.1 GCA_016793925.1 Rhodospirillales bacterium | reverse complement strand
CGCGGCCTGTCGACCACCGTCGCCGACGCCCGCTTCGCCAAGCCGCTCGACGAGGATCTGATCCGCCGCCTCTCGCGCGAGCACCAGGTTCTGCTGACCATCGAGGAAGGCTCCGCCGGCGGCTTCGCCGGCCACGTGCTGCAGTTCATGGCGATCGATGGGCTGCTCGAAGGCGGGGTCAAGGTGCGGCCGATGACCCTGCCCGATGTGTTCATCGACCAGGACAAGCCGGAGCTGCAGTACGAGCAGGCCGGGCTCAGCGCCGCGCATATCGTCGCCACCGCGCTGCGGGCGCTCGGCCGGCCCCGCGAGGCCGCGGAAGCGGTGCGCGCCTAGGCCGCGTGCCGGCGGGCCGCGGGGGTCGAGCCGGGGGGCGGCGTGCCGACGAACTGGTCCTCGCGCGCGGGCTGGCCGAGAGCCGGGCTCGGGCGCAGGCGCTGATCCTCGCCGGCCTCGTCTACGCCGACGCCCGGCGAATCGACAAGCCCGGCCAGCGCCTTGGCGACGACAGCAAAATCACGGTGAAGGGGCGTGATCACCCGTGGGTCTCGCGCGGCGGCGTCAAGCTCGCCCACGGCCTCGACCGCTTCGCAATCGACCCGGCGGGGCTGGTCTGCCTCGATCTCGGGGCGTCGACCGGCGGGTTCACCGACGTGCTCCTCGCCCGCGGCGCGGCGCGCGTCTATGCCGTGGACGTGGGCCACGGCCAGCTCGCCTGGCGGCTGCGCCAGGATCCCCGGGTCGTCGTCCTTGAACGCACCAACGCACGCGACCTGGGCCCGGCCGCGGTGCCTGAGCCGGTTGGCCTTGTCGTCTGCGATGTCAGCTTCATCGGCCTCGCCACCGCGCTGCCGGCGGCGCTCGCCCTGGCGGCGGGCGATGCGGCGCTGATCGCGCTGATCAAGCCGCAGTTCGAGGCCGGGCGCGCCGAGGTCGGCAAGGGCGGGGTGGTCCGCGATCCGGCGGTGCACCGGGCGGTCTGCGCCGCCGTCGAGAGCTGGCTCGCCGCTCGGCCCGGCTGGCGGGTCCTCGGCATCTGCGAAAGCCCGATCACCGGCCCGTCCGGCAACATCGAGTTCCTGATCGGCGCACGGCATTCCGTTTGAGCGAGGGCGTCCTGGCCGCTCCGTCGTGCTCCGTGCCTCTCATGGCCACCACGCGTTTCACGGGGCTCCGGCCAAGACGACGATGCCCGGAACCGGCGGCCGGGCATGACAGCCTGAAGCGACAAGTTGATCGTCATGGCCGTGCCTGTCGCGGCCATCGTGGGAGCGCTGGTCACGCGGCTGTCGGATTGCTGGCGTCGGCCGGGTCTGCTATGGCTCCCACATCATCGGAGCGGAGGATTCACCCGACAAGGGAGGACGGAGGCGTGGCCACCTTTACGACGAAGGACGGGACGGAGATCTATTACAAGGACTGGGGCTCCGGCCAGCCAGTCGTTTTCAGCCACGGCTGGCCGCTCAGCGCGGACGCGTGGGAGGCGCAGATGTTCTTTCTGGCGTCCCACGGCTATCGCTGCGTCGCCCACGACCGTCGCGGCCACGGTCGCTCGAGCCAGCCCTGGCACGGCAACGACATGGACACCTACGCGGACGACGTGGCGGCGTTGTTCGAGGTCCTCGATCTCAGCGATGTCGTGATGGTCGGACACTCCACCGGCGGCGGCGAGGTCGCCCGTTACATCGGCCGGCACGGGAGCAAGCGCGTCGCCAAGGCGGTGCTCATGAGCGCCGTCCCGCCCCTGATGCTGCAAACGCCGGCCAACCCCGGCGGCCTGCCGATGGCGGTCTTCGACGAGTTCCGCGCCGCCTACCTGGCCGATCGCGCCCAGTTCTTCCTGGACGTCGCCGGCGGCCCCTTCTACGGCTTCAACCGACCCGGCGCCAAGCCCTCGCAAGGCCTCATCCAATTCTGGTGGATGCAGGGCATGATGTCGGGACACAAGAACGCGTATGACTGCATCAAGGCGTTCTCGGAAACGGACTTCACCGAAGACCTGACGGCGTTCGACGTGCCGACGCTGATCCTCCACGGTGACGATGACCAGGTCGTCCCGATCGGCGCTTCGGCGATGCTATCGGCAAAGCTGGTCAAGGGCGCGACGCTGAAAGTTTATCCGGGCGGCGCGCACGGGCTGGGCGACACCAGCAAGGACCAGGTCAACGCCGATCTGCTGGCGTTCGTCCAGGCCTGAGGCCCCGCGGACGGCGGCTTGCGGACGCGCTAGCGATCCATCGCGTGATAGTCCCGGTTCGGCATCATCTCCAAACCGTGGGCCATGCGGTTGGTGTAGTTGAAGAACGCGGCGGTATCGCAGATGTCGAAGATGTCGGCGTCGGAGAAGCCGACGTCGCGTAGCCGCTGACGGTCGGCCTCGCCGACGTCGTGAGGCGAAAGAGTCAGCGTCCAGGCGAAGTCGAGCATCGCCCGGTGCCTCGGTTCGAGGTCGGCGACGCGGTAGTTCATCACCATCATTTCGCCGAGCTCCGGGTCGCCCGACAGCTCACGGACAGCCTGGCCGTGGGCGACGAGGCAGTAGTAGCAGCGGTTGGCGGAGGAGACGACGACGGCGATCATCTCGCGCTCCAGCTTGGAGAGCGCGCAGGTCTCCTCGTCGAGCATGAGCTGGTTGTAGAAGGCGGAGAAGGTACGGAACTTGGCCGGGTTGCCGGTGTAGGCGCGCAGCACGTTCGGCACTAGCCCCAGCTTGTCGACGCATTTGCCGAAGTATTTGACGATGTCCGGATCGAGGGTCTCTTCGGGCGGAAGCTCGACCTTGACGACGTGGTCGGGTTGCGGCATGGCGGCTCCTCCTCATTCAGCGCCGTGGGCTTGCGCGCCTCGCACTCGGCCGCTCGCTTCCCATCCGCGATCGGCCTCCTATCCGCACTGGGCCCTTTGACGCAACAGGTGATCGGCGAGCACGCAGGCCAGCATCGCCTCGCAAACGGGCACGCCGCGGATGGCGACGCAGGGATCGTGGCGCCCGGTGGTGGCGATCTCGACCTCCGCCCCGTCGACGTTCACGGTCCGCTGCGGCGTTGCGATCGAACTGGTCGGCTTGATCGCGACGCGGACGACGATGTCCTGACCGGTTGAAATGCCGCCGAGGACGCCGCCGGCGTTGTTGCTGAGGAAGACCGGCCGGCCGTCCTTCATTCGCATGGCGTCGTTGTTTTCCAGGCCGGAACGGGCGGCGGCCGCGAAACCGGAGCCGAGTTCCACGCCTTTGACCGCGGGGATGCTGACCATCGCCTTGGCGATGTCGGCGTCGAGGCGGTCGAAAACAGGTGCGCCGAGCCCGACCGGAACACCGGACGCGACGACTTCGACAATGCCGCCGACGGATGAGGCCGACTTGCGCACCCCGTCGAGGTGATCGGCCCAGGCTTCGGCCGCGGCGGCGTCGGGACACCAGAACGGATTGCGCGCGGTCTCGTCCCAGTCCCAGCGCGCGCGGTCGATCCCGTGCGGCCCCATCTGTACCAGCGCGCCGCGGATCCGCACGGCGTCGCCCAGCACCATCCGCGCGATGGCGCCGGCGGCGACGCGGACGGCGGTTTCCCGCGCGCTCGACCGGCCGCCGCCGCGATAATCGCGGATGCCGTACTTGGCGAGATAGGTGAAGTCGGCGTGCCCCGGCCGGAACAGGTCCTTGATCGCGCCGTAGTCCTTCGACCGGGCGTCCTCGTTGGCGATCAGAAGGCCGATCGGGGTGCCGGTGGTCAGGCCCTCGAAGATCCCCGAGAGGATCTGCACCCTGTCCGGCTCGCGCCGCTGGGTGGTGTGGCGGCTTTGCCCGGGACGGCGGCGATCCAGCTCGCGCTGGAGATCGGCTTCGGCGAGCGGGAGGCGAGGGGGCACGCCGTCGACCACGCCGCCGATCGCCGGACCGTGGCTTTCGCCGAAGGTCGTGACCCGAAACAGCGTGCCGAAGGTGTTGCCGGTCATCGCCTATTTTTTCGCGATAAAGCTCTCCAGCATGTCGCGCACCGCCGGCGCCGCATCGACCGCGAGCATGCCGATGTTGTTGAAGCCGCCGTCGACGTGATGGACCTCGCCGGTCACGCCCGAGGAGAGGTCGCTGAGCAGATAGAGCGCCGAGCCGCTGACGTCGGCCAGGGTGACGTTGCGTCGAAGGGGTGCGTTCAGCTGGTTCCACTTGAGAATGTGGCGGAAGTCGCCGATCCCGGACGCTGCCAGCGTCTTCATCGGCCCGGCCGACAACGCGTTGACCCGGATCGCCTTGCGTCCGAGATCCTCGGCCAGGTAGCGGACGCTTGCCTCGAGAGCGGCCTTGGCGACGCCCATGACATTGTAATGCGGCACGACCCGCTCGGAGCCGAGATAGGTCAGCGTCAACAGGCTGCCGCCGTTTTCCATCAGCCCTTCGGCACGCTGGCAGACGGCGGTGAACGAGTAGCAGGAGACGGCCATGGTCGCCGCGAAATTGTCGGCGGTGGTGTCGATGTAGCGACCCTTGAGCTGTTCCTTGTCGGAATAGGCGATGGCGTGGACGACGAAATCGAGGCTTCCCCAGCGCTGGCGCAGGACATCGAACACGGCGTCCACGCTGGTCTTGTCGGTCACGTCGCAGGGGAGCACGAGGTCGCAGCCGAGCGATTCGGCCAGCGGCATGACCCGCTTGCGCAGGGCCTCGCCCTGGTAGGTGAAGGCGAGCTCCGCTCCGTGGGCGTGGGCGGCATCGGCGATACCCCAGGCGATGGACCGCTCATTCGCGATGCCCATGATGAGGCCGCGCTTTCCAGCCATGAGCGCAGGGGGCGTTTGACTGCGATTGTTGTTGTTGTTCAACTCGGGCTCGATGCTCCCTATCGTGAGCGTGAAACGAGAACAGATGAAGCCTTGTCCGGAAGAGACGCCGGCGGATCGCTGCAAAACCGGGAATATGCAGAATGGCTTATAGGATGGTCACTGTCGCGTCAATGTCCGGTTCCGCCTGTGCCTCCGCCTGGGGGGCGGGGGCGGGCGATCATCCCTTGGGCGCCTGCAGGCGTGCACGAAGCTGCGAGCGCACGTCCTCCGGCAAGGCGTCGACGGCTTCCTCGACCGTTCGCAGCATCCGCCGGGCCGCGTAAAGCTGGTCGAGGAGCGACAGGACGAGCCCGAGAACATCCTCGTCGCAGGCGAAATCCCGGCGCAGCTCGCGGATCAGCGAGATCCGGGCCTCGTCGACGCGGTCGAAGACATAGCCGTCGGTCGTGAGCTGCGGGCGGACCCATCGCTGCTCGATCCAGCCGGTCAGCAGGGTCCGCTCGATGCGATGGATGTGCAGGATCTCGTCGAACGTGGCCATTGCTCAGGTGCCGCTACGGACGTTGTAGGGATGGTTCGCCGCCCAGTCTTCGACCAGCCGGACCAGATCGGGATCGGGCGCAGCCGGCAGCACGACCTTCAGCTCCACGTAGTGGTCGCCGCGCTTGCCGCCGCCGGGCCCGGGCACGCCCTTGCCCCGGACCCGCAGCCGCGAACCGGTGTTCGAGCCCTTCGGCACGGTCAGGGTGACGCTGCCGTCGACGGTCGGAACCTCGACCTTGGCGCCGAGCACCGCCTCGGGCAGGGTGATCGGCAGCTCCGAATGGATGTCCAGCCCCGTCCTCGTGAACGTCGCGTGCGGCTTGACCTTGAGCTCGATGAGCAGATCGCCGGACGGTCCGCCGCCGAAGCCGGGAAGTCCCTGGCCTTTCAGCCGCAGGACGTCGCCATCCTCGGATCCCGGCGGGATCGTCACCCGCAGGCGCTTGCCGTCGGCCATCGCGATCGAGCGGGTTGCGCCGTTGACGGCTTCGAGAAAATCGATGTCGACGGCATGGCGCACATCGCTCCCGGCCATCTGCGGTGCGCCCTGGCGGGGGCCGGCGCGACCGCCGAACAGGTCCGAAAAGAAATCCATGCCGTCGAGGTCCCGGTAGAATTCCCGCGGGTCGCTGTAGCGCGTGCCCGGACCGCCCTCGGCGTAGTCGCGGTAAAACGTCCGCTCCGCCCTGGGCGTGCCGCTGGCGTCGATCTCGCCGGCGTCGTAGCGCTTTTTCTTGTCCGCGTCCGAGAGGAAGTCGTAAGACGCGGCGACTTCCTTGAACCGGTCTTCGGCCTTGCGATCGCCGGGGTGGAGGTCCGGATGCAGCTCGCGGGCGAGCTTGCGATACGCCTTCTTGACATCCTTGATGTCGGCGCCCTTGGCCACGCCCAGGACCTCATACGGGTCGCGCATTCCCACCATCCTCGTCCGGCGCTTCCGCGCGAGCCTAAGGTAGGCGATGAGGGACCGTTCGGCAAATTTAACGCGCCGCAGGCGACGGCGCGTTGGACTGCATGGCCGGACCGCCTTAAATAGCGGCGCATGAGCGATCCTGAAGATCCTCTCGAGCGCTTTGCCGGCTGGCTCGCCGAGGCGGAGAAGAGCGAACCGAACGACCCGAACGCCATGACCCTGGCGACGGCGACCGTCGACGGCGTCCCGTCGTCGCGGATGGTCCTGCTCAAGGGCGTCGACAAGCGCGGCTTTGCTTTCTACACCAACATGGGCAGTCGCAAGGCGGCGGAATTGCGCGCCAACCCGCACGCGGCCCTGTGTTTCCACTGGAAGTCGCTCCGTCGTCAGGTGCGTGTCGAGGGTCGCATCGAGCCCGTCGCCGAGGAAGAGGCCGACGCCTATTTCGCCAGCCGGGCGCGGGTCAGCCAGCTCGGCGCCTGGGCCTCGAAACAGTCGCAGCCGCTCCGCGGGCGCTTCGAACTGGAGGCGAGGCTCGCGAAGTTCACGGCCAGATACGTCGTCGGCGCCGTGCCGCGGCCGCCGTTCTGGTCCGGCTTTCGCGTCGTTCCCGCGTCCATAGAGTTCTGGGAGGACCGCCCCTTCCGACTGCACATGCGCCACGTCTACCGCCGGAACGCCGATGCGCCGGGCGGCTGGGCCGTCGAGGAGCTTTACCCCTGATGGCGGCGCAAAATCCCGCGCCGCGGCCGGCTCCGGCTGCGACGGCCGGACGGGCGGACGCCGCCGGACGGAGCGAAGACAACGATCGGCTCAAGCGCTGGGCGACGACCGCGGCGGTCGCTGTCGCGGCGCTGCTCATCGCCGGCAAGACCGGCGCCTACCTCGCCACCGGCGCCGTCAGCCTGTTGTCCTCGCTCATCGATTCGCTTCTCGACCTCCTGGCGTCGCTGGTCAATTTCGTCGCCATTCGCCAGGCGGCGGTGCCCGCGGATCGCGAGCATCGGTTCGGCCACGGCAAGGCGGAGCCGCTTGCCGGTCTGGCGCAGGCGGCGTTCGTCGCCGGCTCCTCGGTCCTTCTGCTGTTCGAAGCCGGGTCGCGGCTGTTGCGGCCGACCCCGATCGGGAGCTCGGCGATCGGCATCGCCGTAATGGTCGTGTCGATCTTCCTGACCTTGGGGCTGGTCCTGTACCAGCGCTATGTCGTCCGGAAGACCGATTCGGTCGCGATCGGCGCCGACGCACTGCACTACCGCAGCGACCTGATGATGAACCTCAGCGTCATCGCCGCGCTGGTGCTTTCCGCGAACTTCGGTATCACCCTGGCGGACCCGGTGTTCGGTATCGCGATCGCGCTCTACATCCTCGTCAGCGCGTGGAGCATCTTTTCCAGCAGCCTGTCGCTGCTGATGGACCACGAGCTTGACGAGGACGACCGGGCGAAGATCAAGGCCATTGCCAGCGCCCATCCGGCGGTCATCAGTCTGCATGACCTCAGGACCCGCTCCTCGGGAACGCAGACCTTCATTCAGTTCCATCTCGAACTCAACGGCGGCCTGACGCTGCTGGAGGCCCACGCCATCGCCGACGAGGTGATGGAGGACGTCGAGCGCGCGTTTCCCAGCGCCGAGGTCCTGATCCACGAGGATCCGGAGGGCATCGAGGAACGCCGGGTGGTCTTCCATTAGCGCAGCGGGCGCGGCCGATCGCGACCACGGTCAGGATGCGACCATCGCCTGGCTCTCCGGGCCGGGCGCCTGGGGGCTCGCCGAGCCGCCACGCCGGCGCGAGACCCACGCCTCGATCATCTTTTTCGTACGCGACCGCGCCTACAAGCTGAAGCGCGCGGTCCGTTTCCCCTATCTCGACTACGCCACCGGCGAACGCCGCCGGCTGATGTGCGAAGCCGAGGCCCGGATCAATCGCCGCACCGCTCCCACCATCTACCGCGGGCTCGTCGCGGTGACCCGGGACGAGGGCGGCCGCTTCGCCCTCGACGGCGCCGGCGAAGCGGTCGATTGGCTGGTCGAGATGGTGCGGTTCGACGAGACCGCGCTGTTCGACGCCATGGCCGAGCGAGGCGCGCTGAGCCTTCCCCAGCTCGAGGAACTGGCCGAGGCGATCGCCCATTTTCACCGTACCGCCGAACGACGGCCGGGGGCCGGCGGCGGCGCGGCCATGGCGTCCTTGATCGAGAACAATGCGCAGAGCTTTGCGGCGTGCCCCGATGACGCCTTCGACGCCGACGCCGTTGCCGAGCTTCTCGCCGGCTGGCGCGGTCAGCTCGAGGATCGCCGCGCGCAGCTCGACCGCCGCCGCGCCGGCGGCGCCGTCCGCCACTGCCACGGCGATCTGCATCTGGGCAACATCGTGCTGTACGAGGGCCGACCGACCCTGTTTGACGCCATCGAGTTCAACGACGCGTTCTGCGATATCGATATCCTTTACGACCTCGCGTTCCTGCTGATGGACCTCGCACACCGCGACCGTGCCGACCTCGCCGCGGTCGTCTTCAACCGCTACCTCGATGCGGCCGGCGATAGCGGGGGGCTGGATTTGTTGCCTCTGTTCGTCTCGCTGCGCGCCGGCATCCGTGCCCACGTCACGGCCGTCGCGGCGGCGGCCCAGTCGGAGCGGGGCGGGGGCGACCGGCCGTTCGCCGGCGCCCGCCGGTACCTCCGCCATGCCCGCGCCGCCCTGCGGACGGATCCGCCGCGCCTCGTCGCGATCGGCGGGTTGTCGGGGACCGGCAAGTCCAGCCTCGCCCGCACGCTTGCGCCGATGCTGTTTGCGGCGCCCGGCGCGCGGGTGCTGCGCACCGACTGCATCCGCAAGCGTCTCGCCGGCGTTGGCCTGGGCGACCGACTGGGCGCCGATGGCTATTCGCGCGAAGTGACGCAAGAGACCTATCGCGCTCTTGTCGCGGAAGCGGACCGGATCCTTGCCGCCGGTCGCACGGTGATCGCCGACGGCGTCTTCGCTGCCGCCGCCGAACGGGCGGCCGTGCGCGAGCTCGCCGGGCGTCTCGGCGTTCCGTTCGCAGGCCTCTGGCTCGACGCACCGCCGACGACGCTTGAGGCCCGGGTGCGCGCGCGGCGCGGCGATGTGTCCGACGCCGGCCCGGAGGTCGTCCGGATGCAGCTCGGCCTCGATCTCGGGGCGCTCGACTGGGTCAGGGTGAACGCCGCGGGGTCCGCGGAAGCGGCGGCCGCGGCCGCCCGGCGCGTTCTGCGCATCGGTTGATGACGAAGCCTGCGCCGAACGTGATGGCACCTTTCCTTTCGCGCCTGGGCTCGTCATGATGAAGGCAGGGGAGCTGCGGCAGGAGGGTGAACATGGCCATCCGGAAGATTCTCGTGCCGGTCGAGGGGTCGGCCGCCGGGCGGACGGTGCTGCTATCTGCGCTCGAGATCGGGCGCGCGCACGGCGCCCATATCGCCGCCATACATGTCCGGCCCGACCCGCGCCTCGGCGTCCCGTTGATCGGCGAGGGCATGTCGGCGGGCATGGTCGAGGAGCTGATCGAGTTGACCGAAAAGGAAACGGCGACGCGGGCCCGCGAGGCGAAGGACCTGTTCGATACGATTATTGGCGAAAGCGGTCTGCCGCTGGCCAGCGACCCGACGACCGCCGGCGCGTCCATCTCCTGGGCCGCTGTCGATGGGCGCGCGGAGGAAGAGATGGCGCGTCGCGGCCGGATCGCCGATCTCATCGTCCTCGGCCGGCCCGCGCAGCAGCCTGATTCCGATGCGACAATGATCCTGAATACGGCGCTGTTCGAAACCGGCCGGCCGGTGCTTGTCGCACCGACGACGCCGGGTCCGATCGGCCGGCGGATCGCTGTCGCCTGGAACGGGAGCGCCGAGGCCGCGCGGGCGGTCTACGCGGCCATGGACTTTTTCCATCGCGCCGAGACAATCGAGGTCGTGGCCGCCGATCCGGACAAGTCGAAAGACGCCGAGCCCGAAGCCTTGGTCGAATACCTCGCCTGGCATGGCCTCGGCGCTCGACTGCATATCGTCGATCAGGATGGGTCTGTCGGCGATACCGTAGGCAAGGCCGCCGCCGGCGCCGATCTTGTCGTCATGGGGGCTTACAGTCACAGCCGGCTGCGCGAGCTTATCCTGGGCGGCGTCACCCGGCATATGCTCGAAGGCACCTCCTCGGCGCTGTTGATGGCGCATTGAGCGAGATCGGCGATACCGTGACGGACGCAGCGGAGGCGGACCGCAAATCCGTTATCGTTACCGGCGCGAGCCGCGGCATCGGTCACGTCACGGCCAAGACCTTTCTCGACCGCGGCTGGCGGATCATCACCTGCTCGCGCGACCCGGCGCCGCCCGAGTGCCGGCGCGACCCCAACTGGACCTGTCACATCCCCACCGACCTCGGCGACGCGGCCAGCCTTGGCCACTTCATCAGCGAAGCCAACGAGGCCTTGGCCGGCGCGCCCTTGCACGCACTGGTCAACAACGCCGGCCTGTCGCCGAAGACGCCGTATAAGGAGAGGCTCGGCTGCCTGAACGGAGATCTGGACGCTTGGCGTCAGGTCTTCGAGATCAACTTTTTCGCCGGCTTGAAGCTGGTGCGCGGCTTTGCCGGCGCCTTGCACAAAGGCAGGGGCGCGGTGGTCAACGTCACCTCGATCGCCGGCCACGCCATCCATCCGTTCGCCGGCTCGGCGTATTCCACATCGAAAGCCGCGCTGTCGGCGCTGACGCGGGAGTTGGCGCACGAGTGCGCCAGTCTCGACATCCGGGTCAACGCGGTCGCTCCGGGCGAGATCGAGACCGACATGATCCAGCCGGAATACGAGGTGATGATCCCCCGCATCCCGCTGGAGCGCATGGGCTCGCCCGAGGATGTCGCCCGCGCGATCTTCTTCCTCTGCTCCGAGGACGCCGCCTACATCACCGGCACGGAGCTTTGGGTGACCGGCGGTCAGCATCTGTACTGAGCCGGCCGCCGGCGGCATCGGGTTCGGCGTGCGATCTGGTCGCTGCCGTTCGGATGGAAAACCTGGCCGCACATGGGGGAGGCGTCCTCGCAGGCGAGGAAGAGGTGCCTCGGCGCAACCTCGTTCGGCCGTCCCGGCCGAGCCAGGGGCGCGTGCCGCGGGCTACTGGCGCGGCGCGGCCGGGGTTTGCGCAGCCGGAGACGGCGTCCCCGCAGCCGGCGCTTCGCGAACCGTGTCCGGATCGACCCAGCCGCCGCTTCCTCCGCCGGCCGTGGCGGCGCCGCCGCCGCTTCCTCCGCCCGCCGCGGTGCCGCCGCCGGCGCTTCCGCCGGCCACAGCGCCGCTGCGATCGGCGGTGGGATCGGGGATGACACGCGTGTAACGGCCGCTGATCTGGACCAGAACAGGCGTTCCGTCGGCGATCGGGACCTCCGCCTTTTCCCGGTTCTGCACCAGCGTCACCGTGCGCCCGTCGTTCATCCGTACGATGTACTCGATCCCCTCGCGACTGCGCGCGGAGGATTCGACGAGGTAGCCGGCGCCCGCGCCGATCAGCCCGCCCAGCAACGCCGCCCAGCCCGAACCCCGGCCGCCGTAGGCCAAACCGGTCGCCGCGGCCCCGGCGGCGCCGCCGGCGATCGGGCCGACGTTGCGGCTGTCGCCCGAGATCTCGACGACCCGAGACGAAATCACTGAGCCGGGTGTCGTCTCGATGGTGCGGCCGACGTCGCTGGAGTCGTATCGCGTCGACGTCGGTGTGCTACACGCCGCGAGGAAAGCAACGACCGTCAGGACGCTTATCGGACCACCCAGTGCACGCTTCACCGAGACCACCCAGCCGTGGTTGCAAAAGTTCTTGCCGGTTTTAATATGTAGCGGTTGCTCGACGGGGCTCAAGACCTTCGCCCGGCAGATACCCGCAAGCCCCAGTCGGCCGGCGGTCGGTGGGTGTCGCGCGCGGTTCCGCGCCGACCCCGGCGGTTCCGGGACTGGTGCGCTGCGATGATGACGATGGACCCTCGTGTCATGACCATTCGTTCGTGCTATGGTCGCGCCAATGGTCGCCTCATCGCCGGCTTTGTCGCACCTTCGCTTCTCGCCGGCGTTCTGGTGTTGGCAATGGAGCCGCGGGTGAACGCGGCCGTGCTGAGCGAGGATCCCGGCGACCAGACCTATCTGACCATCGCCATCAACGAAGCTCTTGAAACGCGCAAGACCGAGGTCGAGGTTCCGCTGCGTAATCCCGACACCGGCAGCCACGGCATGCTTGTTATCGAGCGCACCTACTACCGCGATCCCACGACCCCCTGTCGCGACTACCGACGCACCATCGAGCGCGCCGGCGCGCCGCCGACGGAGGTGCGCGGAACCGGCTGTCGGATCGGCAAGGCGCTATGGTCGTTGGACGAGGTGAGCGTGCCGCCGGCCGCGCGGCCGCCCGTAACCAGCCGAGGCGACGCACCGGTACCCTTGTCGCCGAGACCGGCCTCGCCGTCCGCCAAGCCCGGCGGATCCGCTGGGCGTGATTCGGCGCCGCCGGCCGGTGCTGCCGCGCCGGCGAACCACGGGCCCGCCGCCGAAGCGACGCCGGTGCCGTCGTTCCCGAGCTATACCATGCCATCTCGAGCCAACTTGTGAGCGCCGCTCCGGCAACGAGCGACGGAGCCGCGACCGCGACGGCCGAAGATGAGAGCGAAGCCGCCGCCATCCGACTCCGGGACGTCGTGCCCCGACGCTACCGGCTTGCCGAGGATGCACCCGAGACGCTGCCCGGTCTCGGCGGTCAGGCCCGGTTCAAGGCCTACAACCGCGAAACCGGCAAAGCCGTCTTCATCAAGGTCGCCGAGGACGGGAGCATCATTCCGAAGGAGGCCGAGGTTCTCACCCGCCTCGATCATCCTGCCATCGTCCGGCTCAAGCAGTGGGGACGCGGCGGCGGTGCAGCGTTCCTCATCCTCGACCTGGTCGATGCGCCCGATCTGGAGATGGTGTTGCGTCGCCGCCATGGCCGGCTCGGCGTCAAGGAGATCAAGGCGCTGCTTGCGGCCCTGTGCTCCGGCGTCGAGGCGATTCATGCCGCCGGCTGCCTGCACCGGGACCTGAAGCCGGCGAACATCCTGGTTCCGGATTTTTCCGCTCCGGTCATCGCAGACTTCGGCGCGGCGGTGTCGCTTGAGCGTGCCGGCGGGGAGATCGAGACATGGCTGACCGACGGCTATGCCGCTCCCGAGCAGTACCGCGCGGACGAAAACGAGGGGCCGTGGACCGATCTTTATGCGCTGGCCGCAATCGCCTACCGGGCGCTCGTCGGCTCGCCGCCGCCGCCGGCGTCGGCCAGGCTGAACGGCGCATGGATCAGCCCGGCCGTGTCGGTCGTCGGCGGCGACGCGATGGAACTTGCCGCTGCTGTCGACCGCGCGCTCAACCTTGACCCGGCGAAGCGACCGCAATCGGCGGAAGCCTGGGCCGCGATGCTCAAGCTGCCCCGGCCGGAGCCGTTGCCAATTCTCACGCCTGCCGAGCCGACAGCGGCCGGCGACAGCGCCGGCGATGTCGGCGCCGAAAGCCGGGAGGCGGGGGCTGCGGAAGCCGATGTCGATGACGACGTGGCGCCGACGGTCCGCATTCGCCGTACGGCCGGAGAGCGCTCCGAAGCCGATGCCGCGGCGGTTGCGGCGGAAGAGTCGGTGCCGCCCGCCCGCCGGCGCATGCGGTGGTGGCCGGCCGCCGTTCTGGCGTTTCTGGCGCTTGTGGGAATCGCCGCAGTCTGGGCCGGTCGCCCCTTCTATGAGCGGTACTTCAAGAGCGAGTGGGTCGTCGCGCAGGACGGCAGCGGCGACCTGACGACGATCGGCGAAGCGCTTCGGCGCGCCGGCGACGAGGCGATCATTCGCGTCAAGGACGGGACCTACGCCGAAACGGTCGTGCTCAATCACCCTGTGCACCTTGCCGCCGCAGACGGCGCCGAGCCGGTCATCGCGCCGGCGGACGGGCCCTGCCTGATCGCCCGTGGCGAAGGCGGAACGATCACCGGCCTGACCCTGAAGGGCGCGTCCGACGGCGAGGGGCCGCTCTTCGCGCTGCCCTGCGTCCTCATCTCGTCCGGCTCGGTCTGGCTCCAGGATGTCCGCGTTTCCTCGCCGGAAGGTCCGGCGATCGTCGTTCGCGACGGCGCCATGCCCATGATCCAGCGCGCAACCGTGACCGACACGCCGGCACCGGCGGTACTGGTGCGCAGCGGCGCGGAACCAACCATTCGCGACAGCACCTTCACCGGCAGCGGCAGCCTCGTTTTCAGCGAGGGCGCCAAGGGCACCCTGGAGAACAACACGATCACCGCCAGCCGCGGCTCGGGTCTGCAGATCCGCTCGGGCGCGGACCCGCGCGTCGTCGGCAACACGCTTGAGGGTTCGGGCGAGGCCGGCGTCTTCGTCTACGACAGCGGCCGCGGTCGCCTGGAGAACAACCGCATCGTCGGCAGCGCGCTGTCCGGCGTTATCGTCGCGGACGGGGGAACGCCGAAGCTGATGGGCAACACTGTGACCAAGAACGGCGAGCACGGCATTCTCATCCTCGGCGGCAGCGGCGGCGCCATCGACCGCAACACGGTCACCGAGAACAAGGGCAACGGCCTGGTTCTCGCGCCCGATAGCGTCGTCGAACTCGGCACCAACCAACTCGAAGACAACAACCCGCCGCAGCTGGTCGATGCACGGGCGCGGTGAACGAAGTCAGTAACGGTGGCAGGAACGGTGGAACGGTGAGGACACTGGTCATAGGCAGGAGCCCGTTTGCAGACGTCGTCGTCGCCGACGCGTCGGTGGCGCCGCACCATGCCGAGATGATCGTCACCGACAGCGGGCGCCTCTATCTCGTCGATTGCGCTTCGGCGGGCGGGACGTGGCGGCGTGCGCCGCGCCGGCTGCAAGACGGCGGGAACGGCGGCGACCGGCGGCCGGGCTCGGGGGCGGAGCCGTGGAGCCGCATCCGCCAGACCTTCGTTGCCGCCGATGAGCCGCTGCGGCTCGGCGATTACATTTGCAGCGTCGAGGCCCTTCTCCGCTCGGCGCGAGATGCGTCGCCGCAGCGCGCGGCCGCCGGGGCAGGGGCGGCGAACGGGGCATCGCCGGGCGACGGCGGGCGCCAGCCGCTCCGCGGTCGGGTCGAGCGGGACGCCGTGACCGGCGAGATCGTACGCAGGAGACCATGACCACCGTCCAGCCGACGCCGGCCGGACGCGACGGGCGTCGGACGCCGGCGAAACCGCGCCCGGCGTCGTCGCCGATAGGCGCGCCCGGGCGGCGGCGACGCCTCGGCAACCTCACGATCCTTGCCGCTGCCGTGGTCATCGCGATCGTGGCGATGAAGGTCATGGAATGGACGCTGCCGCCGGCCCTCGCGGTCGTTCTCCTCGACTACCGCGAGGCGACCTACCCGTTGACGGTGCAGACCGTCATGTGGATCGTTTTCGCGCTGGGGATCGGCGAGCTGATCGTCCGCGCCCGGGAAACCACGGCCGAGCGCGCGGAACTGAACCGGCACTATCTTCCCGAGGACGAGACTACGGTCCTGCAGTCTCTCGAGTTGCGACGCATCTACGCGGCCGCGCGCGCCGCGATGCGTCCCGATTCGCCGTCCTACGGGCGCTTTCTGCCGCATCTGATCCAGCGGGTCGTCACCCAGTTCCAGACCAACAGGTCCGTCGACCAGGCGAATGCGCTCCTGAATTCGAGCCTCGACCTCGGCCTGCACGAGATCGACCTGCGCTACATGATGATCCGCTATGTCATCTGGGCGATTCCGGCGCTCGGCTTTCTTGGCACCGTGCTCGGCATCGCCCTGGCGCTCGCCTATGCGGGCGCCGCCGATCTCCAGGATCCGGCCCTGCTGGCGGGCCTGACCGAGCGGCTTGCCGTCGCCTTCAACACGACCCTTTTGGCATTGTGCATGTCGGCGGTGCTCGTGCTCGTCCAGCACGTGGTTCAGGCCCGCGAGGAGCGGGCGCTGAACCGGGCGGGACAGTACTGCCTCGACAACCTCATCAACCGTCTCTACGCGGACTGAACGGATCATGCTGGTGCGTCCGCGGCAAGCGCTCGACGCACTGAGCATCTCGGCGCTCGATCTGTTCGCTTCGGCGCTGGGCGCCTTCATGCTGCTCGCGGTCTCGTTCTTCCCCTATTACCTGCGTGCGCCGGCCCTGGAAGAGGAAACGGAGGGTGCGCGCGCCGAACTTGCTGCTGCGGCACAGGCGCTGCGCGAGGCAGAGACGGCGAACGCCGACGCCAACCAGGCGCAGGGCGAAGCTTTCGACGCCGCGGCGCAGGCGCGCCAACGCCTGGAGCGGGCGCGGGCGGCGCTCGCGGCGCAGCCGGCGCCGACGCCGACGGTTGTCGAGACTCCGTCCCAGGCTGCCACTCCGGTGCCCGGTCCCCGGCGCAGCCTACTCGCGATCACCGATCTCGATCTCGTCTTCGTCATGGACACGACCGGAAGCATGCGCGACGAATTGCAGGATCTGCAGGCGAACCTGGTCGCGATCATCCAGGTTCTCCAGCGGCTGGCGCCGACGCTGCGGATCGGCTTCGTCGCCTATCGCGACCGCGGCGACGCCTATGTCGTTCGCGGAACCCAACTCGCCGCCTTGGACGCGGCCAACGCGGACGTCCTCTCCTTCGTCCGCCGGCTCTCGGCCGAAGGCGGTGGCGATGAGCCCGAACGGGTCGACGAGGCCCTTGCGGCCGCGACCAGCATGCCGTGGCGCAACGACGCCCAGGGACGCATCATCGTCATCGGCGATGCGCCGGCGCATCCGGCAGACATCGAGCGGACGCTGTCGATGGCCGCCCGGTTTCGGCTCTCGGCTCCGAATGGCCGCTTCCCGCGCGCGGTTGCCGCCATCTACACCGGCGCCAGTTTGGGACCGACCCCGGCCCGGCGATTTTTCGAGCGCCTTGCCGAGGCCGGCGGCGGCGAATTTTCCGTACACAAAGGGCAGATGATCGAAAGCGTGTTGCTTGCCGTCCTGGCCAAGCCGCACGCGGCCGGAGGGAGCCGATGAGCGAGCGACGCGGCGACGATGCGTTGGAAGGCGGCTGGGTTCTGAGCGGTGTCGACGACGCCGGCCAGGCGGTGCGGCTGGTCATCGGCGAAACGGAGCTGGCGAAGGCGTATCTTGGACTGGCGGTGGGACGCCATCCGGCGCTGTGCGAGCGCACGCTCGCTGACAACAGCGTCTCGCGCCGCCACTTCCGCATCGGCTTCGCCGACGGCAGACTGTTCGTGGAGGATCTCAACTCGCTCAACGGCACCAGTCTCGACGGCCGCGACATTGCGCCGTTCCAGCCGGTCCCGCTCGCGCCGGGGCAGGAGATTCGGGCCGGTCGGGTGAGCCTGGTCATCTCGCGCCTCGACGACCGCTGATCCGTCGTGCGACGGACGCGACGCGAACTGTCGATCTTTTCCATGTCCGCGCTGGACGTGCTGGCGACCGCGACCGGCGTCTTCGTCCTGCTGCTCGTGCTGGTCATGCCGTACTACCGCAAGTCCTTCGACGCGAACGCCGAGATCGCGGCGCGGCGGGTCGCGTCGGCGGAGACGAGGGCGAAGGTCGCGGCCCTGGACGCGGACGCCGTTCGCTTGCGCGGCGAAGCCGAGGCCGCACAAGCCGAGGCGGCGCGCCTGAACGCCGCCGCTGCGGCGCTGGAGCGACAGGTTGCGCAGCGATCGGCGCAACAATCGGCGGCGGCCAACCCGCCGACGCCCCGGCCGGAGCCCGCCGCCGGCGGCAACAGCCAGGTCGTCGACGCCATCGACCTGGTCTTCGCGATCGACACGACCGCAAGCATGGGGCCGGTGATCCGCGAACTGGCCTCGTCCATGCAGGCCATCATCCGCATCCTCGAGCAGTTGGTCCCGTCGGTCCGCATCGGCGTCGCCGCCTACTCCGATGCCGATACCGGCCTGCCTCCGCTCGACGTCCTGCCGCTGACCGAAACCGACCGGAACCTGCCGCGGATCATGGCTTTCGTCGACGCCCTGCATGAATCGCCGATCGGCAGTGACACGCTGGAAGAGGATGTCCACCTGGGCCTCGGCGCGGCGACGACGATGAACTTTCGCAGCGACGCCGTGCAGAGCATCGTGCTGATCGGCGACGCCCAGGCCCACCCGGAGTACGTCGAAGAGAGCCTTGCCCGCGTCCGCTCCTTCGTCGCCGGCAACGACCGGCGCTCGGTCTCAGCGTTGTTCACGTCGACGCCATCGGCCATTCGCGACAGCCTGCGCGCGCGGCCCTACTTCGCCGCGGTGGCGCAGGCCGGCCACGGATCCTTCAGCGAATACGCAGGCAGCATGATTGCCGACGTTCTGCTTTCGGTGCTGGTCGAGTGACCGGCAACGGCGGAAGCCAAGCGGACGAAGACTTACGGGCTTCAGCCGACGCGGCTGACGTGCTATCAGGACGCGCGCGCCGACGGGGCGCCAGTGTTGAGGATGGTCGTTCATGAGCCATACCAAGTTGAAACACAATCGGATCGGCGTGCTGACCAGCGGCGGCGACTGCGCCGGCCTCAACGCTGCCATCCGCGCCGTGACCTACCGCGCGATCAACGAGCACGGGCTGACGGTCGTCGGAATCTACGAGGGCACGGCAGGGCTGCTCGATCGGCCGATGAAGTTCGAGGAACTGACGCTCAAGATTTTCACCGGCAACATCCTGCGCCTGGGCGGCACGATCCTCGGCACGGTCAACAAGGGCGACCCTTACGAGTACCCGATGCCCGACGGCACGACGAAGGACCGCTCCTCCGAAGTCATTGCCGGCTTTCGCGCCTTGAACCTCGACGCGCTGATCGGGATCGGCGGCGACGGCAGCATGCGGATCCTGAGCAGGCTGGCGGAGCAGGGCAGCATTCCTTTCATCGGCATTCCCAAGACGATCGACAACGACGTCGCCCACTCCGACTACTCGATCGGCTACCTCACGGCCGTGGATACCGCCGTCAACGCCCTCGACCGGCTGCAGCCGACCGCCGCCAGCCACCGTCGGGTGATGCTGCTCGAGGTCATGGGCCGCGATGTCGGCTGGATCGCGGTCGCCGCGGCGATCGCCGGCGGCGCCGACGTCGTGCTGATCCCCGAGATCCCAATCGACATGGAGAAGGTCGGCGACAAGCTCCGCGGACTGTTCGCGCTCGGCCACAACCACTCGCTGGTCGTGTGCGCCGAGGGCATCCGCTTGTCTTCGGGGGAGCCGGTCAGCCACGCCTTCGCCGACGGCGAGGTCCGCTATGGCGGCGTCGGCGCCGCCGTGGGCGAGAGCATCGCCAGGATGACCGGCGCCGAGACGCGAGTGACGGTCCTCGGCCACGTCCAGCGCGGCGGCAGCCCCAATGCCTTCGACCGCATCCTCGCCTCGTCGCTGGGTGCGTATGCGGTCGATATCCTGTGCGAGGGCAAGACCAATCGCGTCGTCGTCTCCGAGCGCGGCAAGATCGTCGATGTCGCGCTGGACGACGTTGCCGGGCAGACCCGTGCGCTCAAGGTCGACGGCACCCTGATCACGACTGCGCGGCAGATGGGGATCTGTCTCGGCGACTAGTCGGCCCGCGCGCCGGCGCACGGCGCGCTGTTACATCGTGATCCGCCCAAGGATCTGACCGCGAACAACGCATCCGAGGCAGGATGCAGGGACCGGAAGGAGGCGAGATGAAAGCGGCTAAGGCGGCCATGGCCATTCTGCCGCTGTCCGCTCTGCGCGATTTCTTCAAGATGGAAGCGTCGGGCGGCATCCTTCTCGTTCTCGCCTCCGCCATCGCCCTTATCGTCGCCAATTCCGGGTGGAATGCGCACTACGAGGCGTTGCTCAAGACCTACGCCACGATCCGCATCGGCGATCTCGACATCCACAAGCCGCTGATCCTCTGGATCAACGACGGCCTGATGGCGATCTTCTTCTTTCTCGTCGGCCTCGAGATCAAACGCGAACTGCTCGAGGGCGAGCTCTCGTCGCTGTCGCAGGCGGCGCTTCCGGCGATCGCCGCGGTCGGCGGCATGATCGTGCCGGCCGCGATCTACGCCGGCATCAATATCGGCAATCCCGAGTCGCTGAAGGGGTGGGCAATCCCCGCCGCGACCGACATTGCCTTCGCGCTCGGGGTGCTCGGCCTGCTCGGCAGGCGCGTCCCGACTTCGATGAAGATCCTGTTGACGGCCATCGCCGTCTTCGACGACCTGGGCGCCATCATTGTCATCGCCCTCTTCTACACCGACCAGTTGTCGTTGACGGCGCTCGGCTGGGCCGGCGGCGCGCTTGTTGCCCTGTTTGTGCTGAACGTCGCCGGCGTTAAGAAGACGGCGCCCTACATCCTGCTCGGAATCCTTCTTTGGGTTTGCGTGCTCAAGTCCGGCGTGCACGCGACGCTGGCGGGGGTGGCGCTGGCCATGGCGATCCCGATGCGCGGCGGCGATCCCGAACAGGCCTCGCCGCTGAAGACGCTGGAACACGGCATCCATCCCTGGGTCGCCTACGCGGTGCTGCCGATCTTCGCCTTCGCCAACGCTGGCGTGTCCTTCGCCGGCATCGGCTGGGGAAGCTTCGTCGAGCCGGTCACGCTCGGGATCTCCGCGGGCCTGTTCATCGGCAAGCAGATCGGCATATTCGGCATGATCTGGCTGACGGTCCGCGCCGGCCTTGCCCGCATGCCGGAACGCGCCAATTGGACCCAGGTTTACGGCATGTCCGTGCTCTGCGGCATCGGCTTTACGATGAGCCTGTTCATCGGCGGGCTGGCCTGGGAGCACGCGCATTTCGATGCGCCCGTTCGCCTCGGCGTCATCACCGGCTCCCTGCTATCGGCGGCGGTCGGCTCGCTGGTGATGCTCATGGCGGCGCGTGGCGAAAGCGCGGCGGACTAGGGTGGGCGCGCCACTCCGCAGCGGTTTGGCGCGACGGCGTCGCCGTTGCGATCGCACGGCGATCGGGTACAGTGGCGCAGGTTCCCGATCGGCGAAGCGGTTCCAGGGACGGCGAATGGGTGACTCGGCCAGCGCAACGTTTGGATGTCCACCGCCCGTCGCGATCTCGCGCGCAAGGACGGCTGCGATTGCGCTGGCGTTGCCCCTCGTCGCGGTTCTCGGCGGCTGCGAACTCGGCCTGCACACGTACCAGCAGGCGACGACGCAGACGTGTCAGCCGTGGCGGACCGGGTGCCCGGCCGTTCTCGATTATGCGCAAGCCGGCGCAATCAACCCGCCGCGCGCCGACATGGACCGTTCCCGGGTTGTCGCGGCGGCGGCCGATGCGCCTTACCGCCAGTGCGACACCGTCAGCCTGATCTGCCAGGGGCTCATCATCGGCGACGTCTTGCGCGACCAGTACATCATGGTCCTCGCCGGGAACCCGTACGCGTCGGCCACGGCGGCATCGAGCCAGCCGACGCAGACGGGTCCGACATCGCCGCCGCCGCCCGCCGGCGCCCGAAGCGAGGCGGAGCCGGCAGGAAACGGCCGGATCGTGCGAACGCAAGGCTACCGGGCGGGCGAAGTTTCGCCTTCGGCCGAAACCGCTTCCGCACGCCAGTGGCGGCCGACGCAGCCATAACCGGAGCGGAGCGGCGCTCGGCGCGGGCGGTGCTTGCGCCGCTTGTGCTGCTTGCCCTGATGCTGGTCGCCGCCTGTCACCCGCCGCCGCCACCACCGGATCCGAGCCTGGCGCAGCCGCCGGAAGGCCCCTTCGAGTACCCCTGGGAGGATCCGATCGTCGCCACGGTGGTCGGGACGCCGCCCGGTTTGCGCGCCGCATTGCCGGAGAACGTTCCGGTCGACATCCGCCTGCTGCCGCTTCTGCCCGGCCGTGATGTGCCGGAGGTATTCTTCTACCAGCGCGGTCTCATCTATACCCTCAGCGCGCAGCCGGGCCCGGCGCCGCTCGTGCTCATCATTCCGGGCACGGGGGCCGGGCCGACGTCGCGCCTCGTCGATGTCCTGACCCGGATCTTCTACGCCGGCGGCTACCACGTCATCGCCGTGCCGTCGCCGACCTTCCCCAACTTCGCCGTCACGGCGTCGACCACCGGCGTGCCGGGCCGCGTCGAGGAGGATGCGCGCGACCTCCAGCGCTCCCTGCGCGAGGCGGTCGATGATGTTCGCACCCGAATCGACATCAAGGACAACGACATCTCGCTCGTCGGCTACAGCCTTGGCGGCTGGCACGCGGCCTTCGTCGGCTGGCTTGATGAGACCGCAGCGGCTCAACCGATCGGCTTTCGCCGGGTTCTGCTCATTAACCCGCCGGTGAACCTGTATTCGTCGTCCAGGATCCTCGACGGTTTCATCGACAAGATACCGGGCGGCATCTCCGGGCTGCCGATGTTTTTCGAAGAGGTCTTCAAGACACTGTCGAGCCTGTACACCTCGTCGACGAGCCCGTCGGATCTGACCAGCGACACCCTTTATCAGGCCTATCTCAAGCTGCGGCCGAGTCGCGAAGTCCTGGCCGCGCTGATCGGCCTCGTCTTCCGGCTGTCGTCCACGGACCTCACATTCACCGCGGACGTCATCGGCGACATCGGCGTCCTGGTTCCGCCCGAAAAACAGTTGCGGATATCGACGTCGCTGACGCCGTACCTGACCCACGGCCTGTACTACGGCTTCACCGACTACCTGCGCAACCTGCTCTACCCCTACTACAAGCGGGCCGAGCCGAGCTTGACCGTCGAGCAACTGGTCGCCGAGGCCGATCTCAAGCGCATCGGCGACTACCTGGCGGCGAACCCCCGGTACCGCCTGATCACCAACGCCGACGAGATCATCAACACGCCGGCGGAGCTGGCGTTTCTGGAGAAGACTTTCGCCGGCCGCGAGACGATCTTCCCGCGCGGCGGCCATTGCGGCAATTTCCAGCATACCCACGTCGTCGCCGCCATGCTCGACGCCCTGGCCGAGGAGCGGCGGTGAAGCGGGCAGGTCACGCGGAGCGGCTCATCGCCTCCGTTATGATCGTCAGCCTGCTGGCGGGCTGCGCCACGCCGGTGCCGTTTCGAGAGGGCAATCCGCCGCTGCCGGAGCGGGAGCCGGCGACGACGGTTGAGGAGTTGGTCACGGTCTACGACCCGCTCGAAGGTCTCAACCGCGAGATCTACGCCTTCAACTACGAGTTCGACCGTCTCGTCTTCCTGCCCGTGGTTGGCGTCTACGAGACCGTTCTGGCGCAGCCGCTGCGCGATCGCATCCACGATTTTCTCGGCAACCTCCGGGACATCGTCACCTTCGCCAACCTCGTCTTGCAGGCGCGGCCTGTGCGCGCGCTGCAGACGGCGTTCCGCATCGGCGTCAACACCGGGCTTGGCTTCTTCGGTATCGTCGACATCGCCTCGGCGGTCGGCATGCGCCGGGAGAGCGAGGACTTCGGCCAGACCCTCGGCTACTGGGGCGTGACCGACGGCCCCTACCTGGTCCTGCCCGTCCTCGGCCCGGCCAACCTGCGCGACACCACTGGCTACGTCGTCGACAGCCTCGCCCTCGACCCGCTCGGCCTTCTCGCCAATCTGCACACCGGCCTGGCGCCATACGCCTGGGCGCGCACCAGCGTCAACGCCGTCGACACCCGCGCCAACACGCCGTTCCGCTACTACGGCACCGGTTCGCCATTCGAGTACGATTACGTCCGCCTGCTCTACACCCGCAAGCGCGAGCTCGACATCATCCGCTGATCGGCAACGGTGTCGGCCATGGCTGCCGCACCACCTTCATCCGCTTTCGCGCGTTTATCGCGCCTCCCGTGCGCTGACCCGCGCCAAGGACAGAGCTGGCGCCACGCAGTGCGATAATTGCGAATAATGCGTCTTGTGCGTTTGTTTCGAATGTTGCGTTTGCGCAAGATACAGGTCATGATCCGCCATAGACTTCGAGGCACCGACGACAAGGGGAGGGATCAGATGATGGCGACGGTAGCGAGCCGGTCGGCTTCGCCGTCAAAAGCTGAGGTGGAACTTGCGCGCGCCTCCGGACAGCGTCTCGCGCCTCTGGCGCGGTCCGGCAGACCCGTCACCATGGGTGTTCGCGAGGCCGGAGGTGAGGAGGAGATCATCCAACTGCCGGCAGGAGCGTTGACGCTCCTCCTGCAGATCCTGGAGGGTATGGCGTCGGGCCAGGCCGTGACGGTCGTGCCGCAGAACGCGGAACTCACCACTCAGCAGGCCGCCGACGTCCTGAACGTATCCAGGCCTTTCCTGATCCAACTTCTTGAGGCAAAGAAGATCCCGTTTCGTATGGTTGGTACGCACCGGCGTATCCGCTTTGAGGATGTAATGGGATACAAGGAAAAGATCGACGCCGACCGCCGTGATGCCCTGGCTGAGCTTGCCGCAGATGCGCAGAATCTTGACATGGGATACTGAGCGCTGGCGGGTTTTACAGCGTTTCTTGACGCATCGGTGCTTTATCCGGCGCCGCTACGCGATCTTCTTCTCGAGGTTGCAGTCTCCGACCTCTACCGGGCGAAGTGGTCGGACGCCGTCCACGAAGAATGGATAAACGCGCTGCTCCGCGTGCGGTCCGATCTTACGCGGCAGCAACTGGAGCGTACTCGCGATTTGATGAACGCCCACGTGCGGGACGCGCTGGTTGCAGATTTCGAAGGCCTGATCGATATATTGGAACTGCCGGATCCGAATGACCGGCACGTGCTGGCTGCCGCCATTAAAGGGCGTGCCGATCTCATCGTCACGACCAACCTCAGGGATTTCCCAGCGAAGTGCCTCGGTCGCTGGGAAATCGAGGCCCAGCATCCCGATGAGTTTCTGACGAACCAGTTTCATTTGTCGCAGCCGACTTTCCTTCAGGCGGTACGGACTGTGCGGCAGCGGCTGAAGTCTCCACCGAAGTCCGTGGAGGCGTATCTTGACACCCTGCGCTTGCACGGGCTGCTTGGCACAGTCGGCGTGATTGCGCCGTTCGATCAATTCATCTGAAGGCACACGATGGGCGTTTGCCGGGGCGCTCGGTGAGCCTCGGAGAGGACCGTCGCCCTCGTCATCCGCCCATGATGTTGTAGCCGCCGTCCATGTACAGGACCTCGCCGGTGACGATATTGGCGAAGTCGCAGGCGAGCGCGGCGGTCGCGTAGCCGACCTGCTGCGGCTCGACCAGCATCCGCGCCGGCGCGCGGCCTTTTGTCTCGTCGAGGAGTTCGTCGAAACGATCGATGCCCGACGCGGCGCGGGTTTTCACCGGACCGGGCGAGATGATGTTGACGCGGATGCCCTTCGGGCCGAGCTCCCAGGCCAGGTACTTGGCGACGGTCTCCAGCGCCGCCTTCGCCGGACCCATGATCCCGTAGTGCGGGATGACCTTTTCGCCGCCGAAGTAGCTCATGGTGAAGATCGTGCCGCCTTCCTTGGCCATCAGCGGCTCGGCCAGCTTGGCCATCTGAATCAGTGAATAGACCGAAATCTGCATGGTCTCGGCGAAGCCCGCGCCGGAGACATCGGTCACCCGGCCGTGAAGATCCTCGCGCGGCGCGTACGCGATCGAATGCAGCAGCACGTGAAGCTTGCCCCAGCTCCGCTCGACCTGCTCGAACACGGCTTCGATCTGTCCCGGTTCGCGCACGTCGCAGGGCAGATACAGGGCTTCGTCGACCTCCAGCGCCTGGGCGAGCTGGCCGGTGTAGCGCTTGGTCTTGTCGTTAAGGTAGGTGATCGACAGGTCGGCGCCGAAGGCGCGCAGGGCGCGAGCGCAGCCGTAGGCGATCGAGTCCTTGTTGGCGATGCCGATCACCAGCGCCTTGCGTCCGGCCAGCGGCGAGGTCGGAAAGTCCAGCGGCTGCAGGGCCGGATCGGCGGGATCGATTGGCGCATCTGACATTGTCGAGGCTCCTTTTGCTCACCGACTGTTCACGGGGCAGCGACGTGCGTGAGGACGCTGCGGGTATGGATCGCGATCATCCGCTCTTCGTCCGTCGGGATCACCCAGACCGACACGGCGCTGTCGTCGGCCGAAAGCCGCTGGGCGTCGCGTTCGTTGGCGGCCGGGTCCAGCCTGATCCCCATCCACGCGGCCTGCGCGCAGACGCGGGCCCGGATCTCGGCCGCGTGTTCGCCGATGCCGGCGGTGAAGACGAAGGCGTCGAGGCCTCCCGCTGCAGCGGCCAGCGCGCCCAGGTTTTTCGCGATCTGGTAGCAGAACAGATCGATCGCCTCGCCGGCGCGCGGATCGTCGCTGGCGAGCAGGTCGCGCATGTCGTTGCTGATTTCCGAGACGCCAAGCAGGCCGGATTCCTTGTAGAGCAGCCGCTCGATCGCTTCGGCGGTGTAGCCGCGCGCCTGCAACAGGTACAGGACGACGCCGGGGTCGAGGGCGCCGGTACGGGTTCCCATCGGCAGGCCGTCGACGGCGGTGAAGCCCATGGTCGAATCGACGCTGCGGCCGTCGCGGATCGCGCACATGCTGGCGCCGTTGCCGAGGTGGGCGACGACGACCCGGCGCGCCTGCGGCACGACCTGCGGCAGCCTTCGGGCGATGTACTCGTAGGACAGGCCGTGGAAGCCGTATCGGTGGATGCCGCTGTCGGTCAGCGCCCGCGGCAGGGCGAAGATCTCGGCCGCCGGCGGCTTGTTGCGGTGGAATGCGGTGTCGAAACACGCGACCTGCGGCAGGCTCGGGTTGACCTCGGCGATGGCGCGAATGCCCGCGAGGTTGTGCGGCTGGTGCAGCGGCGCGAGCGGAATGAGAGCCGCCAGCGCAGTCAGCACCGCCTCGTCGATCCGGATCGGCCGGTCATAGTCGAGGCCGCCGTGAACCACCCGGTGACCGGCGGCGACGATGTCGAGGTCGAGCCCGCTCTCGTCGAGCCAGCCGAGGATGAAGCGCATGGCGCCGGCGTGATCGAGGGGCGAGCCGCGCGGCCATTCGTCATGTGCGCAGAGCGTCCCCCCGGCGGCGTCCTTGACGATGAAGCCGGGATCGCTGCCGATGCCCTCGAGCTGACCCTTGCAGACCAGGTCCGGCCCGTCGCCCTTGTTGTCGCCGGCATCCGCGTAGGCCGCGAACTTGATGCTCGACGAACCGGCGTTGATGACGAGGACGGCGGCCGGCACCGGCGCTACTCCGCCGCGGCCTTGAGCAGCGCCTCGCCCTTGCGCTGCGCTTCGGCCATCAGCACGGCGACGGCGCACGAAGCAAGTCGCGTGCGGGCGCTGTCGGCGCGGCTGGTGAGGATGATCGGCGCGCGCGCGCCGACGACGATGCCGGCGGCCTCGGCTTCGGCCATGAAGGTGAGCTGCTTGGCCAGCATGTTGCCGGCTTCGAGGTTGGGGACGATGAGGATGTCGGCCAGCCCGGCGACCGGCGAGACGATGCCCTTGGTCATGGCCGCCCCAACGTCGACGGCGTTGTCGAAGGCGAGCGGGCCGTCGAGCAGGCCGCCCGTGATCTGACCGCGGTCGGCCATCTTGCACAGCGCAGCCGCGTCCAGCGTCGACGGGATCTTCGGGGTCACCGTCTCCACCGCCGAGAGGATCGCGACCTTGGGCTCGCGGATCCCAAGCGCGCGGGCGAGGTCGATGGCGTTCTGGCAAATGTGGGCCTTGTCCTGGAGCGTCGGCGTGATGTTGATCGCGGCGTCGCTGACGATGATCGGCCGTGCATAGGTCGGGACGCTGAGGAGGAAGCAGTGGCTGATCCGTCGCTCGGTGCGCAACCCGCTGTCCCGGACCATCACCGCCTCGAGCAGCTCGTCGGTGTGCAGGCTGCCCTTCATCAGCGCCTGAACCTCGCCGTCGCGGACCAGTGCGACCGCCAGCTCGGCCGAATGGTGGCTGTGCTGCGAGTCGATGAGGCGGTAGGGCGAGATGTCGAGACCGGCTTTCTCGGCGACCGCGCGGATTTTCGCCGCCGGTCCAACCAGGACGGGCACGATCAGGTTGAGCTCCGCGGCTTCAATCGCGCCCACCAGCGCATCGTCGCTGCAAGGATGAACCACCGCCGTCGGCAGCGACGGCAGGCCCTCGCACAACTGAATGAGTTGCAGGTAACGCTCCTCGCGGCGCAACTGGACCTTGGGCAGGTCGCGCAGGGGGAAGCGCTGCTTCATCCTGGCGGCAACCACCTCGATCGAGCCGCTCACGAAGAGCTGGCCGGCCGCATCGACCGCGGCGCAGTCCAGAACGACCGCGCTTTCCGCCGGCTTCTTTTCCGTCACGGTGATGCTGACCTTGATCGGCACATCGATCGTAACGGGACGGTGGAAGCGAATGTCGGCACCGGTCGTCACCGAGCCAAGCCCGGGCAGCTCCGTGCCCGCCAATGTCGAAAAAAGGGTGGCCGCCCACATGACCTGGCCGCCGCCGTGGGAGAACATCGAAGTATCCGCGGGTCCGGGGTCGAGGTCGATGAGGTTGATGTTGCCGGTCACCGCGGCCCATGTTTCGGCATCGCCGGCGTGGAGCATCCGCACCATGCTGGCGCTGTCGCCGACGGCGATCTCGTCGAACGTCTTGTTCTCGATCATTCTGGTCATTGCTGATCGGTCCTTCCCGACCATCCGCCGCGCCGGCGAGTGCCTCTCCGTGCGCGCTCCGGCCACGCGTCCCTGACGGCGCGCCGGTTCGTATTGCGGTGCAGCATCGTCGCGATCTTAAACCTCCTCGGACGGAACCGGCAAGGGTTGTCCTTGGCGTTACGGAATTGTCATCGATCGCTGCCGCGTCGGGCCTGGCGATCCGTATCGAAGCGGCCGTTGTCGTTGCCTGCAGCGGCCAATCGCTTTAGCGTCGAGCCTGCCGCGGCGGGCGGAGATCAGATCAGCAGGGAGCGCAGGCGAGGCGATGAGATACGCACTCGATGGAATCCGGGTCGAAACCGAAGGCGACGACTACTGGATCGCGCCCAGCGCAGTCGTCATCGGCAAGGTCAGGCTCGGGCGCAACGCGAGCGTCTGGTGGAACGCGGTGCTGCGCGGCGACAACGAGCTGATCGACATCGGCGAAAACTCGAACATCCAGGACGGCTGCGTCCTGCATACCGACCCCGGCTATCCGCTGACCGTCGGGCGCAATGTCACGGTCGGCCACCTGGTGATGATGCACGGCTGCACCATCGGCGACGGCAGCCTCATCGGCATCAACAGCGTTATCCTCAATGGCGTCAGGATCGGGCGGAATTGCCTGATCGGGGCCAAGGCGATGATCCCGGAAGGTCGCGAGATTCCCGACGGTTCCATGGTGCTCGGCGCCCCGGCGAAGGTCGTCAAGACCCTGAGCGAAGAGCAGATCGAGCGGATGCAGAGCGGGGCGGCGAAATACGTCGCCAACTGGCAACGTTACCGCGCGGGTCTTGCGGTCGACGGTTAAGCGGTGATCGGTTTCATGCCGGCGGGCGCGGCTTTCGCGAGGCTGCGATGAGCGCCCGCAACCTCAAGCGCCTGTTCGAGCCGCGCTCGATCGCGTTCTTCGGAGCCGACAGGGATCCGCGCTCGATCTCCTATTCGCTTGCCGGCAACCTCTTTCACGGCGGCTTCAACGGGCCGATCATTCCCGTCCATGAGAGTCTCCAGGCGATCCGCGGCGCGCTCGCCTGTCGCTCGGTGGAGGAACTTCCGGTGGTGCCGGATCTGGCGGTCATCGCCTCCGCGCCGGACGCGGTGCCGGGGCTGATCGATCGGCTGGGCGCAAAAGGCACGCGCGCCGCAATCGTGCTGTCGCCGGAATTCGACCGCGGCGGGGAAGGCGACGGCCGCCGACTGCGCCAGGCCATGCTCGACGCCGCGAGGCCCCACTGCATGCGGATCATGGGCCCGGCCTGCCTCGGCGTGCTCGCGCCCCGGCACGGACTGAACGCGAGCTACGCCCACGTCGGCGCCGAGCCGGGAGATCTCGCTTTCGTCGCCCAGTCTGCGTCCATCACCGGCCTTCTCCTCGACTGGGCGGCGCCGCGCGCGATCGGCTTCTCGCTGGTCGCCTCGCTCGGCGACATGGCCGATGTCGACTTCGGCGACATGCTCGACTACCTCGCTCTCGACTACCGGACCCGCGCCGTCCTCCTTTACGTCGAGAGCATCAACGATGCGCGGAAGTTCATGTCGGCGGCGCGGACGGTTTCGCGGATCAAGCCGGTGATCGTCTTCAAAGCGGGTGCCGGCAGTCGCGGGTCGATGGCGATGGAGGACGGAGGCTCGATCGACGCCGGCGCCGTCTACGAGGCCGCGTTCCGCCGCGCCGGCATGCTGCCGGTCGATACGATCAACGAGCTCATCGCCGCCGCGCGCACTTTGTCGCGCGGAACCCGGGCCAACGGCGACCGCCTCGCCATCGTCTGCAACGGCCGAGGCATCGGGACCATGGCCGCGGACGTCGTCCGCCGGTACGGCGGCCGCCTGTCGTCGCTCTCGCAGGCGAGCCGGACAAAGCTCGACGCGGTTTTGCCCAAGGCATGGGCGGGGCGCAATCCGGTCAATGTTTTCGCCGACGCCGATGGCGAACGCTACCGGGCGGTGCTCGATGTGCTGGCGGCCGAGGCGGAAGCCGACGGCGTCCTCGTCTTGCACGGCCCCTCCGCGATCAGCGACTCCGCGGAGGTTGCGCTCGCCACCGCGGAGTTCGCCGGGAGCAGCCGCAAGCCGATGCTGACCGTCTGGCTGAACGAGGAAGGGCGACAGACCGCTCGCCGCGTCTTCGCCGCCAGGAAGGTCGCCAACTACGACTCGTCGGGGCAAGCGGTCGCGTCATTCATGCAACTGGTGAACTATCGACGTAACCAGGAAATGCTGATGGAGACGCCGCCATCGGTCCCCGAACTGTTCTACCGCGACGAGCAGGCAGCGAGAACCGTGGTGCAGGGCGCACTCGACGAGGGTCGCACTTGGCTGGTTGAGCCGGAGGTGGAGCGCGTGCTCGCAGCCTACGGCCTGCCCTCCGTGCCGAACCGCGTTGCCGCAACCGCCGAAGACGCGGTCCGCGTCGCCGACGAGATCGGCTATCCGGTTGCGGTCAAAATCATCTCGCCGGACGTCATTCGCAAGGGCGACGTCGGCGGGGTCGCCCTCGACATCGAGACGGACGCGGCGGTCCACGCGGCGGCGGAGCGAATGCGCCGGCGCCTGCACCAGTACCGGCCGGAGGCGCGACTGGACGGGTTCACCGTTGAACCCATGGTCCGTCGCGGTCATGCGCACGAACTGCGCCTCGGGATGGTGACCGACGAGCACTTCGGTCCCGCCATCGCCTTCGGCCGTGGCGGCGCGATCGTCGAGGTTCTGCGCGAGCAGGTGGTGACGCTGCCGCCACTGAACATCAACCTGGCGCTGCGACTGATCGGCGAGAGCACCGTCGGCAACCTGCTCCAGGGCTACGGTCGTCACCGTGCGGCGAATTTGGAGGAGGTCGCGCTCGCCCTGGTCAAGATCGCGCAGCTCGCCACCGATATCGGCGAAATCGCCGAGGTCAACATCAATCCGCTGCTCGCCGATCACGAGGGCGTGCTCGTGCTCGCCGCGCGCATTCGGGTCGCACCGGCCGCTGGCGAGGCGGAGCACCGTCTTGCCATCCGACCGTATCCCAAAGAACTCGAGAAGCTGGTCCGTTCGCGCCAAGACGATGTTCTGTTGCTGCGCCCCATTCGTCCCGAAGACGAGCCGGCCTTGCAGGCGTTCGTGAGCCGGCTGACGCCGGAGGACATCCGCCTGCGCTTCTTCTCCCATTTGCGCGAGCTCGATCACAGGATGGCGGCGGGATTGACCCAGATCGACTACGAGCGGCAGATGGCGCTGCTCCTCGTCCACGACGCCCGCCCGCAGCCAGAGATCTGGGGCGTGGTCCGGATCAACGCCGACTCCGAAGGCGCCCTCGCGGAGTACGCGATCGCGGTGCGCTCCGACCTCAAGGGCAAGGGCCTTGGCCGCCTGCTGATGGAAGAGATCCTGGCCTATGCCGAACGCCGTGGCATCGGCGAAATCTGGGGCGAGGTTCTTGCCGAGAATCGGCCCATGTTGACGCTGGTCCGCAAGCTCGGCTTCAGCGTCGCCCCGGATTTCGAAGAGCCCGGGGTCATGCGCGTTCGACTGACCATGTCCGACAGGACCCCGAAGGCGTCGGCCGAGGACGCAGCGCCGGCCGACGGCCGGACATCCGACGCCGCTCCCCGGCCCATCGCGACCTGAGCCGGCTCCAGGACGTGCTTTCCCGCCGGCTGGGCGCGGCGGGAGAGGGGATGGTCGAGGCTCTTAATTCTCTCCTAGTGAAGCTGCAGCAGGCCGTCGGCGAAGCGGAACTCCGCCGGCTTCACAAGCGCCGAGGCTGCGATCTTTACCGTGTGCAGCTTCCCATCGATGTTCTTTTGCCAGTAGATCAGGAAACGGCGCAGAACCGGAAAATCGGGATCGAGGTCGAGATCCTGCCAGATGAAGTTTTGCAAAACGCGCGGGTGGTCTGGCATATGGTAGATAATCTCGGCGGTGGTGAGCCGGTACGGAATGATATGCCCTTCGCCGTGGATCATGGCCTGCTCCTAACTGAACCTCCTGGACACCTAGCGCTTTCCGTCGCACCTGACGGCTTCGCATCCCATGCAAGCGCCGAGCCAGGGTCCTCGTCCGGCATCCTGCGCCAGCACGGGCGCTGCCAGAATGCTTCAGGATGTTGGGAACCCGACATCTCGTCACTTGCGGATGATAATCGTCAGAAGCTGGCGGATCCATCGGCAGCCCCTGGGGTTGTTGCATGATCGTGATGTTTACCGACTTCGGTGTGACGGGTTTGTATACGGGCCAGGTCAAAGCCGCGCTTCACCGCGACGCGCCCGGTGTGCCGGTCGTCGATCTCATCGATGATGCGCCGGCCTGCCGTGTCCAGGCGGCCGCCTACCTGCTCGCGGCGCTGGCGGGGGCATTTCCGCCGGGCGCGGTCTTCCTCGCGGTGATCGATCCGGGCGTCGGCAGCGCCCGCCGTCCCGTCCTCCTTCGCGCGAACGGGCAGTGGTTCGTCGGGCCCGACAACGGCCTGTTCGAACTGGTCGCGCGTCGGGCAGCCGCGCCGCGTTGGTGGGAGATCACCTGGTCGCCGCCGCGGCTCTCGGCGACCTTCCACGGCAGGGACCTGTTCGCTCCGGTGGCGGCGTCGCTGGCGCGCGGGGCCGGCGTCCCCGGCCGGGAGCGCGAGGACGCCGCCGGCGGATGTCCGGACTGGCCGGACGACCTTGCCGAGATTATCTACATCGATGGTTTCGGCAACGCGATTACGGGCATTCGCGCGGCGGCCGTGCCACCCGAGGCGGGCCTGTCTGCCGGCGGGATGCGTATCGGCCGGGCACGAACCTTTTCGGATGTCCCGGCCGGCTCGCTGCTCTGCTACGAAAACGCCAATGGTCTGCTCGAGATTGCGGCGAACCAGGGCCGCGCTGCCGATCGCCTCGAACTTTCCGTCGGCGCGCCCGTTGTTGTCGGACTGTGATACGGATTACAGACAACGCAGCGTCGGCCGCGCTAGAGATGGACGTTTGCGACCAGGTCGAAGACGCACGTCGGAATAAGGGAAGGCGAGCGGCCGGATGTTCAACTTAAGGTTCTGGGGCGTGAGGGGCAGCATCGCATGCTCTTCGGCGACGCATGTTCGCTACGGGGGCCATACAAGCTGCATCGAGGTCGCCGTCGGCGGACAACGCTTCGTGCTTGACGCGGGCACCGGTATCCGCTGCCTGGGAAAGGTGCTGCTCGAAGCCGACGTTCGCGAGATCCATCTCCTTCTCAGTCATTCCCACTGGGACCACATCAGCGGCTTTCCGTTCTTCCGCCCCGCCTACGACCCGAAGCGGCGCGTCCACGTCAAGGCCGGCCATCTCAAGAACTACGGCGGCGTGCACAACATCCTCGCCCAGCAGATGCACGAACCGGTCTTTCCCGTGCCGCTCGAAGCGATGAAGGCGATCGTCGAGTTCGAAGACTTCGAAGCCGGCGACAGTTTCCAGCTCTACCCCGGCGTCTCGATCCGGACCGCCCCGCTGAACCACCCCAATGGCGCGACCGGATACCGCATCGAGCACGCCGGCAAGGCGGCCTGCTATGTCACAGACACCGAGCACGTCCCGGGGCAGCCCAACCAGAACATCCTCGGCCTGATCGAGGGCGCCGATCTCGTCATCTACGACAGCACGTACACCGAGGAGGAGTTCCCGAGCCGAGTGGGATGGGGCCACTCGACCTGGAACGAGGGCATGCGTTTGTGCCGCATGGCGGGGGCCAAGCAGCTTGTCATTTTCCACCACGATCCCGAACACGACGATGCGTTCATGGACCGGATCGAGGAGGAGGCGCGCGCAGCCTGGGCGGGAAGCATCGTCGCCCGCGAGCAGATGGTGCTCAGCCTCGACTGATCCGACCGTCGCGGCCGACGGCGTCGATCCGCGCATCCGCCCGCCGGTCCGGCGCACGCCCTGTCGTCTATCGCTCGCGGAAGGCCTCGTCGCGAAGTTTGAGCACCGGCTTGACGAGGTAGTCGAGAACGGTCCGCGACCCGGTCCGGATGTCGACCGTGGCCTGCATGCCGGCGGTGATCGGCAGGCGGTTGTTTGCGGGGCCGAGGTATGAGCGGAGGGTCTCGACGGTCACCGGGAAGTACGGCACGCCGCGGTCGCCGGTGACCGCGTCCGGGGCGACGCGGACCACGGTTCCGTCCAAAGCGCCGTAGCGGACGAAATCGTAGGTGCTGATCTTGACGACCGCCGGCAGTCCGGGGTGAACGTAGCCGCGGTCGATCGCGCGCAGTTTCGCTTCGATCACGAGCCTGCCGCTCGTCGGCACGATATCGACGATTGCCTGGCCCGGGGCGATGACGCCGCCGATGGTGGTCGTGCGGATGTTTGCGACGATGCCGTCGATCGGGCTGCGGACGTCGGCCCGGCGGTCCTGGTCGTTCGCCTCGGCCAGACGCTCGCGGAGGCGGGCGATGGCCTGTTCCGCGGCTGCAAGTTGCTGCTCCGCCTCCCGGCGAAAGCGGATGTCGATCTCGTCCAGGCGGCGCTCGGCTTCGCTCACGGCGGCTTGCGCCGCCGGCTTCGCCGGCACCAGCCGTCGCACCTCGCCCTCAAGCGCCTCGACCTCGGCCCGGAGCTTCAGATGCTCCTCGCGCGCGGCCAGACCCTCGGCAAGCAGCGATGCGGAGATGCGCAGCCTTTCCTGCGCCAGGCGGAGGTTGCCGCGGGCGGCGCGATCGCGCGCGTCCAACTCTTCGACCTCAAGGCGGCGCTGGCTGATCTGAGCGCGGACGACGTCCTCCGCCGCGTCGCGTTCGCGCCGGCGCGCGGCGAAGGTGCGCCGTTCCGCATCGGCGATTTCGGGGTGGCGGGCGGCCGCCTCGCCGGCCGCCTCCGCAGGCAAGGCCAGAGCCTGGCCTTCCGCTTCCGCCTTCAGCCGGTGGCGGCGGAGCCGCTCGGCGTCGAGTTGCGCCTCGAGTTCGCGCCGGTTGAGGCCGCCGGTCGCGAGATCGAGGCGAACGAGGGGATCGCCCGCGGCGACGGCGTCGCCTTCGGCAACGAAGATCTCGGCGATGATCCCGCCTTCAAGGTGTTGCACGGTCTTCACCCGTCCCTGCGGCGCGACCGCGCCCTGGGCAACGGCGACCTCGTCGAGCCAGGCGAAGGTGCTCCATCCGGCGAAGGACGCCAGCAGCAGCAGCGCCGGCCAGGCCGCAATGCGCCACGTCGGCAAGGGATGGTGCGCGACGAGCGCATCGAGCCGGTTCACGATCCGCTCCGGGCGGCGCGCCGTGTCGGGCGGGGACCGCGGTCGGGTGCGCTCATCAGGATCGGCAGGATGTCCGCGCTGGGTCCGGCCAAGGCCACCGTACCGGCGTCCAGCCGGGTGATCGTGTCGGCTGCGGCCAGCAGCAGCGGGTTGTGGGTGACGACCAGGACCGGACGGCTCTTCGCCAGCGACTGGAGGCTGGCGCCCAGTTGCTCGCTGGCTCTGCCGTCGAGATGGGCCGAGGGCTCGTCAAGCAGAACGATTGCCGGATCGCCGAGAAGGGCGCGCGCAAGCACGATCCGCTGGCGTTGCCCGGCGGAGAGGCGGCGTCCGGCCTCGCCGACCTCGGTCGCGTAGCCGCCCGGCATGGCGGCGACGATCCGGTCGAGGCCGGCTCGCGCGGCGGCGGAGACGATCGCCTCGTCGTCCGCTTCCGGCGCGCGCAGGGCGATGTTATCGCGAATGCTGCCGGCCAGCAGCCCGTCGCCCTGGGGCAGGTAGGCGATCCACTGGGCCAGCTCGGCGTCGGCGAACTGGGAAATGTCGGCGCCGTCGATCGTCACCCGTCCTCCGATCGGGCGGTAGAGGCCGCGAATCAGCCGCAGCAGGGTGCTCTTGCCGCTACCGTTGGCGCCCGTGATCGCGTGCACGCCCAATGCCGGGAAGCGCAGGCTGATGCCGGCGACGGCCGCAGGTTCGCCCTCGTTGAACGCGAACGCGACGTCCTCGAGCGCGATCGCGCCGCCGGGTCGGGTCATTGCGACGCGCCCGCGCGGCGGCGCCCGGTCGACCCGGTCGAGGATCGCACCCAACCGCTGCAGCGAGAGGCGCACGGCAATGAGGCTGCGCCAGCCGCCGATGAGTTGGCTGAGCGGGCCGAGCAGGCGGCCGCTCAGCATGTTGACCGCGACCAGCGCGCCGATGGACAGACTCTGATCGAGAATGGCGAGGGCCCCGGCCGTGGTCAGCAGCACCGTCGTCGACAGGGTCACCGTCGTGCTGAGGTTGGAGAACGTGTCGCTGCGCCCGCCCCGCAACGTCGCGTCGACGATGGCGTCGGCATGCGCGGCTTGCCAGCGCTCGCCGACGCCGGGCGCGCAGGCGAGCTGTTTGATTGTGGTCCGCTCTGCGATGAGTTCGGCCAGCAGCGCGTCGCGGCCGCGGATGCTCGCCCGCTCGCGCCGTCCGGCGCTGACCATGGCGGCGCCCGCGCCCCAGGCGAGCAGGGCCATCAGCGGGACGACAAGCAGCAGGATCCAGGCGATCGGCGCGGCGATGACGAAGATGAGGATCGCCGCCAGGACCATGAACGGGAATTCGCAGACGAGCAGCCCGGCACTGCCCGATACCGCCGCCCGGACGGTGTCGATATCGCGAAAACAGGTGCTCCATTCCGCCGTGCCGGTGCGTTCGAGGGTCCGCAGCGGCAGTTCGGTCAGGGCGGCGAAGAGGTGTCGGCCGAGGGCCACGTCGACCCGCACAGCGAGCGTCTGAAGGATCCGCGCGCGCGCCTGGCGGAGGATGAAGTCGAAGACCAGCGCCAGCGTCATCCCGGCGACCAGTCCCTGCAGCGTGCTCATCCCGGCGTGGAAAACGACGCGATCGTAGACCTGCAGGATGAACACGGGCACGGCCAGGGCAAGGACATTGATGCCCAGGGAAAAGGCGGCGACATCGCGGAACGCCCCGATCAGCGGTGCGACAAGATCGTGACGCCAGGTGCGGGAAGCGGCCTCGGCCATGGCCGTGGAGTATAGCGCAGCCGGGTGAAATTAGCACGTTTGGGGTAATGCGGGGCCGGATCGGATCATGACCCGGCGGACGGCTGTCCTTCAGGTGCCGGCGGGGCCGGGCCGTGCTCAGAGCTCGAGCATGACCTCCATGACGTCGTCGTCGGGGACCCGGTGGCTGGTGAAGCCGATGTCGTGAACCATGTCGAGCATCCGCCTGTTGTCGCGCATGACCAGGCCGGTCATCCGCTTGGTCCCCCGCGATCGGCAGTAGTCGACCATCTTGTCCATGAGCTTGCGCCCAAGGCGTTGGCCCTTCAGGTCCGAGCGGACGAGCACGGCATATTCCGCCTGGTCGTTGTTCAGGTCTGCGACCGTGCGGACGACGCCGAGCGTCTCCGTCCCCTTGCCGTCAGGGCGTGGCGCGGTGGCGACGAAAGCCATTTCGCGGTCGTAGTCGATCTGGGTGAGCCGGGCCATTTCAGAATGGGGGAGTGTCCGCACGGTGCCGAAGAAGCGCAGGCGGATATCCTCGGGCGTGACCTTCGACAGGAACTCGTAGTGCGCCGGTTCGTCTTCGGGTCGGATCGGACGAAGGAGGACGTGTCGCCCCGATTCCAGCACGAACTCCTCTTCGAGCTGCTTGGGGTACGGGCGAATCGCCAGTTCGCGCTGGCGCGGGATGTCCCGCACGGCCGGCGCCACGCGCATCCAGGCATCCACCGCGAGCACGCCGTCGGCGTCGACGAACAGCGGGTTTATCTCCAGGGCGACGAGCTCGGGCAGGTCGATCACCATCTGCGAGACCTGCACCAGGGTCAGGCACAGCGCGTTGATGTTCGCCGCCGGCAGATCGCCGCTGCCGCGCAGCATCCGCCAGATGCGGGTTCGTGAAACCAGCTCGCGTGCAAGGCTGAGGTTGAGGGGTGGCAGGGCCACGGCGCGGTCGGCGATGACTTCCGAGAGGGTGCCGCCCTGGCCGAACGTGATGACCGGACCGAAGATCGGATCGTCGGTAATGCCGATCAGGATCTCCTGGGCGTCGGGCTCGAGGACCATGCGCTCGACCACGAAGCCGTCCACCTGCGCGGTCGGTTTCTTTCGCGAGACGTTGCGCAGCATCGTTTCGGCGGCTTGCGTCGCCGCTTCCGGGCTGTCGACGTAGAGTTCGACGCCGCCGACTTCGGCTCTGTGGTGGATGTCGGGCGAAAGGATCTTGACCACGACCGGGTAGCCAAGCGCCGCGGCCGCGGCCGCGGCCTCCTCCGGCGTCGCCGCATAGCGGCGCTGGGTGGTCGGAATGCCGTAGGCGGACAGCACCCCCATCGCCTGGCGCCCGTTCAGACGCGTCTGGCCGGTGGCAAGTGCGTCCTGAACGATGCGTTCGGCAACGTCGACAGCCGGCGAAAACTCGGCCGGCTTCGACGGCGGTGCCTGCATCAGCATGTCCTGGTTGCGGCGGTAGCGGACCAGGTGCATGAACGCATCGACCGCCTGGGTCGGCGTGTCGTAGGTGGCGATGCCGGCGGCGGCGAATTGCCGGCGCGCCTGGCCCATGCGCTCGCCGCCCATCCAGCTCGTCAGCACGTTGCCGCGCACTTCCTTGGCGACCTTGATGATTTCGCGCGCCGCCTCCGTGCTCGACGCCATCGCCGTGGGCGCGTGCAGGACCATCAGCGCGTCGACGCCCTGGGCTGCGAGCAGCGCGCGCGCCGCCGTGGCGTAATGCTCGGGCGGCGCATTGTCGGCGATCGTGACCGGATTGGCGTGCGGCCAGCCATCGGGAACGACGCCGGCCAGGGCGGTTGCGGCAGCCTCGTCGAGTTCGGCAAGGCGACCGCCGTTCAGCAGCAGGGCGTCGATCGCCATGACCGCGACGCCGCAGCCATTGGTCAGGATCGCGACCCGCTCGCCCCGCATCCCGCGGGCCCGGGCCAGCGTTTCGACCGCGGCGAACAACTCGCCGAAGCTGAACACCCGGAGCATGCCGGCACGGCGGATGGCGGCGTCGTAAACGGCGTCCGAGCCGATCGCGGCGCCGCTGCGGATGGCGGCCAGTCGCTGGCCTTCGGGCGCCCGGCCGGACTTGATGACCAGCACCGGCTTGTTGCGGCTGGCGCCGCGGCCGGCGGAGAGGAAGGCGCGGCCGTTCCTGACGGACTCGACATAGAGCAGGATGGCGCGCGTCATCGGGTCGTTGCCGAGGTAGTCGATAATGTCGCCGAAATCGATATCGGCGGTGTCGCCCAGTGAGACGAAGTGGGAAAAGCCGATGTTGCGGTTCTGCGCCCAGTCGAGAACGGCGGTGCTGATCGTTGAAGACTGGGAGACGAAGGCGACGCCTCCGGGCTCCGCCGAGATGTGCGCGCAACTGGCGTTCAGGCCGATGCCCGGGACCATCAGCCCAAGGCAGTTCGGCCCGAGGAGGCGCAGCCCGAAAGGCTCGGCCTCGGCGCGTATCGCGGCATGGAGGCCGCCTTCGCGGATCTTGGTGTCCGGCGCGAGGCCATCGCTGACGACGACCGCCGCGCGGGTTCCGCGTTCACCGAGCCCGCGGATAATGCCGGGAACACTCGCCGGCGACGTGCAGATGACGGCCAGGTCGGGGACGACGGGCAGGGCGCCGACGTCGGCGTAGGCGAGAACGCCGGCGATGGCCTGTTCGCGCGTCGCCACCGGCATGATCGGCCCCTCGAAGCCGCCCTGCAGCAGATTGTGCATGACCAGATGGCCGGGCACGCCCTCCTGGTTGCTGGCCCCGATCACCGCGACCGAGCGCGGGTAGAACATTCTGTCAAGGTTGCGGATCGTCATCGTCGACGTCGCTGCTGATCGTTCAAGCGCCCGCTCTCCCGCGTCCGGCGACCGGCGTCAGTTCGCTCTGCGCCTTTCCTTGGCTCGCCGTCCATGAAGGACCGAAGCGCACTCCGGCGTCAATCATATCGGCCGAACCGTGCCGCGCAACAATGTTTTGTGCAGCGCAGCATTAACGGATCGGCGGGGCTCACGATCCGGCGGCGCCGAGGGATCGGCGGCAGGCCTGGAGCTGTATCGCCGCGCCCCGGTCGCCCGGGTCGAGCGACAGGCAGGTACGAAAGCAGGCTTCGGCGGCGCCGTGCCGGCCCTGACGGCGGAGCGCCACGCCGCGCGAGAATGCGCTGAGCGCATCATGCAGATTGGCTCCGGCCTGCGCGGCATGATCGGAGACGACTTCGTAGATTCGGACCGGGTCGACCTTGCCGGGGATGCAGATGTCGTCCACCGGGCGGATTGCGTAGCGGCCCCTCAGCCGCCGGACGGTGTGGCCGCTGACAAGGATCTCGGCGCCGTACCGTTTGCAGGCCTTTTCCAGCCTGGCCGCCAGATTTACCCCGGCGCCGGTGACCGTGTAGTCCATCCGTTCGGGCGAGCCGACGTTGCCGGCGACGACGATGTCCGTGTTGATCCCGACGCCGATCCGGAGGGCCGCCAGGTCCTTGGCCCGGCGCGTTTCGTTCCACTGGCGAAGGGCCGCGGTCAGGGCGAGCGCGGCGCGCACAGCGCGATCCTCGTCGTCCTCGCCGGAGAAGGGGACGCCGAAGGCGCCCAGCACCGCATCGCCGATGAACTTGTCGAGCATGCCGCCCTCGCTGCGCAGGCAGGAGGCGACACGGGTGAAAAACTCGTTCAGCAGCGAAACCATGCCCTCGGGCCCAAGGTCCTCGGCGAGCGCCGTCGAATTGCGCAGATCGCAGAACAGCATCGTCGCCCGGACGGGGCGGCCGCAGAGCGCGTCGCCGTCGCCTTCAAGGAGGAGCGTGGCGAGGCGCGGATCCATGTAGCGCGACATCATCGCGTTGACGCACTTTTCGGCCGTCAGGTGTGCGAGAAGCTTCGCATTTTCCACCGCCGCGGCGATCGCCGCGCAAAGGGCGGCGAGGCGGTGCTGATCGGTCCGGCCGAAAGACCCGTGCGCCTTGTCGGCCACTTCGAGGACGCCGAGGGGACCAGCCCCGGACACGATCGGCGCGGCCAGAGCGGATCGGAAGAGGCCTCCGACGTGCTCATCGCCTCCGCCTTCCAGGTGTCGATGCGCGCAGGCCTGCGGGGTGTTGACGACGCGCCCGGCGGCGAGCGCGGCCCACGGCAGGCCGCGACCCCGCGGCAGGCGCAGCATCGACGCCTCGCCCCCGTTGCCTTCCGGGATTGCGGTCAGGGTTGAACCTGCGTCGTCGAGGAAAAAGAGCGTCGCCCGCTCGGCGTCGAGCAGCCGCGCCGCTTCCCTGGCGACCGTCCGCGACAGGGCCGCTGGTTCGTCCTGAACCACGATAGCGGCAACGGCTGCGGCCACGGCCGCGACCGCCTCCGCCGCACGGTCGTCGCCTGTTGTGCGGCCGGCTTCTGCGCCTTCCCCGCCGCCGTCCGTCTTCGGCAGGAGGAAAATCGCGCCCTCAGCGCCCGGGCGCATGCGTGGTTCCGTAGCGGCCGGTCCGGCGATGCAGGCAGAGGCCTTGCGACGCCGCGGTCGTCGCGGGGGGTGTCGGGATCTGGGCGTCGGTGCCCTCGGGCGCGGCATGCATCGCCCGAATGTAGGACGGAATGGTTACGCGGTGGTTGCCGGCGGCTTATGCCCGCCCCATGCGCCGCGTCGGCCGGATCCGCCCAGATCGTCCGGCCCGCGTGGCTTGCGCCGGGATCGTCCTTGCTCTAAGCCTCGGTCGTGACAGCGGCGAGGGGATCCCGCGTCGCTTCAACGGCAGAAGATGAGGTGCGAAAAGATGCTCCGCGATCCCGAACGCTCGCCCTGCATCGGGATCTGCGAACTGGATACCGCCACCGGCCTGTGCCGCGGCTGCCTGCGCAGCGGCGACGAGATCGCCGTCTGGCCCGCCGCGTCGCGCGATCTTCGCCGCCAGATCCTCGAACGCATCGATGCGCGGCGAGACGCCATGCAGGCCGACGCCGCGCTTCCCACGTCAGCCCGGTGACGTTCCGGCGCTAACGGCGCGGCGACGCCGGGGCGTCCGCCGCAACCCGCTAAGCGATCTATGGGGACGTCTTGCCGGAGGCGCGCGTCCCGCTCCTGCGTGTGGCTGGCTTTTTCGCCGGCTCCTTGTCCTTGTCCTTGGCGGTCGCAACCGGTTTCGCAGCGGGCGTTTTCTTCGCTGCAGCGGGCCTGGGCTTGCTGGCCGGCTTGTCCGCCTGAGGCGCCGCCGGAGCGGCCGGCGCCACCGCCGGCGCAGCCTCGGTTTCGGCCTTGACCTTGGCAGGGGCCTCGGCCTTGGCAGGGGCCTCGGCGGTCGGTGCGGGCATGTCCGACTGCGTCGAACCATCGTTTTCGCCGCGCGGGGGTTCGGGCATCATGCGCTCGGCCGCCGACTGCATCGTCGTGATAACCTCGCGCTCCGCCCGAAGCCAGTAGTCCATGGCCATCCCGTGCTGTCGCCCGGCCGAGTCCCACATCATGTAAGCAACTTCGCGGATGCGATCCTGAATGTCTTTTACCAGAGCCATAATATCCGTATTCATCAGTTCAAACCCCGCGCATGCTACCAACTCGTCAACAATTTAGCGAGACCGTGACTTGACCGCATCGAAAAAAAAGGCGACGGCGCAGGCGTGTATGACTTATGAGAATGAGCTGCGCAGTGTATCGCGGGGTACTGTCCGGCAGTAGGCGGCATGCCTGAGCGCCAGCCAGTGCGATGTCCCGCGAAGGGCGCGGCCGCAAGTGACGGGAGACGGACAAGTTCCAAAGACACCCAGAGCTCGCGAACCCTGGCATACGGCGCAGTCGGCGGCGCTGCCGTACCGCTGGTCGCCGGGCGGCCCGCAAATTCTGCTCGTCACCTCGCGCTCGACCCGTCGCTGGGTGGTGCCCAAAGGCAGCGTCAAGAGCGGGATGAGTTCCAGCGCTTCGGCGGCCCTGGAAGCCTACGAGGAGGCAGGGGTCCACGGCCGGATCATGCGAACGCCGGTCGGGATGTACGCCTACTCGAAGAAGAACGGGAGAAGAGGACAGTTGTGCCTGGTTCAGGTTTTCCCGCTGCGGGTCCAGCGTATCCTCCGCGACTGGCCGGAACGTCGCCAGCGTCGGCGAGAATGGTCGACGTTCGCGATCGCCCGCGAGCGGGTGCACGAGGCGGCGCTGAAACGGATCCTGCTCCGCTTCGAGGCACGGCTTTTGCTCTGCGCGGACGGCGAGGGGAGGAAGCCGCAGGTGATGAGGCAAGTCCCGCTCTGCGGCGGACTGCGGTAGCGCTGCGTCGGCCGGTTCCCATATCGTAGGCAAGCATCCTCAATCGGTATTGATTGCGCGCCCGTGACCATCTGGAAACAGCCCGACGGCCGAGCCGTCTCCTGTGAAGAGAAGATCAAGGTTCTCAACCAGAACCTCGATGAGATACGCCAGGCCTGCCAGGACGCCTTCGAGGACGCCCTGCTCATGGGCTGCGACGAGGACCAGATCCGCAAGGTCTTCGCGACCGTCGTCGAGACGCTGCGCAACCCTTACGCCAAGTCTTAGCGCTAACACGCGCGCGCCTACGGATAGCGGATGGAGCGGCAGCACGCCCGTCTGCTCGTGCGCCTCGCCGCAGCAGAGCCGGCAGCCACTTCGACGCCGTCCGCGAAACGCCGCGGCGACGGCGCTTCGTTCCCCCTCCCCGGTTGTGAAACGTCATCGATGCGCGAATACCCGCCGCGATGCGTTAACGGGAAGCATTCGGCCAGGCTCGCCGCGTTAGCAGCCGCGATCCGTCGGCGCCGGCTACCGCCGCCGCCGTCGTCCGGCCCGACGCCATCTGCTCCCAGGCCCAGCTTTCGAAGGAGGCCGCCGCCAGGGGCTGGCCGAAGTACAGCCCCTGGGCGAGGTCGCAGCCGCAGGACAGCGCGAACTGGAAATGGTCCTCGCTGTTGACGCCGACCGCGGCCACACGAATGCTGAGGCGGTGGGCCATCGCAACGATCGCCTCCATGATCCGTGCCTGTCTTCTGTCACCGAGCGCTGCCGATAAAAACACGGCGGCGATCCGGATCGCGGCGACCGGGATGTCGCGGATCTGCGTGAGCGGGCCGTCTTCGGCGCCGAACTCGTCGATTGCGATCTGGACGCCGAGCGAGGCCAGCCCCCGGAGGCCGTTTGCCAGCTCGTCGCCGCGATGGAGCAGGCTCCGCTCGCCGATGCCGAGTTCAAGACACTCTGGCGGGATGGCGTGGCGGCCGAGGGCCGCCTCGACGACTTCGGGCAGGTTCGCATCGTTCTTGCGGCCGGGGGACATGTCGACGACGAGGCGGCCCAGCGACAAGCCGGCAGCGTGCCAGTAGCGCCATTGTCGGCAGGCCTCATCCAGGGCCCAGGCCCGGATCGGCACGATCAACCCGGTTTCCTCGGCGTGTGTCAGGTACCGCTCGGGGACGACGTGTCCGAGGTCCGGATTGTCCCAGCACACTTGCGCTTCCGCCCCGACCAATTCGGTCGAGCGAACGTCGAAGATCGGCTGAAAGCAAAGGCTGATTTCATTGCGCTCAAGCGCGTGGCGGAGCGAGGTCTCGATCCTGATCTGTTCGCTGGCATGCTCGCTCAGGGACTCGCTGAAGAATTCGAACGTGTTACGACCGCGCTCTTTCGATCGATACATCGCCACGTCGGCGTTCTTCATCAGTGTCTCGGGATCGTTGCCGTCGTCGGGAAAGACGGTGATGCCGATGCTCGCCGAAACCACCGCTTCAAGGTCGGACAGAAGGAACGGGTGTGCGAAGGCCTGCAGAATCTTCTGCACGACGGGCTCGGCGTTGGCAGCCGTCTCGATGTTGGGGAGGATGATGGTGAACTCGTCGCCGCCGATCCGCGAGACCGTGTCTTCGCCCCGGACGCAGCTCGTCAGCCGCTCCGCTGCCTGCTGGAGCACCTCGTCGCCGGCGGCGTGGCCGAGAGTGTCGTTGATCTTCTTGAAATAATCGAGATCGATGAAGAGGACGGCCCCTCTGTGGCCGTGTCGTCCCGCGCTGAGGATCGCGCCGCGCAGGCGGTCCATCATCAACAGCCTATTCGGCAGCCCGGTCAGGGAGTCGAAGTTGGCCTGCTGTTGCAGTTGCAGTTCGTAGGCCTTGCGGAGACTGACGTCGGCCATCGTCATTTGCACCGCGCTCTTGCCCTTCCAGCTCACGCGCTGCGCCTGCGCCTGAAGCCAGATGGTGGTGCCGTCTCTTCTCAGGCCGCCGAACTCCGTCAGTTCGCCATGCGTGTCGCCGGCGAGGGTGGTTCGCCGGATCTGGCCGATGCGCTCGCGCTCGTCCTCGGGGAACAGCGTGTCGACGCTATCCATGGCGAGGATCTCCGACTCGTCCGTGTAGCCGAACAAGCGCGCCAGCATGGGATTGACAAACAGAGGTCGACGGTCGCGCTCGATCAGGATGCCGAGTACGGAGCCTTCGACGAGCGCGCGAAAGCGCTGCTCGCTTTCGACAACGGCCTGTTCGTGCTGCTTGCGCTCGGTGATGTCGAGGGAAACGGTCACCACGCCGTCCGCTGTCGCGTCCCCTGCGGTGAGCGGGGCCTTGGTCGTCAGCAGCACCCGCGGTTCGCCGGCGGCATCCGTTACATATTCCTCGAAAGCGCCCGGCGCCTCGCCGCCGGCCAGGATCTGCGCATCGAAGGCGCGATGACGAGCGCCGTAGGTTTCGCCGAACAGGTCGCCCATCGTCAGACGGGTCGCTGTCGGCGCCAGAGAAATCCCGTACTGCTGGTACCCGGAGTTCAGCAGGCAGACGACGCCGTCGCGATCCGTCGCCGAAATCAGCGCCGGAACCGTATTCACGACCCGGCGGAGCTGCTCCTCCTTGCGCCGGATTGCCTCGGCGTGACGACGCAGCGTGCTTTCAAGCTCGCCTTCCAGCGCTGTGGCGCGCTCGCGTTCGGCCAACTGATGGCGTCGCAGGCTGAGGAGATTGCGCGCGCGAATGCAGAATTCGCGGCCGTCAACGGGGCTCAGGAGGTAGTCGGTGGCGCCGGTGTCCAGGGCGCGGTAGCGGAATTCGCGATCCTCGTAGGCAGTCACGACGATGATCGGCGCATCGTCGGCCACCGGATGTTGTCGGCAGTGGCTGATAAAGGCCTCACCGTCCATGCCCGGCATGACATAGTCGGTCACGATCAGGTCGGGCGGGTCGGCGGCGAACGCTGCGAGAGCGCGGACGGGGTCGTCGAATGTCAGGACACGAACGTCATCGCCGAGCGACTGCGCAAAGCGGGCGAGGATGCGCAAATTGATGGACTGGTCGTCGACGATGTAAACGACGGTCATTTCCGCATCGTCTCCCAGCCCGCCCTGTTCCAGTGTAAGGGGTCCGGCCCCTGCGTGCGAGCAGCGATCATCTCCTGCCGATCACTGCGAAGCATGGCCGGATTTCGGCTTGACTCCGAGTCTCATCGACAAAATACCCCATCCGCGTGCCGTGGAAAACGCCCCGCGCGCACCGTTTATAATCATTTTGGCGGTCCAATCACCGCTCGCGATTTTGCATGCACAGTGTGCTGCTTGTCACAGCAAAATCAATCCATTTCAGATATAATTTACTGCATATGGGGTAAGAAAAACAAGCTGGGAATTTCACCAAAAACGTCTAGGAGAGAACATGTCGTACGTTGCCATGACACCCGCAAGCCGCACCGCTTCCGCCGACACTGTCGTTGCGCCTATGAACGGCGAGAGCAGCGACATCCCAGGCAGCGACCTGCTTGCCTTCCTGAGCGGGCGCCCGGCCGGTTCCGAAGCCGGCGCCGGCCTCGACTTTCCGGCATCGACCGCCGACGTCTTCACGCTTAATAACCTGCGGGTCACCTTCGACCGCAACCAGCGGATCCTGTGGTGGTCGATGACCCCGAGGAAGCGGCCGAGCTTCACCCCGGGGCTGCTCGCCGACATGAAGACGCTCGCCGATGCGCTCGAGTGCGTGTTCGCAAGCAGCAGGCAGGGCCGGCCGCCGGTCAATCATCTCGTGCTTTCGTCGCAGCTCACCGGCATCTTCAACCTGGGCGGCGACCTCTCCCTGTTCCTCGACCGGATCGAACGGCGCGATCGCGATGCTCTGGTTCGTTACGCCCATGCGTGCACCGAGGGTCAGTATCGCATCGCGACGAACTTCGGCTTGCCGATCTCGACGATCGCCCTTGTCCAAGGCGACGCGCTGGGCGGCGGGTTCGAGGCCGCGCTTGCCAACGACGTCATCATCGCGGAGCGCTCGGCGAAGTTCGGCCTGCCCGAGGTGCTGTTCAACCTGTTTCCTGGCATGGGCGCCTACAGCTTCCTGTCGCGGCGGCTCGGCGCTGCGCAGGCGGAACGGATGATCCTGAGCGGCCGCGTCTATTCGGCCGACGAACTCTGCGAGATGGGCGTTGTCGACCTTGTCGTCGACGACGCCCGCGGCCCCGCGGCGATCTACGAGCACGTTGCCGCATTCGAGCGGAAGGGGTTGGCCCGGCAGGCGATGCTGCAAACCCGCCGGATCGTCAATCCCGTCAGCCGCGAGGAACTGATGCAGGTCGTCGATGTCTGGGTCGATACGGCCCTGATGCTGTCGTCGCGGGACCTTCGCCGCATGCGACACCTTGCCCTGGCCCAGGACCGGCGCTGGTCGACCTTGGCCGCCGGGTCGGTCGCGGCGAACGCCTGACAGGCGCAACCGCCGGGCACCGTCCTGTCCGGCAGCGAAGTGTGTCGACCCTGCGCCCAGGCGCCCCGAGAGGGCTCCGCGCGTGGCGCCGGCTGGCCGCAGTCCCGGTCAGACCGGCGCTGCGCGTTGCCGCTCCACTTGATATCGGCCGATGTCGCGGCGCAGGCGGGCAAACTCGTGCCCCAGCCGATCGACGTACGCGTCGCCGTGGGCCTTCAGGCGTTCGACCGTCATTCCCTGAAGCTCCTGGCAGAACTGGCGCATGGCGTCGGCGCCGACGTTGCCAGCCGTTCCGCGCAGTGCGTGGACGGCGGCGCGAAAGGCGGCCGCGTCGCCGACACGCGCCGCATCGGCGACCTGCGTCATGAGTTGTTCGGTGTTGGAGAGGAAATCGCGCAGTACGGCCAGGGCGAAGTCCTCGTCCGGCCCGCTGTAGGCGTTGAGAGCGGCCAGAGCCGCGCGGTTGAGGACAATCTCGTCGTCGCCGGGCGGCTGGCTCCCGACGGGCTCCGCATGATCCTCCGTGGTCGGTTCGGTCGGCGGCTCTGTCGTCAGATCGCCGCGTCGCGGGTCGACGACGCGCGCATGATCCGGACCGACCAGGGCCAGGATCTCGCCAACCAGACGGTCCGGCTCGACCGGTTTTGTCAGGTAGACATCGATGCCGGCGGCCAAGGCCGCGTCCCGCATCTCGACGGTCGCATCGGCGCTCAGCGCGATGATCGGGATGTGCGGCTGGCCGAGCGCGCCCATCCGGTACAGTTTGACCACGTCGAGCCCGCTCAGGCCGGGCATGTTGATGTCGAGCAGAACAGCGTCGAAGCTCGTTTCGGCCAGAGCCTCCAAAGCGTCTTCGCCGCTTTCGACTAGCTCCGAATCGAAGCCGGCGCGGTCGAGGATACGGGCCAGAACCTTGCGGTTGACCGGGTTGTCCTCGGCGACCAGGACCCGCAGGCCGTCGCCGCGCCGTGGCTGAGGCTCGTCGTCCTTCAACCGCGGCGCTTCCGCCCGTTCCGCGGCCTGCGTAAATTTGGCGGCTGCGTGGAGGGCGCCGCGCAGCGCCGGGTCGGATGGCGGCCAGGGCAAAACCGCCACGCAGGCGGGGCCGGCGCCCGTCCCTCTGACCCACTTGTAGGCAAGCGTCGCCCGCGCGCTCTCGCCGTCGGGTCTGCGGACCATGACGCAGACGTCGCCACGGCGGCTCCGCGCGAGCGTCGCGACGACGCTGTCGTCGCGACGCTCGCGGCTATCGATGATGAGTACGGGCGGGATGTCGGAAGCGAAAGCGGCCGGCGCGCCGCCGTCCAGCGCCGCGTCCGGATCGCGTCCGGCGAGAACGTGCACGTCTTCGTTCGCAAGCAGATGGCGCAGTCGGTCGTTGAAGGCTCCGTCCTCGCCTATGACCGTGACCTGCTGGGGCGCGGCGTCGGGAAGCGATTCAGGCGTGCGCGCGGTCTCGAACGGGATCTCGAGGGTGAACGTGCTCCCTTCGTCGGGCGCGCTTTCGACCTTCAGCGTGCCCCCGGCCAGTTCGGCCAGGCCGCGCGAGATGGACAGACCCAGACCGGTACCCCCGAAGCGGCGGTTGACGGCGTCGTCGCCGCGCGCGAACTGCTCGAAAATCCGGGCCTGCTGGTGTGGCGGAATGCCGATGCCACTGTCGCGAACGGCAATCCGGATGCGCCGGGTGGGGCCTTGACCCGTTTCGTCGCCGCCGCGACCGTCGCTGCTGCCTCCCGGGTCCTCGTCGCCCGGGTCCGCGGCGACGACGACATAACCCGCCTCGGTGAACTTGATCGCGTTGCCGACGAGGTTTGTCAGGATCTGGCGGAGCTGCTTGACGTCCCCGTGCAGCCGCCATGGAATCGTTGGATCGACCGACGCCACAAGCCGCAGCCCCTTCGTCGCGGCAACGGGACGGAATATGGAAAGGACGTCGGCGAGGGCCGCGTGCAGGTCGAAGTCGGTGGTGTTGAGGGTTGCCCGGTTCGCCTCGATCCGCGAGACGTCGAGGATGTCGTCGATCAGCGCAAGCAGGGTGGTCCCGGCCGTCTTGACCGTGTGCACCATTTCGCGCTGCTCGGGATCGAGACGGGTGTCGCCCATCAGCGTGCTGGTGCCGATGATCGCGTTGAGCGGCGTTCGCAGCTCGTGGCTGACGCCGGCGAGGAAGCGCGTCTTTGCCTGGCTGGCCGCTTCGGCCTGCGCCTTGGCTTCCGTGAGCCGGCGGATGAGCGTGGCGGCGTAGCCGGGCAAGACGATAAGGGCGGCGAACAGTCCGAGCGCCAGCGGCCATTCGCGCAGCCAGAACTCCGTCGTCAGGGCGACCGCGAGAAAGCCCGCCGCCGCCAATCCGACGGACGCCGCAAGGTAGCGCAGGCCAAAGCGGAAGCCGTTGCCGAAGGCAATCCACAGGTAGACCGGGTAGAAGGGCGCCGCGCCCGCATCGCCGAGGTGCATGAAGCCGGAGAGCACTGCGAAGTCCGTCACCATCGCCGTGGCACGGCGCGCGCGCGACGGCGCCGGATGCAGCAGAATCAGCGCGAAGATGAGCAGGGACAGAACCGGATAGGCGCCGCCAAGCCAGACCAGGACCGGCGATGAGGGGCGAGCGCCAATATGCAGGATCGTCGGGGCGTCGACATAGGCGAACAGAATGGCGACGATGACGATGCGGACGAGGGCCTGCTCGTGCTCGCTGTCCTTACGTCGCCGGAGCCGGCCAAGCTTCTCGCGGAGGATCATCCCGTTCGGCCCATGGCGAAGGTGGAACGGCGCGTTCGCCGCGAAGCGCCGAAGCGCCCGTCATCGTGTACGGACGCCGGCCTTCCGGCGGCGGACCGTCGAACGACTGTCGCCCGACGCCGAGCCTCCGGCTTGCCTGCTTGCCGGTCGACGTGGACCGTGGCGACGGGCGCTCTACTGCGGCAGCAAGACGCGGTCGATCGGAATGATCACGCCGTTCGTGGCGGGGATGTCCATCCCCTTGCTGCCGCCGACGCCGGGAAGTGCGTTCGCCATCTCCCTGGCGTTGTAGGTCGTGGTGTCGATTTCATTGATCGTAAGGCTGCCGCTGGAGACGCCGTCGACGAATATCGTCTGCCCCTGGGCGGTTGTCAGGAAGGTCTGCTTACCCGAGAGATCGTTGACCGTGTACTTGCCGGGGACGACGTGGTAGCGGACCACCTGCGCCAGCTTGGCCTTGTTCTGGGGCTGAAGAAGCGACCGGTAGACTTCGTAGGGCAGGGTGTTGAAAGCCTCGTCGGTCGGCGCGAAGACCGTGTAGGAACCATCGCCGCGCAGTGTCCCGGTCAGGCCGGCGGCGTTGGCCGCGGCAAGGAGGCGGTCGAAGCGATCAGTCGAGGCTGCCGTCTCAACGAGGTCGGCGGCGCGCGTGGCCGGGGCGGCAAGCGCGATCGGCGCCGCGACGGCAAGAACGGCGGCCCACGCCAATGCTTTCATCGATGCTCTCCTCTGGTCCACACAAAACCCGGCTTGCGCGGCACGCTTCCCGATCCGCTTCGCGCGCTTTCGTTCCAGCCATAATGGCGCAGGTTTCGGCGCGACGCAAAGAATGCGCGCTTGGCGGTAGTGTCTCAGAGCGATGTTTTCAAAGTGAGATCACCACCCGCTTGGCAGAGCGCTTCGCGCATCTTTCGCCGTCCGGCCGCTCGGGGCTCCGTCGACCTGCCCTTGAGGTCGGCTTCCATGACCTCGCCCGGGATCACATGACAGGCGAGAAGGGCGCCTGCCTTATCGACCGCGTTTCTCATCCAGCAGTCCGAGCTGGCGAAAGCTGGTGTGTCCGCTTTTCGAAACGATCAGATGGTCGTGGAGGATGATGCCGACCTTCGCCAGCGCCTCGCGAACCTCGCGGGTCATCGCAATGTCGGGCTTGGAGGGGGCGGGGTGGTTGCTTGGGTGGTTGTGGACCATGATCAGCGCCGAGGCATCAAGCGCCAAGGCGCGCTTGACCACCTCGCGCGGGTACACCGGCGTGTGGTCGATCGTTCCCTGATGCTGCATCTCGTCGGCGATGAGCACGTTCATGCGATCGAGAAAGAGCAGCCGGAACTGCTCGACCATTGCGTGCGCCATGGTCGCACGCAGATACGTCACCAGTTTGTCCCAGTTGTCGAAGACGGGCCGTTCGCAAATCTCCTCGCGAACCGCCCGCGCGGACAGCGTGCGCAGGGCCTTGAACAGCGTTACCGCGAAATGGTTGACGCCTTCGACTTCGGCGAGTTGATCGGGGCGGGCATGAAGGACGCCGGCGAGGCTGCCGAACCGCTGCAGGAGCGCCTTGGCCAAAGGCTTGGTGTCGACCCGCTCGATGGCGAAAAACAACAGCAGTTCGAGCAACTCGTAATCCGGAACGCCGTCGTCGGGGCCTGAAAGAAAGCGGTCGCGTAGGCGCTGCCGGTGACCCCAGAAGTGCGGCGGGTTGGCCGCCACGAGGTCGATCGTCCCGGCGCTGTCGGCCAGCCCCGGCGCGGTCGCCGGGCAAAGACTTTCCGCGATCACCGGCGTCGGGTCGTCGCCCTCGAAGAGCCAGACGCGCTTCAGCGCGTCCCAGCGCCCGCCCAGGCTGCGCAGCACGTGCCGGTAGCGGTGGGTCTGGCCTTTGACGGTGTAGACGAGGGGACCCTCGCCGGGGGCGTGACGGGTGACGCTGAGGCCGAAGGGCTCCAGCGGCCGCGGATGCAGCGCCGTCATTGACGGTCGTTCCGCGCCCTCTGTGCGCCCGAACGGCGCCATTTCCACGGTTCGACGGACGAGCTGCGCCAAAGGCCCTTGCGCGCGACCCGAGCCGCCTCCTCTTCGGCGACGTATTCCCTGGAGTACCGCCGGTAGGCGAGCGCAAAACCTTCGCGGACCATCATCGCGTTCAGGTCGGTGTCGCCTGCGAAGCACACCGCGAGGACGCGCCCGTAGCGGTCTCTCTCCGATCCTTTGCAATTCACCGTTCGGCCGCGGGCTTCATGCTCCAGTGCCAGGGTTGCGCTTTCGCCGCAGGACCAGTCGCTGCCGCCCACCGAACAGTGCTGGCGGCTTTCCGGCGCATCGATGCCCTGCAGGCGGATCCGTTCGCCGCCGACGTCAATGGTGTCGCCGTCGATGATGACGGCCGTCCCGCTGACATCGGCGGTGGCCGTGGCGCAGAGCAGGGCAATCCAGGCGCAGGCGGCGAGAGCGAAGGCGCGGGCGCTTCCGCGCACGGTACGGTCAAATCTTCCGGCGGCGCGGAGCCGACCGGCATCCCCCATGGTGCTCATGACGAGCGACTATAGACCCTATTTGGGTAAATTTTAATGATTATCGCGAGCCTCTCGCGACAGCAGCGACCGACGCCTTGGCCGTGGTCGAACATCGTCCGCCCGGCGGCGACCTCCAGGCAGGCTCGGCCCGGAAACCGCCCCTTCCGTCAGCCCGGGTTGATCGGCGGCGGCCGGTCGCCGCCGACCGGCCCCTCCGGCCGCGGTCTCTGGCGCGGCGGCGGAAAGATGAAGAGAATGTTGGATGCGATCGCGTAGACCCGGCCGCTCGGCCCGATCGCGGGCGGCGATGTCCCGCCGCCGAGCCAGGGAAAGCGCCTGAGCTCGCTTGTGACATCGGAATTGAACGTAACGAGCGCGTTGTCGGTCGAAACGAAAACGTTCGTGCGCGAGGCCGCGGCCGGCACGACTGAGGGTCCCCCGAGACGAGTTCGGTACTCGACCGTGTTGCGGCGCAAGAGCGCGTACTGTCCGTCGAGGCCCACCACCACGGCAAGGCTGGGATCAGCGGTCAAAGTGAGCGAAGCGAAGATCCGGGGCGCGTACTCCGGGTCGGTCGTTCCGCCAAAGGCGTTTACCGGCGGGATCACGATCTGGCTCGGCCCGACGAAGACAACCTCGCCCGAGTTCGTCCCGACCGTTGTATGAGAGTCGGGAAGCGCGCTCGGCGCAGACAGCATCGCGCGATTCGCATCCCGCACGCGGACGTGCTCGTAGAACCCTTGCGCCGGATCGAATGTCATCCCGACCGTGTCGTGCACGCGATCGGACGCCATGATCCAGGGCGTTCCCCCACCCGGAAGCGTATAAACAGCCACGGGCGGCAAGCCGGGCAGAGCGATCGGATCCACTTCCACGCCGTGATCGAACGGTACCTCCCACCAATTCCACCAATTCCAGTCGCTGCCGCCTGTAACCGAGTCGGGGATGTAGGAAACTCGTCTGCTAACAGGGGTGCCGCCACGTGCCGGAAACGCGACGACATGGTATTCTCTTCCGAAGCTGCGATAGACGACTGGAACGATCGCATACTCTTCGGCGCCCAATCTCCAGATGTTCGGCGCACCCGTCAGCCGCGGACCGTAGTAGGGCAACGCCCGATTGCGTTGCGCCGGGAAAGGGGCGTCCCAGAGCCGTTCGCCCGTCTGCGCGAACTTGTGCAGCCATGCCTGGTAGACCGTGACGACGCTGCCCTCGCGATGATCGCGAACCGGCAGGGACAGGCCGACGACGTAGATCGAACCGTCCGTGCCGATGACCGGCGAGGAGACAATGCCCTGCAGCGACGGGAGTTGGGCGGCCCATAGCTCACCGCCGTCGGCGCGCAGCGCAATGAGCCTGCCTTCGGTGGTGCCGAGATAGACGGTGCCGTCGGGCGCGATGACCGGTCCGGCACCTGGAGCGAACGAGCCGAGGCCGGGCACGCTGAGCAATCCGGCGCCTGCAGGAGCCGTGTTGACGTCGGCGAAGCTGTTGTTGGCGCCGTTGCCGTGCGGGTGTTCCCAGGCCACGACCGCGATATCCCTCGATGGGAAGGGCTTACACCATTTCCGATCGTCTCACAGATCCGCCGCCGCGAACAGCGTCACCGGCGGCGTCGCGAGCGGCGGTGCGTGGATGCGAGCGCAATGGCTGGGGGACCTGGATTCGAACCAGGGTCGCTCGGTCCAGAGCCGAGAGTTCTACCGCTAAACTATCCCCCACCAGAACGGCGGTGGCCACGCCGAGGCTTCTAGCACAGCGTCGGCCCATTTTGTAGAGGCGCTTGCGCCAGCCTGTCCAGGCCGACAATGTGTCAACCACGATGACGAAGCGCAACCCGGACGACCTTCCTTGAAGCGGGGCTCGGGGCCCGGTCGCGGCGAAAAGGCGCGGCCGCAGCCGGCAAAGAAGCGATCAGCCTCGTCGGCGCGCTGGCTTCGCCGCCAGCACGCGGATCCCTATGTCGCCAAGGCGCATCGCCTCGGCTACCGCTCCCGCGCCGCCTTCAAACTGATGGAGCTCGACGACCGCTTCCATCTGCTCAGACCCGGCGCCCGGGTCGTGGATCTTGGCGCGGCGCCCGGCGGCTGGGCGCAGGTCGCGATCGAAAGGGTGCGCTCCGGGCAGGGAGGGCGCGGCGCCGTCGTCGCCCTCGACCTCACCCCGATCGAGCCGCTCGGCGGCGCGGTGACGCTCGCAGCCGACATTCGCGATGCGGAGGTTCCGGATCTGGTTCGAGCCGCTCTCGACGGGGTGGCCGACGTCGTACTCAGCGACATGGCCCCGGCGGCCAGCGGTCATGCCGGGGCGGATCACCTGCGCATCATTGCGCTCGCGGAGGCGGCGCTGGATTTGGCGCTGGAGATCCTTGCGCCTGGCGGCAGCTTCATCGCCAAGGTCTGGCAGGGCGGCGCCGCGCCCGACCTTCTCGCGAAGCTCAAGCGCGCGTTCGCCTCCGTGCGCCACGCCAAGCCGCCCGCGTCCCGTGCGGAATCGGCCGAACTCTACGTCGTCGCAAGAGGCTATCGTCCGCACCCGCGCCTGAGCTCAACGCCGCCGCCGCCGGCGTGAGGCCGAGGCTCGCGCTAAGGGCTTGTTAAGACCATCGGCCCAAACTCCGGTCAAGACCCGGACAAAATCGCTGCAATGACCGATGGATCAGCCCGTGCCCAGCCAGTCGTCCGCCGCACCCTCGCTGCGCGATCTCGAAGTGCGGATTGAGCGCATCGCCGTCCTCATTGCCGGCGCGCGGCGCCTCATCGAGGAGGGTCAGGCCGTCGACCTCACGGTGCTCGGATTTGCCACCGTCGATTTGCGCGACGCCGTTCTGCGCGCGTCCGCCGAGGCCACGCTTGGTCTGGCGCCGCGGGTGATCGCCCTTCAGGCGGCGATGGACGCGCTGGGCGAGGATCTCGCGGCCGCCTCCGGTCCCGTCGTTCGCGAAATCGCTGCCGCGGCGCGCCGCTCAGCTTTCCGCGCCTATGACGGCAAGGGCGACGGCAAGCGCCCGGATCGGCGAACGCCTGCTTCGGAACGCGACCGGGATCCCCGTCCGGGCCCGGCGGGAGGGTCGGCATGACCTGGGGGACCTGCCTGCAGCTCGCGCTCGCCTTCAGCTTCGTCCTCGCGCTGATCGCCCTGGCGGCATTGGCGGCGCGGCGCTTCGGCCTCGGCCACGCCCCTCGGCGCGGGGGCGAGCGGCGGCTGACGGTGAGCGAGACGGCGCTGCTCGACGCCCGCCACAAGCTGGTCCTGGTCAGTCGCGACAGCGTCGAGCATTTGGTGGTGCTCGGTCCGAATGGGGCGACGCTGGTCGAAGCGGGCATCCGGATCGGCGGGACGGTCGCAGGGCCGGCGCCGGAGCAGCCGGCAAAGGAGCCGGCGCCCACCTTCGCCACGGCCCTGGCCGAGTCATGGCGATGAGACGCCAAGACGCGTTCGTCGGTCTGCTCGCCGGCCTGTCCGCCTTATTTGTGTTTGCCCTGGCTGAACCGGCCGCGGCGCAGTCGATGTCGCTCGACTTCGCCGACGCCGACGGCGCCGCCACCGGGCGGATCGTTCAGCTCATCGCCCTGCTTACGGTTCTCAGTCTGGCGCCGTCGATCCTGGTGATGGTGACGTCGTTCACCCGCATCGTGGTGGTCCTGTCTTTCGTTCGCATGGCGCTCGGCACCCAGCAGACGCCGCCGAACCAGGTGCTGATCAGCCTCGCTTTGTTCCTGACGCTGTTCGTGATGGCCCCGACCCTGGAGGAGGCCTATCACAGCGGAATCGCGCCCCTGGTCGCCGGGGAGATCGACGAGGCGGACGCGTTCAGCCGTGCCGTGCGGCCGGTCCACGCCTTCATGTCCCGCCACGTGCGCCCGGAAGACTTGGCGTTGTTTGCCGATCTCGCCGAAGTGCGGCTGGAGGAGGCGAAAGGCGCCGGCAATGCGCAGGCCGAAACGCCCGTGCGCGTGCTTGTGCCGGCGTTCATGATCAGCGAGTTGCGTCGCGCCTTCGAAATCGGCTTTCTCGTTTTCATCCCGTTCCTGATCATCGACATGGTCGTCGCCTCGATCCTGATGTCGATGGGCATGATGATGCTGCCGCCGATCATCATCGCTCTCCCGTTCAAGATCATTTTCTTCGTTTTGGTCGACGGCTGGTCGCTGGTCGTCGGCAGCCTGGTGCGCAGCTTCGCCTCCTGAGGCCGCGGCGCCGTACCCGCACGCGCGGTCAGGATGCCGGCTCTTCCGCTCCTCTTCGGCTTCGCCGGTGTCCGCGGCGGACCGGCCGTCAAGGGCTCTCGAAGTGCTGGCGCGCCTTGCGGAACAGCGAGGTCAATTCGCGCTGGAGGCGAGCGCGCGGGGCATCACGATATTCCGGCAGGCGGCGCGAGACTTCGGCGGCGACCACGTCGGCGTCGGGGTTCTTGTCGAGGGTGCGAAACAGCGTCTCCATCCGGGCGGCGAACTCGCGGTCGTTCAGGTCGCTGTACTCGCCGAAGGCCTTGCGAAACGCGGCATAGCGGGCCGCATCGTCCGCCGACCAGTCGACGATCTGGGCCGCGGCGCGTCCGGCGGCGACGGCGACAGGCAAAGCCGCGAGCACGGCTGCGAGCGCCGATGCGAAATCGCGGCGGCGGACAAGGGTCGCCCCGCGCCTGAGGTCGGGATTGCTTTCGCTCATCGATCGCCCGTTCCTGAGCCCTCTTTAGTGTGCCGTGGTGCAAAGTGTCGGCTGGATTCAGCCGCGGCAATTGCCGATAACAGGCGCCGGCGCTGGAGGCGCGACTTCCATCTGTCGTGCCGCGGCGGCCTCGAGGGCTACGCTACCTGGACCTTGGTGAAGGCGAAAGACCGATGAGCATCAGCGCGGCGACGGAGAAGCGACTTCTGACGGAGGATGAGCACGAACTCGTCGTGCGAACCCACTACCCGCACGTGAGCGCGCTCGATCGCGATGCGTTGACCGAAGCGCGGCGAAGACTGCGAACCTCGCGCGACAAGGCGCGGGATGTGGCGCACCGCCAGCGGCGCGAGATCCGGGGCAAAGCCGACGCGCGCGGTGCCAGGCCCGCACGCGACAACAGCGGCACGGAGATGAAGCGGCGGATCTTCGGCAATGCGCTCAAGCGCGTGAACAGGGAACTGGCGCGATTTGCGGCCGCCGAGCGTAAACCCAGCCAGGCCGAGATTGCGCGCCGGGCGCTGGAATTGAAACGGGCCAACAGGGTCGTCCACCACCCCGCAAGCGGTCGCACCGCGCACGAGGGGATGACGCCGCAACCCAGCGACCGGCGGACGGTGGAAACCGATCCGCGGGAGGTCGGTCGTGTCTCTCAGTTTGTCAAGAATTCCCAAGCCAAGCGCGACAGTTGACCGCCGGAGAGGATACGAGCAAGCAAAACAACGAATTATGGCGGTGACGTGTAACCGCGTTCGGCATCCACGCCACACGAGTGTGCTTTTTCTGCAACTTTTCTTGGGAACTTGATGCAACCGTTTGCGTTAAAAGGCGAAAATTATCGTTACACGCTACAAGATATAAGACCCCATACTGACGTGAGTCCGGACGGGTGACAATGAACAGACCGAAGCGGAAGAGGTGAACATGAAACGCTTACTGATTGCGGTCTCGCTCCTGGCTATGGCTGCGCCGGCCGCGCAGGCACAGCAGGGCGGGACCATGCCCGGCATGCACGACGGTGCAAGTTCGGGCGATATGGAGATGATGAGCGACAAGTATCTGGTGTTCTTCGGCCTGAACCAGTCGAAGTTGACGCCGGAAGCGCAAGAGGTCGTGGCCAAAGCGGCCGAGCAGTACAAAGCGACGGGCGCCGTCAGCATTAACGTCACCGGCCACACCGATACGACGGGTACCAAAGCCTACAACCAGCGGCTTTCCGAAAGGCGGGCCGCGGCCGTTGCCGACGAACTGGTCCGCCAGGGCGTGCCGGCGACGAACATCACGACCGTCGGCGAAGGTCAGACCAACCTGCTTGTCCCGACGGGCGACGGCGTCAACGAGCCGCAGAACCGTCGCGCCGAGATCGTGATCGAGCGTCCGGTTCCGGTCGCTGCCGAGCCCGCGCCCGTGGAACCCGAGCCGGTCGTCGCATCGCCCGTGCCGTTCGTGCCGCGCGGCGCGGTCGCCTTCGGCCCGTGGTACGGCTTCAGCATCAAGGAGTCCGACCCGAGCGGAGACAGCGGCAAGACGTCGGCAAGTCTGGTCGGCGGCAACCTGATCTTCGACTTCTTTGCGACTAAGAACCTGCCGCTGACCCTCAACCTCGTCGCCTACAACACGGTCGGCACCAGCGGGGACGACGGCTGGGGCTATCGCGGCACGTTGGGCCCGACGTTTGAGATGAACGCGCTCGGTGTGTTCAGGCCGTACTTCGGTATCTACGGCGGCTACATCACCGGCAAGGGTGCGCAGGACGGCCCGCTGGTCGGTCCCGAGCTCGGCTTCAAGGTCGGCATGGGCGATCAGGCTTACATCTACACCAAGATTGGCTACGACTATCTGTTCCGGAACAGTTGGGACGAGGGTATCCCGAACGCCGGTATCGGCTTCGGCTACCGCTTCTGATTTAGCTTAAGTCTACTCTCGCGCCGGTGGCTGCGGCGTCGTCCGCAGTCACCGTTCGCAGCGATCGGCGCTCCGAACCGATCGACCTTCTCGGCGCGGCGATCGGCCCGGTTCATGCGATGGCCCTCGCGCCGGATGGATTCAGTTCTCGCCCAGGGCCGGATCGTAGGCGAGGTTGGGGGCGAGCCAGCGCTCGACGTCCCTGATCGGCACGCCCTTGCGTCGGGCATAGTCTTCGATCTGATCGCGATGAACGCGCCCCAGCCCGAAGTAGCGGCTTTCGGGGTGCGAGAAATAATACCCCGAGACGGCCGCCGCCGGCGTCATCGCAAAGGACTCGGTCAGCGAGATCCCGGCGTTGTCCTCGGCAGCCAGAAGTTCGAACAGCGTGCTCTTTTCCGTATGGTCGGGACAGGCCGGATAGCCGGGCGCCGGCCGGATGCCGCGATACGCTTCCTTGATCAGCGCCTCGTTGTCGAACGCCTCGTCCGGGGCGTAGCCCCACAACTCCTTGCGTACCCGCTCGTGGATCCGCTCGGCGAAGGCCTCGGCCATGCGGTCGGCCAGTGCCTTGACCATGATCGCGCGGTAGTCGTCATGATCGCGCTCGAACGCGTGCGCGATGTCGTCGACCCCATGGCCGGTGGTCACGGCGAATCCGCCGATCCAGTCGGTCAGGCCGCTGGACTTGGGCGCGATGAAGTCGGCCAGCGCAAGATTGGGTCGCGGCTTGCGATCGCGCGCCATCTGTTGGCGCAAGGTGTGGATGATGGCGCGGACGCCCGTACGGCTCTCGTCGACGAAGACCTCGATGTCGTCCTCGCCGATGCTGTTGGCGGGCCACAGACCGACCACGCCGCGCGCCGTCAGCCACCTCTCGCCGACGATCTGTCCGAGCATGGCCTGGGCGTCCGCGAAGACCGATCTGGCCGCTTCGCCGACGACCGGGTCGTCGAGGATCTCCGGAAAACGCCCTGTCAGCTCCCAGGCCTGGAAGAAGGGCTGCCAGTCGATCCGCTCGGCGATCTCGCCGAGATCGTAGTCGGAAAAGATTGTCAGCCCCGGATTGCGCGGGCGCGGCGGCTGGTAGCCGTCTTCCCAATCCAGGCGAGCCTTGTTGGCCCGCGCCGCGGCGAGAGGAGCGTGCGCGCGATCGCCGTCGCGTCCCGCATGCTGGGCGCGCATTTCGGAATACTCGGCGCGAACGGTTTTTGCGTAGTCGGCGCCGCCGGGCCTGGCCAGCAGGTTGGTGGCGACGCCAACGGCGCGCGAGGCGTCGGTAACGTAGACGAGCGGCCCGTCGTAGTTGACCGCGATCTTGACGGCGGTATGCACCCGGCTGGTGGTGGCGCCGCCGATCAGCAACGGCAGGTCGAAGCCCTCGCGCTTCATTTCGCTGGCGACGTAGCACATTTCGTCGAGGGACGGCGTGATCAGTCCCGACAAGCCGATGATGTCGACGCTCTCGGCGCGGGCGGTCTCCAGGATCTTGGCGCACGGCACCATGACGCCAAGGTCGACGACTTCGAAGTTGTTGCACTGGAGGACGACGCCGACGATGTTCTTGCCGATGTCGTGGACATCGCCCTTCACCGTCGCCATCAGGATCTTGCCGGCGGACCGGCGTGGCTTCCCGGCCGCCTCGGCCTCCATGAACGGCAACAGGTAGGCGACCGCGCGCTTCATGACGCGGGCGCTCTTGACGACCTGGGGCAGGAACATCTTGCCGGCGCCGAACAGGTCGCCGACCACGTTCATCCCGGCCATCAGCGGGCCTTCGATCACGTCGAGGGGCCGTTCCGCCCGGGATCGGGCCTCTTCCGTGTCGTCTTCGACAAAATCGGCGATGCCGTTGACGAGAGCGTGGGTGAGCCGCTCGTTGATCGGCAGCTCGCGCCAGGACAGATCCTGCTCGCGAACCTTCCCGCCCTTGCCGCGAAAGCGCTCGGCGACCTCGAGCAGGCGCTCCGTCGCGTCGTCGCGGCGGTTGAGGATCACATCCTCGACCGGATCGCGAAGCTCGAGCGGGATCTCGTCGTAAACCGCGATCTGGCCGGCGTTGACGATCGCCATGTCGAGCCCGGCGGCGATGGCGTGATACAGAAAAACCGCGTGCATCGCCTCACGCACCGCGTCGTTGCCGCGGAAGGAAAACGACACGTTGGAGACGCCGCCGGAGACGTGGCAATAGGGCAGGGTCGCCTTGATCTGGCGGACGGCCTCGAAGAAGGCGACGGCGTAGTCGTTGTGCTCCTCGATGCCCGTGGCAACGGCGAAGATGTTGGGATCGAAAATGATGTCTTCGGCGGGGAAGCCGACCTTGTCGACGAGGATGCGATAGGCCCGCTGACAGATCGCGACCTTGCGTTCCGTCGTGTCGGCCTGACCCTGCTCGTCGAAGGCCATGACGACGGCGGCCGCGCCGTAGCGGCGAACGAGCTTGGCGGCGGCGACGAACGCGTCCTCGCCCTCCTTGAGGCTGATCGAGTTGACGATGCATTTGCCCTGAACGCACTTCAGCCCGGCCTCGATCACCGACCACTTCGACGAGTCGATCATCACCGGGACGCGCGATATGTCCGGCTCGCCGGCGATCAGGTTCAGGAAGGTCGTCATCGCCCGCTCGGAATCGAGCATCGCCTCGTCCATGTTGACGTCGATGATCGATGCGCCGGCCGCGACCTGATCGCGGGCGATGTCGAGCGCGGCCGGGTAGCTGCCCGCTTGTATCAGCTTCCGGAACTTGGCGGACCCGGTGATGTTGGTCCGCTCGCCGATGGTGATGAAGGTGCCGTTCATGAGGCCAGCATGAACGGTTCGAGGCCGGACAGACGCAGGGCCGGCGGCACGGACGCGGGCGTCCTGGGCGGCTTGCCGGCCACGGCGGCGGCAATCGCGGCGATGTGGTCGGGTGTGGTCCCGCAGCAGCCGCCGACGATATTGACGAGGCCGGCTTCGGCCCATTCGCCGATGAAGGCGGCGGTGGTTTCGGCGACCTCGTCATAGCCGCCGAACTCGTTGGGCAGGCCCGCGTTGGGATACGCGCAGACGCGCGTGTCCGCCACCCGGGCAAGCTCGGCGACATGGGCGCGGAGCTGACTGGCGCCCAGCGCGCAGTTCAGGCCGATGGCGAGCGGCCGGGCATGGCGGACCGAGTTCCAGAAGGCTTCGGGTGTCTGGCCGGACAGCGTCCGCCCGGACAGATCGGTAATCGTGCCGGAAACCATCACCGGCAGGCGCACGCCGAGGCTTTCGAAGGCCTCATCGATGGCGAAGAGCGCCGCCTTGGCGTTGAGCGTATCGAAAACGGTCTCCACCAGGAGCAGGTCGCAGCCGCCGGCGATCAGGCCTTCGACCGCTTCGCGATAGGCGGTGCGCAGCCCGTCGAAGGTGATGTTGCGCGCGCCGGCGTCATTGACGTCGGGCGAGATCGAAGCGGTGCGGTTGGTCGGGCCCAGCGCGCCCGCTACCCAGCGAGGCCGTTGCGGCGTCTTCTCCGTCCACGCATCGGCCGCCTTGCGGGCCAAGGCCGCGCCCGCTTCGTTCAGTTCTCGCGCCAGCTCTTCCATGCCGTAATCGGCCAGGGAGATCCGGGTGGAGTTGAAGGTGTTCGTTTCGACGATATCCGCGCCCGCCGCCAGGTAGTCCGCATGAATGGCGGCGATAAGATCGGGCCTGGTCAGGCTGAGGAGGTCGTTGTTGCCCTTGACGTCGCTCGGCCAGCCGGCGAAGCGTTGCCCCCGGTAGTCCGCCTCCTCGAGACGGTGACGCTGGATCATCGTCCCCATGGCGCCGTCGAGAACGAGGATGCGCTGGTCCAGCGCCGTCTCGAGCGCCGCGCGTCGCTGCTCGCGCCCGCCGCTCATGGGCCGGCTCCGCCAAGCGGTGCGGCTGCCTGCTCCGCGCTCCGGCGGGGGCGGACGCCCAGGACATGACAGATGGCGTAGGTCAGATCCGCCCGGTTGAGGGTGTAGAAGTGGAACTGCTTGACCCCGCCGGCATGGAGCGCCCGGCACTGTTCGGCGGCTACGGAGGCCGCCACCAGCTTGCGGGTTTCGGGTTCATCGTCGAGCCCGGCGAACAGGTCGGCCATCCACGGCGGGACCGCGGCGCCGCAGGTTCCCGCGAAGCGGACCACCTGGGCGAAGTTGGTCACGGGCAGGATGCCGGGGATGATGGGGACCGTGATCCCGGCGGCGCGGGCGCGGTCGAGAAAGCGGAAGTACACGTCGACGTCGAAAAAGAACTGGGTAATGGCCTGGCTGGCGCCGGCGTCGATCTTGCGCTTGAGATTGTCGAGGTCGGCCTCCGGGCTCACGGCCTCCGGGTGCCCTTCCGGGTAGGCAGCGACGCTGATCTCGAAGTCGGCCGTGCGCTTGAGCCCCGCGACCAGGTCGCCGGCGTACGCGTAGCCGCCCGGATGCGCGGTGTAGCGTGCGCTGCCCTCCGGCGGGTCTCCGCGCAGGGCGACGATATGGCGGATGCCGGCGTCCCAATAGCGCCGGGCAATCTCGTCGATCTCCTCGCAACGGGCGGCGACGCAGGTCAAATGCGCCGCGGGGGTCAGCGGCGTCTCCTGGCGGATGCGCACCAGGGTGGCGTGCGTCCGCTCCCGGGTCGAGCCCCCGGCGCCGTAGGTGACCGAGACATAGGCCGGCTCCAGCGTCGCCAGTCGCTCGATGCAGGCCCACAGGTTGCGCTCCATCTGTTCGGTCCTGGGCGGGAAGAACTCGAACGAAACGGCCACGTCGCGCGGGAGCGGCGCCGCCACAGGCAGCCCGATGTGGCGACCGTCGCCTGCGATCGCGGCTTCGACGAGGCGGGGCCCAGCCCGGCCGTGGCTCGCGCTGCGTTGCAGAGAGCTCATTCAAAAATAAACCAGAGAGGGGATTGCTTGCCGAGGAGGTTTGCCCTCCTCTTCACCGAAATGTCAAGCCCGCGGATCGGTTTCTCGCCGTGCGGTGCTGCGCCGGTCGGGCGTCGCTCGGCGCGTGCGCGGTCGCTTAACCGAAAGCGGCTCCCCTCCATCTCCTGCCGCTGGGGGGGATCCGGGACTCGCGCCGCCGCGCCACTTATGCTAGTGGCGTCGCCAATCATCACCAGCCTTGTCGGGCCGCATCCGTATGCGTTGGCCATTCGCAAAGTCCAGTTGCAACCGTCGCCGCGGCGACAGGTCCGCTCATCCGGCCGCAAGGCTGGGCGTCTAGCATGGCGAAGCGCCGTCTCGCGACGATTGTCGGCGCGCTTTTGCTCCTCGCGGGCGCCTCGGGATGTGCTACCCCGCCCGATCGGAGCGACGCTGCGGCCTACGCCGAATTCCGCGCGATCAACGACCCGTTCGAGCCCCTGAACCGCCAGATCTTCGGTTTCAACCAGGCCTTCGACGCCATGGCGTTGCGACCGGCTGCGATCTTCTACAGGGATATCATCCCGCCGCCGTTCCAGCGCGGCGCCAACAACTTCCTCGCCAACCTGCAGTCGCCAGTGATCCTGTTCAATGACCTCCTGCAGTTGAACTTTAGCGCCGCCGGCAACACGTTGATGCGCTTTATCATCAACAGCACGCTCGGCGTCGCCGGCCTTGACGACCGCGCCAGCGATTTCGGCTACGCACGTCGCGAGAACGATTTCGGCCAGACCTTGGCGGTCTGGGGCGTGCCGCCGGGGCCGTATCTGGTCTTGCCCGGCTTCGGTCCCTCCAGTCCGCGCGACGCGGCAGGCCTCGCCGTCGACAGCGCGGTCCTCGATCCGCTCGGCGTGCTCGGCAACTTCAACTCGAATCTTGCGGATCTTTCTTGGTCGCGTCTTGGCGTCAGCGCCGCCAATGCGCGCTCCCGGGTCGACGCCGAGCTGGAGGATTTGAAGAAGAACTCCCTCGACTTCTACGCCACCCTGCGCAGCCTCTACCGGCAGATGCGCGCGGCGCAGATTTCCAGCGATGCCCGGCCCGGAGGAGGGGCGCCCGAGCCCGGCGGCGGCGACTACGAGCCGTTCCCGGACATCCCCGATCTTCCCGACGAGTGAGGAACGCCGCCCTTTCCGCCGATTTCAGACGAGCGACTTCGCCGGCGTAATGGTGCAGACGGCGGCGGCATCGTCCAGCCGCAGGACGATGCTTTCGTTCACGAAGAGCTCGTAGTGGATCCCGTCCTGGCCGCCGTAGCCGGCGCGCAGATCCTGGCCGACGACAAGGCTTCCGACCCGCGGGTCGACGATGACCCCGCCTTCGATCGAGGCCTTGAAGATACCCTTGGTGCAGAGCCGGCGCAGGTGCTCAAGCTGGAGCAGATCGCTGCCGGGATAGCGGCGGAACAGGCCATTGTACAGCGCCGGAGCGAGCGCGAGAGCGTAGGGGCCGCGGAAGCCGGCGTCATCGAGACGCGTCACGCCCAGCAGAACATCGTTCAGCACCTGATCGACGTCGGACCAGTCGCCGGCATCGACGTTCTGGCGGCCGTTCGCGTTGAGGAGGCCGGAAAGCCCGAAGTCGCTCTGCCCGCGATAGACGATTTCCTCTTCGCGAGCGGCAACGGCTTCCGCCGCCTCTTCGACGGGCGCGAGATTGAGTGGCATGCCGTTGTCGAGATAGGCGGCGATACGGCGCACGCTGAGCCGAAACCGTCGGCGGATCATCGGCACCGAGATGGCGTGGCCGATGACCGCGCCCGCCTCGTCGTCGGCGGGCTGGCGGCAGTAGTCGTCATTGCCGACCTCGATCGAGGTCAGCCCGGGACCGTAAGGCCCCTCGACGTCGAGATACCGGCGCGCCGTCAGCCGGTCGCGGGCGGCGGCCACGGCCGCGGCGTCGATCCGATCCCAGATGCCGTCGCCGAAGGGCGCCTTCTCGCGGCACAAGTGGTCCATGACGCTACTCTCCGTTATCTTTCAGCGTGCCGATGGTAAAACCTGCCGGCGGCGAAGCGCGGCCTTTCTCGGGCGCCGCCTCGTCCTGTGCGTCGCCGCCACCGACGGGGCCGTTGCCGCCGGTTTCGGCCTCTTCGACTTCGGTGATCGGCGCCTCGGTGAACAGGTAGGTCGACATCTGCTCGGCCCAGTCCGAATCGCTGCGGCGCAGCCACTCCATGACCATGCAGGCGTGCTCCATTTCCTCGCGCATGTTGTGCAGAAGGATGTCCTTCAGCGCCGCATCCTCACAATCGTCGGCCCGCTGCTTGTACCAGTCGACCGCCTCCAGTTCCTCCATCAGCGAGGCGATCGCCTGATGGTGCGTCAACGTGTGAATGGTCAGCCGCTGTCTCGGCGCATGGAGGCTTTCGCTCGACATTCCCGCGGTTCCTGTCCCTTTTGCCCTTCCGCCACCGCCGCTTCCGGCCGGCGATCCGCGCGGCACCATAGCGGCGCGGCGTCAATGCGGCAAGCCGCGGGAGCCGCCTCTTAGCCGCCTCTGCCGCCGGCGTACAGCAGCACGGTCGCAAGCCGAGCAAGGCCCCCGGCGCCGGCCACGCTCACCGGTTCTTGTCGCCGCGCGATCGCTGTCGCATCTACCTTAGATGGCGATCAAATCGGCCGAGGATTGAGGAAAATGCGCCAGATTCCTTTTTTCGCCCTGCTGTCAGCGGTCTTTGCGCTGCCTGCAGGAGCCCAGGATCTCTCCGTCGTTCTGCCGGAGGACGCGAAATTGGAACGCGTCGCAAGCGGGTTTCAGTTCGCCGAGGGCCCGGTGTGGAATGGCGAGGAACTGCTGGTCAGCGACGTCCGGGGCGATACCGTCTATATCGTCGATGAGACCGGCGACAAGCGAACCTTCAAGTCCCCGTCGCATTGGGCCAATGGCCATACCTGGGACCGGAGCGGCGCCCTGCTGGCTGCCGAGCATGCGAGCGGCGCGCTCACGCGCCAGGTCGGCGACGGTCCCGCCGAAACGATCGTCGACCGGTTCGAGGGAAAGCGGCTGAACAGTCCCAACGACGTCATCGTGCGCTCCGACGGGACGATCTTCTTCACCGACCCGACCTTCGGCCTCCAGCCGCCCTCGGGCCCGGTCACGCGCCCGGCGGAGCTCGATTTCGCCGGCGTCTACAGCGTCGATCCCGAAACGCGGGACCTCCGCCTGCTGACGCGCGTCCTGGCCGCGCCCAACGGGCTTGCCCTCTCGCCGGACGAGCGCCGGCTCTACGTTACCGATTCGGCAACGAAAAGGATCCTGGCGTTCGACGTGGCTTCCGACGGCTCCATCAGCGGATCCCGCGTCTTCGCCGATTTCGCGGGCGTGGATGCAAAGGGCGGGGTCGACGGCATGAAGGTGGATGCGGCCGGTCATGTCTACGCCGTCTGTCCCGGAGGCGTGTGCGTGCTCGACGCGGATGGCGCGCCGTTGGGGACGATCGAGACGCCGGAGAGGGCGACGAACGTCGCCTGGGGCGGCGAGGGTCTCAACGTGCTCTACATCACCACGCCGTCGAGCCTTTATCGCATCGCCACCAGCATGGATGGCGCAGGCTCGGGCGTCAGGCCCTCCGAACGGCCACGCGATAAATGATGCGCCCAGCCTGAAGTGATACGCCCAGCCTGAAGACTTCGGGCGGCGCCGGAACATGGACGATCCGTAACCTTCCCGTAAGGCGGAAGTAAGGCCCGGGACGCAAGTATGCGCCGGTACTTGATCATACGCATCGAGAGGGAACACACAGTCCATGTCGCCTATCGCTTCACCCAGGCCCGCCAGCCCCCGCCGCGCGCTGAGCGCCGCCGCCATCATGGTGGCCGGTTCGCTCGCGTTCGCACCGGCGTTGGCGCCGCTGCCGGCCTGGGCCCGGTCGACGCCGGAAAGCTTCGCCGAGCTGGTCGAGCAGGTGAACCCGGCGGTCGTCCAGATCGTCGTCAAGAAGGAGATGACGGCCGCCAACGAGGGCTCCGCCCCGGGTTTGCCGGAAGGGTTCCCCGAGGGGCAGTTCCGCGACTTTTTCGAGCGCTTCTTCAGAGATCAGACACCGGGGCCGACCCCGCCGCGGGGCGAGGTCGGAGCCCTTGGCTCCGGGTTCGTCATCGACCCGTCCGGCATTGTCGTGACCAACAACCACGTGATCAGCGACGCCCGCGAAATCAGCGTGCGGACCAAGGACGGCGACGAGTATGCGGCTGAACTGGTCGGCGCCGACGACAAGACGGATCTTGCGGTCCTGCGGGTCGACGCCAAGAAGCCGCTTCCGGCCGTGAATTGGGGTGATTCTGACAAGATTCGCGTCGGCGACTGGGTCGTCGCGGTCGGCAACCCGTTCGGCCTCGGCGGCACGGTCACCGCCGGCATCGTCTCCGCCCGCGGGCGCGAAATCGGCGCCGGTCCGTACGACGACTTCATCCAGATCGACGCGCCGATCAACACCGGCAATTCCGGCGGACCCCTGTTCAACGTCGACGGCGCCGTTGTCGGCGTCAACACCGCGATCTACAGCCCGAACGGCGGCAGCATCGGGATCGGCTTCGCCATTCCTTCGGACATGGCGGCCAAGGTTGTCGCGCAACTTCGCCAGTCGGGGTCGGTCGAGCGCGGTTGGCTCGGCGTCATGATCCAGCCGGTCACGCCGGAGATCGCCGAGAGCCTCGGGCTCGACAAGGCCGCCGGCGCGCTGGTGACCGAAGTGACGGCGGACAGCCCGGCGGCGAAGGCTGGGCTGCACCAGGGCGACGTCGTGCTCAGCTACGAGGGCAAGGAGATCAACACCCTCCGCGACCTCAGCCGGGCGGTGGCGGACACACCCGTCGGCTCGAAGGCGTCGATCCAGATCGTTCGTGATCGCAAGGAAAAGACGGTCACCGCCAAGATCGGCGCGCAGGAAAACAAGACGGTGGTCGCAACGAAAGCCGAGAAGTCCGGTCAGGACGGCGCCGGCGGCACGTCGCTGTCGCGCCTCGGCTTGACGGTCGCGCCTCTCGACGCGGAAACGCGCTCGCGTCTCGGCGTCAACAGCGCCACGAAGGGCGTCGTCATTGCCGAGGTCGCCGACGACAAGAATGCCGCCGAGAAGGGACTTCGGCCCGGAGATATCATTACCAGCGTCAACCAGAAGGCGGTGAACTCGCCTAGCGACGTCGCCGCCGCCGTCGAAGAAGCGGCCAAGGCCAAGCGCAAGGCCGTGCTTCTGCTGGTTGAACGTGACGGACAGCAGCGCTTTGTCGCCGTGGAGTTGGCGGATGCCTAAGTACCTCCCCCCCGCCTGACCTCCGCTTCCGCGGTGACGCAGGCTGGCGCTCACTCCCGCACCCACACACTGCGCCAGCCGGCCTCGTTCCCACGCCCCCGGGAACGAGGCCTTTTTTTGTGCGGGCCCCCGGCTCGCTCCCTGCCGTGCCCGAGCAACCTCATGCAACCTCGCAGGCCCGCGCGGATCGAGCCTGGTGGCGACGGGGCGCCGATTACACGCTCTCACATTCTTCAATTCTAGCACCGGTTGATCTAAGGTAGCGAGATGCGCATTCTAATGATCGAAGACGACGCCGAGACAGCGGATTATCTCCGGAAAGGCCTTGGCGAAAGCGGCCATGTCGCCGATCACGCGGCGACCGGTCCGGATGGCCTGAGCATGGCTCTCGCCGGAACTTACGATGCCCTGATCGTCGACCGCATGCTGCCGGGGCTCGACGGCTTGACGCTGATCAAGAGCCTGCGCGAGCAGAAGGTCCCGACCCCCGTCCTCATTCTCAGCGCCCTCGGCCAGGTCAACGACCGCGTGCGCGGACTGAAGGCGGGCGGCGACGATTACCTGATCAAGCCGTTCGCCTTTTCGGAACTGCTTGCCCGCCTCGAGGCGCTGGCGCGGCGCGGGGGCGCCGAGGACGCCGTCGCCACCCGGCTCATGATCGCGGACCTGGAGATGGACCTCCTCGCCCGCACGGTCCGGCGCGGTGGGCGGAAGATCGACCTGCAGCCGCGCGAGTTCCGCCTGCTCGAATACCTGATGCGCCACGCCGGCCACGTGGTGACCCGGACCATGCTCCTCGAAGGGGTTTGGGACTACCACTTCGACCCGCAGACCAACGTCATCGACGTCCATATCAGCCGCCTGCGCGGCAAGATCGACAAGGGCCACGCCGCGCCCCTGCTGCACACCGTGCGCGGCGCCGGATACTCCCTGCGTGCGCCGAGCTAACCTGATCAAGTCGTCCGCCTTCCGGCTGACGCTGCTCTACATGATTTTGTTCGGCACCTCGGTGCTGGGCCTGCTCGCGTTCATCTACCTCTCGACGATCGCGGTCATCGACCGGCAGACCGAGGATACCATCGACGCCGAGGTGCGGGGTCTCGCCGAACAGTATCGCGAGCAGGGGTTGGCGCGCCTCATCGAAGTCATCCGCCTGCGCAGCAGCATCGAGGGCCAGGACTACTACCTGCTGACCGATCCGAACCTGCGGCCGCTGGCGGGCAACCTGAGTGCGTGGCCGAAGGAGGCCGAAGGCGCCAAAGACTGGGTCGACCTGACCGTGACGCGCAACAGCAAGGGGCAGGAGGTTTCCCATGACGTGCGCGCGCAATTGTTCACGCTGAGCGGCGGCTACCGTCTGCTCGTCGGCCGCGATACCCACGAGCGAACCAACATCCGCAGCATCGTCGTCAAAGCCCTCGGCTGGTCGGTGGCGGCGGCGGTCGGCCTCGGGCTCGTCGGCGGGATTGTCATCAGCCGGCGGATGCTTCGCCGAGTGGAACATGTGGCGCGCACATCGCAGGGGATCATGGCCGGCGACCTCAGCCGGCGCATGGCGGTCACCGGCAGCGGTGACGAGTTCGACCGTCTGGCGACGAGCCTGAACGCCATGCTCGATCAGATTGAGCGACTGATGACGGGCATGCGCCTCGCGACCGACAGCCTTGCCCACGACCTGCGCAGTCCGCTCACCCGCCTGCGCGGTCGCATCGAGCTGGCTTTGCGCCAGCCGCCGCAGGCCGCGCGCGATCGCGAGGCCTTGGCCGACGTTCTGCGCCAGGCGGAATTGGCGCTGTCGACGTTCGACAGTCTGCTGAAGATCGCCATGGCCGAGGCCGGGGTCGGCGCCGCGGACCTGCGGGTCATCGACCTGGCGGCGGTTGCGCGCGATGCGGCCGAACTGTACGAACCGGTCGCCGAGGAGGCCGGCATCCGTCTGCGCATCGAAACGCAAGGCGGCGCGATGGTGCGTGCGCAACCGGAGCTGCTCGCCCAGTCGATCACCAACCTCATTGACAACGCCGTCAAGAATACGCCGTCAGGCGGCGAAATCACGGTGGCGGTCGGGCTTTCGCGCTCGAGCGTCACCCTCCGCATCGGCGACACCGGGCCGGGAATACCGGCGGTCGATCGCCAACGCGTGCTCGATCGCTTCGTTCGGCTGGAGGAAAGCCGCAGCACGCCCGGCGCCGGTCTGGGTCTGAGCCTGGTCGCCGCCGTGGCGAAAATGCACGGCGCGCAACTTCATCTGGGCGACGCCGGTCCGGGCCTGGTCATCACTCTGATCTTCCCCATCGCGGCGAGTGCGCACGACAGCGCCGAATGGCGTGCAGTCACCGAAGCGTGAGATGTGCGCCCCGGCTCGAAATCCGGTATAGTCATGGGGAGGCTAGGCGGGGCCGTTGCTGCCGATGCAGGCAGACGTTCCGATCGGCTGCACTGTTCTTCATTGGGGTTGTCGATGCTCACGCCCGTGCCCGCTGCCGCAGTCTCGCCCGAGTCCGATCCGGCGGACGTCGAGCGGCGGGCGGCGGCGCTGGCGCTGGTGGCGCAGGATCATCGCCGTCTCGCCGTGCGCTGGGAGGCTCTGATCATGGCCATCGAGGTCGAGGATGACGCGGCCATCGTCCGAGACTGCATCGTCAGCCTGATCAGCTGCGCTCGCGACCATTTCGTCAACGAAGAGTGGGCGATGCGGACGCTTGCGGCACCCGAATACCTGACCCACAAGGCCGAGCATGTGCGTCTGCTTCGTGACGCCGGCGATATGCTGAAGAACTTCGACGCGGCGTTCACCCCGGCGGACTGGACGGCGGTGGCCGCCTTTTTCCGCCACTGGATCTGCTCGCACCACAGCCGCTGGGACGATGCCCTGTTCGCGCGTCTGCCGGTTCCGACCGGCGGAGCGGCGCCCGCCGCCTGATCGATCGTCGGCTTCGCCTGCTTTGCTGCTGCCAGACGGCGCGCGGCGACGCCGAGCCTACGCCGCCGCTGCGACCCTGCCTTCGAGCAGGGCCAGGAACTGGGCCAGCCACTTCGGATGCGCGGGCCAGGCGGGAGCCGTTACCAGATTGCCGTCGGTGACCGCCTCGTCGACCGCGATGTCGGCAAAGCGACCGCCCGCGACCTTTACCTCCGGCCCGCAGGCGGGGTAGGCGGACACGTTCCGGTCGCGAATCACACCGGCTGCGGCGAGGATCTGGGCGCCGTGGCAGACGGCGGCGATCGGCTTGCCGGCCTCGGCAAAATGGCGGGCGACGTCGAGAACCTGCTCGTTCAGGCGCAGGTATTCAGGCGCCCGACCGCCCGGAATGACCAGCGCATCGTAATCGGCCGCGTCGATTTCGGCGAACGTGGCGTTCAGAACGAAGTTGTGCCCCGGCTTTTCGGAGTAGGTCTGGTCGCCCTCGAAGTCGTGGATCGCGGTGCGGCAGATGTCTCCGGCGGACTTGCCCGGACAGACGGCGTCGACCCGATGGCCGACCATCTGCAGCGCCTGGAACGGCACCATGGTCTCGTAGTCTTCGGCGTAGTCGCCGACGAGCATGAGAATCTTCTTCGCGCTCATGAGATGCTCTCCTCCCAACGATGCCGTTTCTGTCCAGCGAACCGGAACCGTACGCCCAACGCGGGCGTGCCGCTTCGCGACCGCCCAGCCCTTCAATACAATCGAGCCCTTCAATATAATAATGGCCGCGACCGCCCGTATCACCCACCGCCTCGCGTTGCGCCGCATCGCCGTCGCCACGCCGGCAGGCCGCGCCATCGCATACGCCAGGGGCGTAGATCGCAATACACGCGCGCTCTGCAATGCCGCAAAACCGGGGAGGATGAGATTTGGCGGGACAATTCGTGCTGGCGATCGACCAGGGAACAACCGGGACGACCGTTCTTGTCTTCGACCACGACGGCAATATCCGCGGTCGCGACTATTCGGAATTTCGCCAGTATTATCCAAGGCCGGGATGGGTCGAGCATGACGCCAACGAAATCTGGTCGGTCAGCCTCGGTGTCATCGGACGGGCCCTGTCGAACGCGAAGATCGATGCGCGCGACTTGAACGCCATTGGCATCACCAACCAGCGCGAGACGGCAGTCCTTTGGGACCGTCACAGCGGCGAGCCGGTGTCGCACGCCATCGTCTGGCAGGACCGGCGGACCGCCAAATACTGCGACGAGCTGAAGGCGCAGGGTCTCGAGGAAGCGGTACGCGCCAAGACGGGACTGGTGATCGACCCCTACTTTTCCGGCACCAAGGTTCGCTGGATGCTCGAAAACATCGACGGCCTGCGCGCGCGCGCGATGCGCGGCGAGATCGCCTTCGGGACGATCGACAGTTGGCTGGTCTGGCAGCTCACCGGCGGCAGGACGCACGCAACCGATTATTCGAACGCCTCGCGAACGCTCCTCTACAACATTCACGACCTCCGCTGGGACGACGAGCTTTTGAAGCTCATGGACATCCCGGCCGCCATCCTTCCAGAGGTGCGACCGTCGTCGGCGATCTACGGCACCACCGACCCCGGCCGCTTTTTCGAGACCTCGAACATTCCCGTCAGCGGCATCGCCGGCGATCAGCAGGCGGCGCTCTTCGGGCAGGCCTGCTATGGCGCTGGCCTGGCCAAGAACACCTACGGAACCGGCTCGTTCGTGCTGATGAATACGGGAACGAAGCCGGTGCTCAGCAGGGAGAATCTGCTGACGACGATCGCCTGGGGGATCAGGGACGAGAAGGTCGAGTACGCGCTCGAGGGCGCGATCTTCATCACCGGCGCCGGCGTCCAGTGGCTCCGTGACGGCCTCGGCATCATCGAGAGCGCCGCCGAAACGGAGCCGCTCGCTCGCGCGCTTGCGGGCAACGACGACGTCTACTTCGTTCCGGCGCTGGTCGGTCTCGGCGCGCCGCACTGGGATCCCTACGCTCGCGGCACCATCCTGGGGCTGACCCGGGGAACCACGCGGGCCCATCTCGCTCGCGCGGCGCTGGAGAGCATGTGCTACCAGACCCGCGATGTCGTCGAGGCGATGGAGCGCGACTCCGGCATCAGGCTGAAGGAGTTGCGCTGCGACGGCGGTGCGTCCGTGAACGCTTTCCTGATGCAGTTTCAGGCGGACATCCTCGGCGTCCCGATCGACGTTCCAGAGGTCGCCGAGACGACAGCCCTGGGCGCGGCGTTCCTCGCCGGACTGGCCACCGGGTTCTGGTCGAGCCGCGCCGAGATCGACCGGAAGTGGAAGCTCGCCCGCCACTACGATCCCGAGATGGATGAGGACGAGCGCACGCGCCTGCACGACAGGTGGCGCACGGCTGTGGACCGCGCCCGCGGCTGGGCGCGCGACTGAGGACGCGACTGAGGCCCGGGTGCCAGGCGGAGGCGGGACGGGCGGGAGATCCCATGACGCTGAGGCAAAGCAACATCGAGAGGCTCGATCAGGCCCGGTTCGACGTGCTCGTCATCGGCGGCGGCATCAACGGCGCGGTTTCGGCGGCGGCGCTGTCGGGCAAGGGCGCGAAGGTTGCGCTGATCGACCGCGGCGACTGGGCCGGGTTCACCAGCCAGCAGTCTTCCAATCTCGCCTGGGGCGGGATCAAGTACATGGAGACCCATGACTTCCTGCTGGTGCGCAAACTCTGCCTGAGCCGCAATCACCTAATCCGCAGCTTTCCGTCGATCGTTCAGGAGATCCGCTTCTACACCGGGGTGCCGAAGGGTTTCCGCCACAGCCGGCTCAAGCTGTGGGCCGGCGCCTGGCTCTATTGGATCATGGGCACCGGCTTCACCAGGCCGCCGCGGCTGCTCTCGCGCGAGACGATGCGCAGGGAGGAGGGCGTCCTCGACGTCGAACGGACCGTCGGCGGCTTCGAATACTCCGATGCCTACCTGCACGATAACGACTCGCGTTTCGTCTTCAAGTTCATCCGCTCGGCGCTGAACAATGGCTGCATCGCCGCCAACTACGTCGCATCGCAGGGCGCGCGCCGTGAGCACGGGATGTGGGTGACGCGGGCTTGCGATGTCACGAACGGGCGCGTGTTCGAGATCCGCTCGCGCGCCCTCGTCAACGCCGCCGGGCCGTTCGTCGACGACCACAACGCCCTGACCGGGCAGAAGACGGACCATCATCACGTCTTCTCCAAGGGCGTACACCTGATCGTCGACAAGCTCACGGCGCACAAGCGGGTGCTGACGCTGTTCGCTTCCGACGGCAGGCTGTTCTTTGTCATTCCCATGGGAGCACGGACCTGTATCGGCACCACCGATACACGTGTGGACAGTCCCTGCACCGAGGTCACCGATGCGGATCGCGACTTCATCCTCGCCAACGTCAATGACAAACTGAGCCTGAGCACGCCGCTGACCCGACGCGACATCATCGCCGAGCGCTGCGGCGTGCGACCGCTGGTCGTGCGCGGCGCGGCGGGCGGAGAGCGCGATTTCCTTCAGCTTTCGCGCAAGCATGTCATCGAGGTCAACGGCGCCGACGCGCACATCAGCATCTTCGGCGGCAAGCTGACCGACTGCATCAACGTCGGCGACGAAGTCAGCGCACACGTGGCCGAGATGGGGGTCAACCTCCGCTACCCCGACCACCGCTGGTACGGCGAGCCGCCGGAGGAATCGCGCAAGGAGTTCGAGCATCAGGCGGCGCTGATGGATCTGGACGCCTACACCGCGGCGGAGTCTTCGGAAAGGCTGACCCAGCGGCTGTGGCGGCGCTACGGGGCCGGCGCCTTCGGCCTGCTCGAAGACATCCGCCGCGATCCGCGCCAGGCCGAGGTGCTGATCAAGGCGACCGAATACATCCGCTGCGAGCTTCAGGAGACGGCGCGCCGGGAGATGGTGGTGAAGCTCGAGGATTTCCTTCGCCGCCGCTCGAAGATCGCGCTGGTGGTCCGGCAGGAGGACATCCGCGTTTCGCCCGGGCTGCTGGAGGCCTGCACGATTCTGTTCGGCGACCGGGCGCAGGAAAAACTCGACGAATATTTCGCCCCCGTCGCCGACATCGAGCCGCCCACGGTTGGCAGCGCCTGAGCGGCCGCCGACGAGGCTCCGTCGCGACCCTTGTCGGTGGCCGTGTCGACGCGGTTCGACTTACGCTGATCGACGGGGCCGATCGCGGGCGGGCGCCGCCCTATTTGACGCGGACGTAGTCGTAGATGCCGAGATAGTGCTCGCCCGAGCGCGCCCACGAGCAATCCGCGGCCATGCTGTTGGTGATCAACCGGCGGAACTCCTTCGGGTGGTCGTACCACAATCCGATTGCCCGGCTGAGTGCGGATTCGATCCCGGCGAAATCGGCGTCCCGGAAGACATAGCCGTTGCGCTCTTCCGGCAGCTTGTCCGAGTTGTCGCGGTCGAAAACGGTGTCGACGAGCCCACCGACGGCGCGCACGACCGGTATCGCGCCGTAGCGCATGGCGATCATCTGGGCCAGTCCGCATGGCTCGAAGAGGCTGGGGACGACGATGATATCGGCGCCGGCGTAGATCTGGTGGGCGAGCTGCTCGTTGAAGCCGATCTCGAGGTGACAGTTGGCGTTGTCGTTGAGGTAGTGCTTCAGATGCCAAAAATGGTTGTTGATCCCGCTGTCGCCGCCGGCGCCGAGCAGGATGAACTGGGCGCCGTGCTCGAGCGCGTAGAACATCGCGTGCTGGATCAGGTGGACGCCCTTCTGCGCGTCCAGCCGGCCGACGTAGGCGATGAGCGGCTTGAACTCCTTGCGTAACCACAGCCGCTCGCGCAGGGCGTCCTTGTTGGGATACTTGCCGTCGACGTTCCAGACCGTGTAGTGCGACGGAATGAACCGGTCGATTTCCGGGTTCCAGATGTCGTAGTCGACCCCGTTGAGGACGCCCGAGAACTTGTAGTGATGGATCGCCAGGGTCTGGCCGAGGCCATAGCCCTGATCGGTGTAGCGGGCCTCCCAGGAATGATGCGGCGAGACGGTCGTCACGTAGTTGGAATAGACGATGCCGCCCTTCATCAGGTTGATGGCGGTGTTGTTGAAGTTGTCCAGCAGCCGGTCGTAGTGAAAGTAGTACTCCGGTCGGCCCAGCCCGGTCGCCCACAGGATCGATTCGCCGGTGATGCCCTGGTGCTTGAAATTGTGGATGGTGTAGCAGACGCGCTGCCGCTCCATCCCCATCCCTGCGTAGACCTCGTAGAGCAGGACGGGCAGCAAACCCGTCTGCCAGTCGTGGCAGTGAATGATGTCCGGCCGCTTGCCGGACTTGAACAGGTACTCCATCACCGCCCGGCAGAAGAAGGCGAAGCGCATCGGGTCGTCGTTGAACCCGTAGAAGGAGCCCCGGTTGAAAAAGTTTTCCTGGGAGTGGGGCTCAATGAAATAGCACTTGCGGCCGTGCACGAAGCCGAACCAGACGGAGCACTGCACCGACGCGCTGTACCACGGCACCCACAAATCATCGTAGATCTTGTGGAGGCCCCAGATCTCGTCGTACCACATGCAGTCGTATTTGGGGAGAATGACCTCGACGGTATTGCCCCTGATCTCGATCTCGCGGCTGAGGCCATAGACGACGTCGGCGAGGCCGCCGACCTTGGCTACAGGTGCCAGTTCTGCTGAGACGTGAATGATGTGCATGCTAATCCGTCGTGTACCACCGGCGCCAGACGCGCGCCGTTCTGGCGAAGCTCCGCGACAATCCGATCGAGCCCGCAACAGGCCGGCCGCCGCCAGCGGTGCCCCTGTTGCGGAACGCAATTACCCGGCGCGCCAGTCCTCGTGCTCGCACCTGCAGCGCCGGAGCCGCCGCTTGGTTTACAGGGTTCCGCGAAACAACGGAAGCATCACGGCGGCAGGGCCGGGATTTTGCCGTTTCGGACGCGATCCGCGGCTGACCCCCGGGCCGCCCCGGCCCAGGGATCACGCGCATGCTTCGTCAGGGCGCCACGTCGACCGGCTTCACCTTCCAGATCTCGCTGGCGTACTCGCTGATCGTCCGGTCCGAGCTGAACTTGCCGGTTCTGGCGATATTCAGAATCGACTTGCGGGTCCACGCATCCCGATCGCGGTACAGCGCCTGGACCTGCTCCTGCGCTTCGACGAAGGCCGGAAGGTCGGCGAGGTTCATGTAATAGTCGCCCCTGTCGAGCAGATAATCGACGATCGGGCGGAAGATTCCCGGTTCGGTCAGGCTGAAGAAGTCGTTGCGGATCAGATCGACAGCCTTGCGGATCTCCGGGTTGCGCTCGTAATGCTCACGCGGGTTGTAGGTGGGGAGCGTGTCCGCGACCTCTTCCGCGGTCAGGCCGAAGATGAAGATGTTGTCGGAGCCGACCTCTTCCTTGATTTCGATGTTCGCGCCGTCGAGCGTGCCGATGGTCAGCGCCCCGTTCATTGCGAACTTCATGTTGCCGGTGCCCGACGCTTCCTTCCCGGCGGTGGAAATCTGGACGCTGACGTCCGACGACGGGATGATCCGCTCGGCGAGGGAAACCCGGTAGTCCGGCAGGAACACCACCTTCAGCTTGTCGCCGATCTGCGGGTCGTTGTTGATGACGCCGGCGACCTGATTGATCAGCTTGATGATCAGTTTGGCCATGTAATAGCCGGGCGCCGCCTTGCCACCGAAGACGAAAGTCTGGGGCACGACGTCCGCCTCCGGGTTGGCTTTCAGTCTGTCGTAAAGAACGATGATGTAGAGGCAAAGCAGAAGCTGGCGCTTGTATTCGTGAATGCGCTTAACCAGCGACTGGACCATAGAGTTCTTGTTGATCTCGACGCCCACTTCGCGCTTGATGTACTGTGCAAACGCAGCCTTGTTCTGCTGCTTGACCTCGAAGACCTTGTCGCGGAAGTCTTTGTCATCGATGAAGCGCTCGATGCCGCGGAGCTTGTCGAGGTCGGTGATCCAGTCCTCGCCGATCTTTTCGCAAATGACCGCTGAAAGGCGCGGGTTCGCCTTGAGAAGCCAGCGCCGGGGGGTAACGCCGTTGGTCTTGTTGTTGAACTTCTCCGGATAGAACGTCGCGAAGTCGTTCATGATGCCGTCGCGCAGCAACTGGGTGTGGAGCGCGGCAACGCCATTGGTCGACGAGCTGCCGACGACCGCGAGGTTGGCCATGCGCACGGCCTTCTCCGGCTGCTCCTGGATGATGCTCATCCGCTCCAGACGGTCGATGTCCCCCGGGAACCGGGTCGCGACCTTGCGCAGGAAGCGGCTGTTGATCTCGTAGATGATCTGCAGGTGGCGGGGCAGCAACCGTTCGAACATGCTGACCGGCCAGCGTTCGAGGGCCTCCGGCAGCAGCGTATGATTGGTGTAGCCGGTGGCGTTGACGGTCAACTCCCAGGCCTTGTCCCAGTCGACATCCTCCTTGTCGAGGAAGATTCGCATCAACTCGGCCACGACCAGCGCCGGATGGGTGTCATTCATCTGGATGAAGACCTTGTCGGGGAACGACAGCCAGTCGTTCGCGTCGACCTTGAACCGGCGGACGATGTCCTGCACCGAGCAGGAGACGAAGAAGTACTGCTGGCGCAGGCGGAGTTCCCGCCCGGCGTAGACGCTGTCGTTGGGATAAAGAACCTTCGTCAGGTTCTCCGCCATGACCTTGTCTTCAACCGCCTCGACGTACGAGCCGCGGCTGAAATCCTCGAAGTGGAAGTCGTCGGTCGCCTTCGCCGCCCACAAGCGGAGATTGTTGACGTTGTAGGCGCCGTAGCCGACGATCGGCGTGTCGTAGGCCATGCCGATGGTGGGCCGGGTGTTGACCCACTCCCAGTGGGTGACCCCGTTGACGCGACGCGGCTCCGAGCGGCCTTCGAAGTTCACCGCGAAGGACAGTTCCGGATGGGCAACCTCCCAGGGGTTGCCGAAGCGCAGCCAGTTGTCCGGCTCCTCGACCTGATAGCCGTTGTCGATGTACTGCTTGAAGACGCCGTAGTCGTAGCGGATGCCGTAGCCGATCGCCGGCAGCTTCAAAGTCGCCATGGAGTCGAGAAAGCAGGCGGCGAGGCGCCCGAGGCCGCCGTTGCCGAGAGCGGCGTCGACCTCAACGTCGCGCAGGACGTCCCAGTCGAGGCCGAGACGCCGCATTGCCTCGCGGCAGGTCTCCTCGAGACCGAGGCAGATCACGTTGTTGCCCATCAGCCGGCCCACGAGGAACTCGAGCGAAAGGTAGCAGATCCGCTTGACGTTCTGATGGTGGTACTGCTGCTGCGTGTGGATCCAGCGCCCGACCAGGCGATCACGCACCGCCAGTGCAAGCGCATGATAGCGGTCCTGGTTCGTCGCGACGTACTGGTCCTTGGCGAGCGTGCAGTTCAGGTGAAAGTGAAAGCTGTTGATCAGGCTGTCGACG
>JAEULH010000002.1 GCA_016793925.1 Rhodospirillales bacterium | reverse complement strand
GCCTCCGCTCAATCGTCCCGCCTGGCGCGGTCGATATCGCGCCGAGCGAGTTCGTCGGCGAGCAGCGGGACCATTTCGGCGAGCAGCCACGCCGTCAGGATGAAAACATTCGCGATTTCCAGCGTCATATTGCCCCTCCGGGCGGGCAAGGCGGATGAAAGTACGTATGGACGGTTATGAGCAACCTCGGATAATGCGATGGTCGGTATTTACAGACCCGCAGCGGAGTCTGTAGGAACATAAACAGAACACGAGGGCAGGACAAGACAATATTCCTAACTTGAGCGGACCCGCTCGTCCTGTCGCGCTCATCCGCTCGAGGCATTGCGGCGGGGCGATGATGGGCCGGCGTTACTGTCTTGTCCGCAACGTAGGCTGGGCCGTTCATGCAAAAGGGCAGCCTCACCCTCTGACGAAAATTGCTGGAAAAGCCGAAAGCACCAGACAGCACGCAGGTTAAGGATGCTCGAATGCGCCGGCTGCTGTAAGCTCGCGGGCTTCGAGCGGGTGCAGGGTGATCGGCATCGGTCAGTCCGCGTATCTCTTGGCCGTGGTCCAACGCGACCGGGGCATGGCCACCGGGTCCGAGATTCCCTCAGGGTCGAAGGCAGACGGGGCATAAGGGAACGCGAGATGGCGAGGATCGTGCGCTTCCATGAGTTGGGCGGGCCGGACGTTCTGCGGATCGAGGAATACGATCCGGGCGAGCCAGGTCCGGAAGAGGTGCGCCTGCGCGTTCAGGCGATCGGCCTGAACCGCGCCGAGGCGCTGTTTCGTGCCGGGCAATATCTCGAGGCGGCGAAGCTGCCGGCCCGCATCGGCTATGAAGCCGCCGGCGTCGTCGACGCTGTCGGTCCGGACGTCGCGAGCGTGGCCGTCGGCGATGCGGTCAGCGTCATCCCCGCGTTCTCCCTGAACGCCTACGGGACCTACGGGGACATGGTGATCCTCCCCGCCCATTGCCTCGTCCCGACCCCGGCGGGTCAGTCGGTGCCCGAGGCCGCCGCAACGTGGATGCAGTACCTCACGGCCTACGGCGCGCTCGTCGATATCGCCGGGCTCGGGGCCGGGGACGCCGTCATCATCCCTGCGGCATCGAGCAGCGTCGGCCTGGCCGCGATCCAGATCGCGCGCATGGTCGGCGCCACCGCCATCGCCACGACCCGCAGCGGCGCCAAGAGCGAGGCCCTGCGCCGGGTCGGTGCTCATCATGTCATCGCCACCGACCACGACGATCTGGTCGCCGAAGTCGGTAAAATCACCGACGGTCAAGGCGCGCGGATCGCTTTCGATCCCGTCGCCGGGCCGGCGGTCGAAAAGCTGGCCGCGGCCGCGGCGCGGGGCGGCACGATTTTCATCTACGGGCTGCTCAGCATGCAGCCGACGCCGTTTCCGACCATCCCGACGCTGAACAAGGGATTGACGATGCGCGGCTACACCCTGTTCGAGATCGTCAGCGATGCCGATCGCCTCGCCCGCGGCAAGGCCTTCGTCCTCGACGGCCTGACGAGCGGCGCGCTCAAGCCGATCATCGCCCAGACATTTCCGCTTGAACGGATCGCCGACGCGCACCGTTACATGGAATTGAACGAGCAGTTCGGCAAGATCGTCGTCACCGTGGAGTAAAACCGATGACCATCGTCAAGGCATACGCCGCAGGCACAGCCGGCGGGCGGTTCGAGCCGTTTGAATACGAGTTGGGCGATCTCGGCGTCGACGAGGTCGACATCGATGTCCGCTACTGCGGCATCTGTCACAGCGACCTGAGCATGCTCGACAACGAGTGGGGCATTTCCCAGTATCCGCTGGTGCCGGGCCACGAGGTCATCGGTACGATCGCCGCGGTCGGCGCGAACGTCGACTACCTGCAGCCTGGGCAGACGGTCGGCCTCGGCTGGAACGCGTCGTCGTGCATGCATTGCCACGAGTGCATGTCGGGCGACCACAACATGTGCGCCGAGGTTGTCGGCACGATCGTCGGCCGCCACGGCGGCTTCGCCACCAGGGTTCGCGCCGACGCCGCCTGGGCCATTCCCCTGCCCGACGCGACGGATCCGGCCAAGGCCGGGCCGATGTTCTGCGGCGGCGTGACCGTCTTCAACCCGATCGTGCAAGACGACGTCAGGGCGACCGACCGGGTCGGCGTCGTCGGCATCGGCGGCCTCGGCCACATGGCGCTGCAATTCCTCCACGCCTGGGGCTGCGAGGTGACGGCGTTCTCGACCAGTTCGGACAAGGAGAACGAAGCGCGCAGCCTCGGCGCCGATCACTTCGTCAACACCCGCGACCCCGACGGCCTCGCGGCCCTTGCCCGATCCTTCGACATGATTCTCGTGACCATCAACGCCGAGCTCGACTGGGAGGCCTACATCGCGGCGCTGCGGCCGCGCGGCAAGCTGCACATCGTCGGCGTCGTCCCGTCGATTACCGCGACCGCCTTTCCTCTGATCGGCGGTCAGAAGTCGATCGGCGGCTCGCCGCTGGGCAGCCCGGCGACCACCGCCGAGATGATCCGCTTCGCCGGCCGCCACGGCATCGCGCCGATCACCGAGACGTTCGCGCTGTCGCGGGTCAACGAGGCGATGGACCGGCTCAGGGCCGGCAAGGCGCGCTACCGGATCGTCCTCGAGAACGACATCGGCTGAGCCGGAGTGCGATGACGGACTGATTGTTCTGCATCGGTCAGGTCATTGCAGCCAACCGGCCAGGTCCGCCAGCGCCCGGGCGCTCATCGCCCGTTTGCGCTCGCGGCCGCGCAGCCGTCTGCGCCCCGCGCCGGCGTCGTCGCCAAGCGGCGGGAACAGGCCGAAGTTGACGTTCATCGGCTGGAAGGTTTCGGCCGTGGCGCCGCCGGTGATGTGGCCGAGGAGCGCGCCAATGGCCGTCGTCGCCGGCGGCGGGACGGGCGCAGAGCCGTGGCGTTCGGCGGCGGCGAAGCGGCCGGCGAGCAGGCCTATGGCGGCGCTCTCGACATAGCCCTCGCAGCCGGTGATCTGGCCGGCAAGGCGTAGCGCCGGGCGCGCATTCAGCCGCAGGGTCGCGTCGAGCAGGCGCGGGCTGTTGACGAAGGTGTTGCGGTGCAGCCCGCCCAGCCGGGCAAACTCGGCCTCCTCCAGCCCCGGAATCATCCTGAAGACCCGGCCCTGCTCGCCATGGCGCAGCTTGGTCTGGAAGCCGACGATGTTGTAGAGCGTGCCCAGCGCGTTGTCCTGGCGGAGTTGAACGACGGCATGCGGGCGGCGGTCCGGTGCATGCGGGTTGGTCAGGCCGACCGGCTTCATCGGCCCGTGGGCCAGGGTCTCGGGGCCGCGCGCCGCCATGACCTCGATGGGCAGGCAACCCTCGAAGTACGGCGTGTCCCGTTCCCAGTCCTTGAACGCCATCGCCTCGGCCGAGAGCAGGGCGGCGATGAAGGCTTCGTACTGTTCGCGTGAGAGCGGACAGTTGATGTAGTCGCGGCCCCCGCCCTTGTCATAGCGCGACTGGTACCAGGCCTTGGTGAAGTCGATGCTGTCGCGGTAGACGACGGGAGCGATGGCGTCGAAGAAGGCGAGCGCGTCTTCTCCGGTCAGGGCGCGCAGGGCCTCGGCCAAGGGCGGCGTGGTAAGCCGCCCGGTGGCGACGCTCACGCTGTCCCTCTCGGGCGGCGGCAGCCCCGC
>JAEULH010000087.1 GCA_016793925.1 Rhodospirillales bacterium | reverse complement strand
CTCCACGCGACCTCCGTCTCGCCCAACCCGGCCACCAGCGACCTCGCCTTTTCCGCCGCCGCCGCCCCACCCGCCAAGGTCAGGATGACGCCGAAGTCGTAACCGCCGAGGCTGGCGACGACGTCGCTGGCGCGAGTGCTGGCGACGAGGACGCCGGCCATCTCGCAGAGCAGGGCCTGGGCAGCAGCTTCCCCGTGCACGACACGCACGCCTGCGGCGTTGGCAAGCGAAATCAGGACAAGCGTGCTCGTCGTCTGCGCCATTCTGCTTCGCTCGATAATCCGAGACAGCTCGCGGATGAAAAACCGTCGATTCCCGATCGGCAGGACGACATCGCCGTCAGCCAACCCCTGCAGGTACAGCTCGCGGTCGTGGCCGGCGTCGAGCCGCTTTCTCGCCTCGTCGAAGCGGGCGAGCAGTCGCGTCAGGGCCCGGCGGACCCGCGGCGTCAACTCGCCGCTCGGAATATCGAACATGCCGGCGTAAACGTCGTCGCCTCGGTTCTCGCTCCACCCTGGCGATTTCTCTCCCCACCGCGACGATCCGCGGCCACGTCGGTCTTCGCCGCCATCGTGACCCGGATCGCGCCGCGGCTGGCCGCCGACACCGTCCGCCGGCTGGAGGCGTTCCCGGTGCAACTGGTATGGACTGTCGACCATGGCCGCGATTATACTACCCCAGCGTTAAACTATGAACAGAAACTTTCTCATAGGTATTTACTGGCCGCGGGGCATCGTCGCCGGATCCGGCGTCGCCGTGACAAGCGGCGACAGAGCGGGCTTGCGGTGGAGGGCGCGCTCGCCCAATTTTTGACGGATCGCAGACACAGGTCGAGGGGAACGCCTTGGAAACCGCGCACTATGTCCTGCTTGAAAGTCGCGGGGTCGTCACGGTCGCCGGGGCGGACCATCGCACGTTCCTGCAGGGCCTCATTTCGAACGATGTGCGCCGGGTTGACGAGTCGCGCGTGGTCTACGCCGCCTTCCTGACGCCGCAGGGCAAGTACCTTCACGATTTTTTTGTTGTCGCTCTCGATGGCGAAACCGTCGCCCTTGAGTGCGAGGCGAGCCGCAGCGGCGATCTTGTCCGGCGGTTGCGCCCCTACCGGCTGCGCTCCAAGGTCGCGATCGAGGACCGCAGCGCGGACTGGGCGGCCGCGGCTGTCTTCGGAGCGGGTGCAGCGGAAGCGCTCGGCCTGGCGGCGGCGGATCCCGGCGCAGCGACTTCCTTCGCGGGCGGCGTCGCCTACGTCGATCCGCGCCTTGCCGCGGCCGGGGCGCGGGCGATCCTGCCGCGGGCCGACGCCGCCGCGCGGCTGGAAGCGGCCGGCCTGACCGCCGCGCCCGCATCGGCTTACGACCGCCACCGCATCGCGCTCGGGCTTGCTGACGGCAGCCGCGACCTGGAGGTCGAGCGTTCCATTCTCCTTGAATGCGGCTTCGACGAGTTGCACGGGGTCGACTGGGACAAGGGGTGTTTCCTCGGCCAGGAACTCACCGCCCGAACCAAGTACCGCGCCCTGATCAGAAAGCGGTTGATCCCGCTTTCGGTCGAAGGCCCCCTGCCGCCGCCCGGCACGCCCGTGCTCCGCGACGGCAGCGAAGTCGGCGAAATTCGCTCGGGCATCGGCGACCTCGCGTTGGCGATGCTGCGCCTCGAGGCGCTGAGCGAAGTCGACGCGGAGGCCGGCAGCGACGCGGGGCTGACCGCAGCCGGCAGCCGCGTCCGACCACGGCTTCCGTCGTGGCTGTCCGTATGACTTTGCGCAAGGGATCTCGCGCGGGCGCCGCCCTGCGATCGGAGCGCGTTCCGGAAGAGGCGGCGGATCGCCGCCCCTAGCCTGTGGCCCGCGCCTTCTCGACCTGCTTTTTCAGCCGGCGAAGGTCGGTCGGCAGCGCCGGCGTCCGGGCGCCGAGGAGAAAGGCGTCGAACCCGCCGTTGTGCTCGATGGTTCGAAGCGCGCTGGTCGACAACCGCAGCCGAACCATTCGCCCCAGCGCTTCGCTGAACACCGAGGTCGTCTGAAGGTTCGGCAGGTAACGTCGCCGGGTCTTGTTGTGGGCATGGCTGACGTTGTTGCCGGTCAGCACGCCCTTTCCGGTTACGCCGCAGCGTCTCGCCATGGTTACGGTCTCCAAAAAAGTCGGGGCCCGCGAAGGCCCCTTGTCTCCGCTCGTTTTATGAAGACGAGCCGCCCGCGTCAAGCCGAACGCCGCATCGACCGTGCGGCGCCGGCGCGCTCGGTGGCGTGCTCAGTCGAGGCCGCGACGCTTCTTCAGGTTCTCGTCCAGCTTGTTGAGGAACTGCGGCGTCGTCAGCCACGGCTGATCGGGGCCGATGAGGATTGCCAGATCCTTGGTCATCGCGCCGCTCTCGACGGTATCGATGCAGACCTGCTCGAGATCCTCGGCGAAGGCCGTCACGTCGGGCGTGTTGTCGAACTTGCCGCGGTAACTGAGGCCCCGGGTCCAGGCGAAGATCGAGGCGATCGGGTTCGTCGACGTATCCTTCCCCTGCTGGTGCATGCGGTAGTGCCGGGTCACCGTGCCGTGCGCAGCTTCGGCCTCCACCGTGTGGCCGTCGGCGGTCATCAGCACCGAGGTCATCAAGCCGAGCGAGCCGAAGCCTTGCGCGACGGTGTCGGACTGGACGTCGCCGTCGTAGTTCTTGCAGGCCCAGACAAAGCCGCCTTCCCATTTCAGCGCAGCGGCGACCATGTCGTCGATGAGCCGGTGCTCGTAGGTGATCCCCTTCTCGGCGAACTTCCCTTTGTATTCGCTCTCGTAGATCTGCTGGAACAGGTCCTTGAAGCGGCCGTCATAGGCCTTGAGGATGGTGTTCTTCGTCGAGAGATAGAGCGGCCAGCCGAGATCGAGGGCGTAGTTGAAGCAGGCGTGAGCGAAGCCGCGGATCGACTCGTCCACGTTGTACATCGCCATGGTGACGCCGCCGCCGGGAAAGTCGAAGACCTCGTGCTCGATCGCCTCGCCGCCGCCCGCGGGCTGAAAGCGGATGGTGAGCTTGCCGGCGCTGGGAACGACGAAGTCGGTCGCCCGGTACTGATCGCCGAAGGCATGACGGCCGATGACGATCGGCTTGGTCCAGCCGGGGACAAGGCGCGGGACGTTCTTGCAGATGATCGGCTGACGGAAGACGGTGCCGCCAAGGATGTTGCGGATGGTCCCGTTCGGCGATTTCCACATCTTCTTCAGTTTGAATTCCTCGACCCGCGCTTCATCCGGCGTGATCGTGGCGCATTTCACACCGATCCCGTGCTGCTTGATCGCGTTCGCGGCGTCGACCGTGATCTGATCGTCGGTCTCGTCGCGCTTCTCCATGCCGAGGTCGTAGTACTTCAGATCGACGTCGAGATACGGGAGGATCAGCTTCTCCTTGATGAATCCCCAGATGATCCGCGTCATCTCGTCGCCGTCGAGCTCGACGACCGGGTTAGCCACCTTGATCTTGTTCATGATTCGGTTCTCCTGCGGCGTCCGATTGGCCGCGTTGCGCGAAACGCCTCGAGCACGCCTTGCGCGGTCAAGCGCAGAACGATGCCCCGGCAACGTGACAGCGGCCGACTTTCCGCCTCCGGTTCGGTTTCGTCCGGGGGATTGGGTCGAGGTTTCCGCCAAGCCTCCTCGCTCGGTTCGGCGGACCGTACGCGGCAAACGCGTGCATTTCAAGGATCAGGCGACACCTTGACGACCAGGCCGGCGCGGCCGGCGATGGCAGGACGGGGCCTGCTAGAGATGCCCGGTGGCGACGCCCGGCGCCGGCTGCGGTGCCGCATCCAAAGCCGCGAGGACCTCGTCGGGCGAAGAGACGAAGGTGACGAGTTCGGACACCTTCGGATGCGCAAATCGGGCGGCGATAACCGCGTCGATCAGCGCCCGCAGAGGCGTCCAATAGCCGTCGACATCGAGAACCACGATCGGCGCCGCATGCAGCCCCAACTGCTTCCAGGTCACGATCTCGAAGGTCTCGTCGAGCGTTCCAAGGCCGCCGGGAAGGACGACGAAGGCGTCGGCCATCTCGAACATGCGGCGCTTGCGCTCGTGCATGCTGTCGGTCACGACGAGACGGCTCAGCCGCTTGTGGCCGACCTCGTAGCGAATGAGGAAATCCGGAATGACGCCGATGGCCTCGCCGCCGGCCTCTATCACCGCGTCGGCGATGGCGCCCATCAGGCCGATCGACCCGCCGCCGAAGATCAGCCTGATCTTGCGCGCAGCCATCTCCCGGCCCAAAGCCACCGCGGCGGCACGGTAGGCAGGCGCGTCGCCCTCTCCCGAGCCGCACAGGACGCAGATGGAACCGAACGAGGTCACGCTAGGGCCACGCTTGTGGTTGGCGCTGAAAGCTCTGGTTGGGTCCTGGTCCGCACGACGCAGCCGCGGCGGCCGAGCCCCGTGAAAGAGCCCGGCGTCGTTGCAGCCGCAGGGTCGGACGCCGCGCCCGATCGGCGAGTCGGGGCGGCAGGGCGGCTGCGCGCTACTTCTTCATGTAGAGGCTGCGGACTTCGGCGAGGCTTTCCGCGATCCGCTTGTTGATGACGTCGGTGGCTTCACGATTCGCCTTGGTCACCATCTCGGCAAGCTCTCGCATGTTCGACAGCGCCCGCTCGAACGCGGCCCGGGCGAGCTCGGTCTGCTTCGCCACCATCTCTTCGGGCTTCTTCTGCGTCGCCATCTCGCGCGACATGGCGGCGGCTTCTTCCATCGTCTGCTTGAAGATCTCGGCCTGTCGGGTCATCACCGCCTGCATGCCCTCGTATGCACGCCGGTTCGCTTCCGTTAGCGCCTCGATGTTGCGGCTGTAGCCGGACATCATCGCGTTCATGTCGATGCCAGGCATCTGCACGCCCGCCATCATCTTCGAGAAATCCATAGGCATGAACGGGTTCTTGGGCTCTTGTGCCATCGGGGTTCCCTCCTCCCGGCGATTGAAAGGGCGATCTTAGCCCCCACGCGCCACGGCAACAACGAAAGTGTTCGACGATACACAACCGAAAGTGACCAGCGCGGAGAGCGTCCGCGCCGGCGGGCAAACCGGAACCCCGGCCTCGTCAGCCTTGCGGCTGCAGTCCCGGCTCAGGGCCGCCCAAGGGCCCGGCATCCGGCTTGTTCGGCTTGAGACCGCCGGAGGGCACCGAAGACTTCGGCGTCCGCGGCTCGGTTTCGTCCGGGTTCTCGCGCTGGATGCTCCCGCCCGCGACAAGACGGCGAATCTCGTCGCCCGAAAGGGTCTCGAACTCGAGCAACGCCTGAGCGACGCGATGCAGAACATCCATGTTTTCTGCAAGCACGCGTCGCGCTTCCGTCTCGCCGGCTTCGACGATCCGGCGAACCTCCTCGTCGATCAGTCGCGCGGTGTCTTCCGACAGATGCTGGCTGCGGGTCACCGAGTGGCCAAGGAAAACCTCGTCGTCGCTGGCGTTGTAGCGCAACCGCCCGAGCGTATCGCTCATGCCCCACTCGGTCACCATGCGACGGGCGAGATTGGTCGCCTGCTGGATGTCGTTGGTCGCGCCGGTCGTGACCTCCTGGTGGCCGAAGATCAGCGCCTCGGCGACCCGTCCGCCGAACATCATCGCCAGGCGGGCGACAAGCTCGCTTTTCTTGAATGTGTAGCGGTCGCGCTCGGGCAGGTTCGCGGTCAGACCGAGAGCGCGCCCGCGCGGCACGATGGTGACCTTATGGAGCGGATCGTTGCCCGGCACGAGCAGCCCGACGAGCGCATGTCCGGCCTCATGATAGGCCGTCAACCGCTTGTCCTGCTCCGTCATGGCCATCGACCGCCGCTCGGCGCCCATCATCACCTTGTCCTTGGCCGCCTCGAAATCGATCATGCCGACAAGCCGCTTGCCCGCCCGCGCGGCGAGCAGCGCCGCCTCGTTGACGAGGTTGGCCAGGTCCGCGCCGGAGAACCCCGGCGTGCCGCGCGCGATCACCCGCGGGTCGACGTCCGGAGCGGTCGGCACCTTGCGCATGTGCACCTTGAGAATCTGCTCGCGGCCAAGAACGTCCGGATTGGGCACAACAACCTGCCGGTCGAAGCGACCCGGGCGCAGCAGCGCCGGATCGAGCACATCCGGCCGGTTGGTGGCGGCGATGATGATGACGCCTTCGCTGGCCTCGAAGCCGTCCATTTCGACGAGGAGCTGGTTGAGGGTCTGCTCGCGCTCGTCGTGTCCGCCGCCGAGGCCGGCGCCACGACGGCGGCCGACAGCGTCGATCTCGTCGATAAAGACGATGCACGGCGCATTTCGCTTGGCCTGCTCGAACATGTCGCGCACGCGCGAGGCGCCGACGCCGACGAACATCTCGACGAAATCGGATCCGGAGATGGAGAAAAACGGGACGTTCGCCTCGCCGGCGATGGCCCGGGCCATCAATGTCTTGCCGGTGCCGGGCGGTCCGACCAGCAGGCAGCCACGGGGAATGCGTCCGCCCAGCCGGCGGAACTTGTCCGGAGCCTTGAGATACTCGACCAGTTCCTCGAGTTCCTGCTTGGCCTCGTCGATACCGGCAACGTCGGCGAAAGTCAGCCGCCGCGTGTCCTGGGTCAACATCTTCGCCCGGCTTTTGCCGAAACCGAGGACGCCGCCCGGACCGCCCTGCATCCGGCGCATGAAGTAGATCCACACGCCGATCAACAGCAGGGCCGGAAAGGCGGAGATGAACAGCGACCAGAGCATGCTCGGCTGCGGCGGCGGCTCCGCCTGGATCCTCACCCCCTTCTCGCGCAGCGGCGCGACGACATTGGCGCCGTCGGGCGCGTAGGTCCGAAAGACCTGGCCATCTTCGTAACGGCCAATGATCTCCTGGCCGCGTATAGTGACGCTGGACACGCGCCCGTCGTTGACGCCGGCAATAAAGTCCGAGTAAGCCAGTTGCGCCTGTCCGCCTTGCGGCGCCGCCGGCTGAAGCTGGGTGAACAGCAGCAACACGCCGAATCCGACGATAACCCAGAGGAGGAGGCCGCGATTATTTTTCATCGTCTGTCGTTTCCAATCTTCGCCGTATCGCGTCACGGTTCGTGTTCATTTGCCACCTCGACGCGATCCCGCCTCTCGGCCCGCACTGCGCGTCGGCGATCGCGACCGGGGTTGAACGCTCGGCCGCCTTCGACGGTGACGGTCGACGCCTCCTGGTTATCGAGATCGACATGGGCTCGAAGACGATGTCGTGCAATCGCTGCGCACTACGGTTTGCGCCGACTTGAGAGTGAACCGGAGTTGCGGCGCCGACAACCCCTACATGTACTCTTGTATGACCGGCTTTCCCGGCCCCGCGACAGCGTCGTATTTCGGGGCTGAAGGTCGGTGGGCGGAGGATCTGCATGCGCCTGTTCGGCGAACGACCGAGCGAAGCGGAAGATATGGACGCACGGCCTGATGCTGCGAAACCCGTTGCGGCGAGAGAGGGGCTGTCGCCCTTCATCTGGGTGCCGGGGTTACTGCTCGCCGCTGGGATCCTCCTCTATTTCGTCGGCTGATCGCCGCAAGCCGTGCTTGGGGATGCGGAAAAAGCGTCGCCGTCGCGGTGGACGTGTGCCCATTCCTGGGGTACGGACGAGACCGGCTGAAGGATTCGATGAACGCAGATCATGACTGAGTGGATGATCCACGGCGGCATGCTCGACTCGGCGTGCGAACGCTACGGCATCGCCCGCGACCGCTGGCTCGACCTCTCGACGGGTATCAACGCCAATCCCTATCCGTTGCCCGACCTCGCCCGGGAGTACTGGCACCGCCTCCCGGACGCCGGCCTCGATGCATGGCTGCGGGAGTCGGCGGCGCGTTGTTACGGCGTCGCCGAGCCTGAAAGCGTGGTGCCGGCGCCGGGAACCCAGGCCCTGATCCAGTGGCTGCCGCGGCTGTTCCCGCTGCAGCGTGTCTTCGTGGTTTCGCCCACATACGCAGAGCATGAACGGGCCTGGAGCGCGGCCGGGCATTCGGTGCGGACAGGTGCGCTGGACGCGATCGGCGACGCCGGCATCGTCCTCCTGGTCAACCCCAACAACCCGGATGGCCGGCTCGTCGACCCTCAGCGTCTGCTCCTGCTTGCGAGCGACCGGCTGGTCATCGTCGACGAAGCCTTCGCCGACGTCGTCCCCGAGGTCAGCGTTGCCGGGTCGGTCGGAAGCGGCAACCTCGTGGTCCTGCGCTCCGTCGGCAAGATGTTCGGTCTGGCCGGCATGCGCCTCGGGTTCGCCTTGGCCGGGCGCGAGATGGCGCAGCGTTTGCGCGCCGTTCTGGGGCCATGGGCGGTGTCGGGTCCGGCCGCCGCCGTCGGCGCGGTCATGTTGAGCGACGAAACCTGGATCAAAGCGACAAGGGTGCGCCTCAAGGCCGCCGCCGGGAAGCTCGACGGTCTGCTCGTCCGCGCCCGGCTTCGGCTGCTCGGCGGCACGCCGCTCTTTCGCCTCGTCGACAGCCCGCACGCGCCGTCGCTGTTTGAGCACCTGGCGGCGCGCGGCATCCTCGTCCGCCGGTTCGCAGCCTTCGACCGTTGGCTGCGTTTCGGCGTTCCCGGCAACGACGCCGATTTCGAGCGCCTTGGCGCGGCCCTGGCCGACTGGCGGCCGAATCAGGGATCGGGCTCGGGACCCGGAGCGGGGCTGGCGGCCACCGCCCGCGGTTAGACGCGCAGCGCCGCAGCGTCGTTTGCGTATCCGTTCAACCCGGGGTATTCATCGTCCGTGCGCGCCGGCGGTTTGCGCGCGGCTTTCTTTTGGAGGACTGATTGGCCGATCCCGTACAGGAAAATCTGCTGAGGGAGATTCAGGAGGATCTGCGCCGAGAAAAGCTCGAGACACTGTGGAAACGCTATGGCTCGTGGCTGATCGCCGCCGCAATTGCCATCGTGGTCGCCGTCGGCGCGTTCCAGGCGTGGCGGGCCTGGGACACGAGCCGCCGCAAAGACCGCGGCGCCGAATACATTTCCGCCGAAACGCTGGCTCAGTCCGATCCCGCGGCGGCCGAAGCCGCCTTTGCGACGCTCGCTGCCAAGGGAAGCGACGGATACGCCCTCCTCGCCGGCTTTCGCGAAGCTTCCATTCTTGCCGACCAGGGGCACCGCGACCAGGCTGCTGTCGCCTACGACCGGATCGCCGCCGGCGGCGGCGAACCCCTCTATCGCGATCTTGCGACCCTTCGCGCCGTTGCGCTCCGGCTGAACGACGGCGCCTCGGGCGAGGAACTTGAGACGCTCGCGGTCCGGTTGTCGCCGTTGCGCGAGGATTCGAACCCCTGGCGCTACTCGGCGCGGGAGATGTCCGCGGCTGTCGCCCTGCAACGTGGCGACGTTACCGGCGCGCGGGAACAGCTCACGAAACTCCAGGGCGATGTCGAGACGCCGCAGGGGATCCGCGCCCGCGCCGCCGAAGTGCTCGCCCGCCTGGGACCAGCGCCCGACGCCGCCACATCCGGGGAGGACGCGAACCGTCTCCCTGAGGGCGATTGACGCCGATGGCCGACCGCCGCGCCTTCGGACGCCGCCGCCACCTCGCCGCCCTCCTGGCCTTCGTCGCCGCCGCTCCGCTTCTCGGCGCCTGCGGGTCGGACGAGAAGGAACCGTTGCAGGGCACGCGCATCTCGGTTCTCGCCCATGAGCGGGAGATCGCCGCAGACCCCGGAGCGAACCTTGAGCAGATCCGGCTCCCGCCGGCCGAGCTCAACGCCGACTGGCCGACCGCCGGCGGCACCGTCGGCAACGCGAGGCAGCACCTTGCGCTTGCCGAGAAGACCCGGCTGGCGTGGAGCGCGGACATCGGCACCGGCGTTGCCCGAGACCGGCCGCGCATGCCTTCGCCCGTGGTCGGCGACGGTCGCGTCTACACCATGGACAGCCAGCATGTCGTCTCGGCCTATGCAGTCGAGGACGGCAGCCGGGTATGGCGGATCGACCTCGCCGGAGGTCAAGGCGATCGCGACTCCATCGCCGGCGGTCTCACCTACGACAACGGCCGCGTTTTCGTCGCCACCGGCTTCGCCAGGGTGATGGCTCTCGACGCCGCGTCGGGCGCCGTCCTCTGGCGGACCAGCATCGCCAACCCGGTGCACGCCGATCCGACAGCGGCCGGCGGGCGGCTGTTCCTCATCACCCTGGACAGCAGGCTGATCGCGCTCGACGCCGCCAGCGGCGCCGAGTTGTGGACCTACCAGGCGATCGGAGAGACCGCCCGGCTGATCGGCGGCGGCGGCCCGGCGGTAGATGCGGGCGTCGTCGTCGCGCCGTTCTCCTCCGGCGAACTGGTCGCTCTGCGCCAGGAAAACGGCCGCGTGTTGTGGAGCGACTCGCTGGCGGCAACGCGACGCACCGACGAACTCGCCGCCGTCGCGCAGATCCACGCCGGCCCGGTGATCGATCGCGGCGGCGTCTTCGCCATCAGCTACGGCGGCCTTCTCGCCGCCATCGACCTGCGCATCGGCAGCCGCGTCTGGGAGCAGGACATGGGCGGTCTGTTCCGGCCATGGACCGCCGGCGGCTTCGTCTATCAGCTCACCAAGGACAACGACCTCGTCTGCATGTCGCGCGTCGACGGTCGCGTCTACTGGGTGACGTCGCTGCCCGACTACGAACACGAAGCCAAGCAGAAGGATCCGATGCTCTGGCTTGGCCCGGTCCTCGCCGGCAACCGGCTGTTGGTGGCGAGCACATCGGGCAGGATGTTCAGCGTTTCGCCCTACGACGGGTCGATCCTCGACCGCGACCATCTTGGCGACGGAGCGGCGGAACCGCCGATCGTGGCCGACGGGACGCTTTTCGTCCTGCTCAAAGACGCCACCCTCGAAGCCTACCGCTGAGGACGCTTCCGCTGTCGTTGCCCGAGGATTTCACGGTCGCGATCGTCGGCCGACCCAATGTCGGCAAGTCGACCCTGTTCAATCGGCTGGTCGGCAAGCGTCTGGCCCTCGTCGACGATCTGCCGGGCGTCACCCGCGATCGCCGCGAGGGACAGGCGCGCATCGGCGATCTCCTCTTCCGCGCGATCGATACGGCCGGCTTCGATGATTCGCCCGGCGATCGGCTCGAGGCCCGGATGCGGGCACAGACCGAGATAGCGCTGGCGGAGGCCGACGCCGCGCTGATGCTGATCGACGCCCGCACCGGCGTGACGCCGCTCGACGCCGCGTTCGCCGACGTGCTCCGCCGCTGTCCGATCCCGGTGATCCTCGTCGCCAACAAATGCGAAGGCCGCAGCGGCGAGGCCGGCCTGCTGGAGGCCTATGCGCTCGGTCTCGGCGACCCGTTTCCGATTTCGGCGGAACACGGGGAAGGGCTCGGCCATCTCTTCGAGGCGCTGGCGCCGCTGATGCCGATCCCGGCCGAAGGTCAGCCGAGACGGGCCCGACGCCGCGGCGCAGAAGATGGGCGGGACGGCAAGGATCGAGCCGACGCGGCGGAGGGGCCCGCCGATGCCGCAGACGATCGCGATCGGCCGGCGATGCGGCTCGCCGTGGTCGGGCGGCCGAACGTCGGCAAGTCGACGCTGATCAACCGGCTGCTGGGCGCCGAGCGCCTGCTGACCGGACCCGAAGCCGGGATCACCCGCGACGCCATCGCCGTCGCCTGGTCGCACGCGGGGAGGACGATCGAGCTGGTCGATACCGCCGGGCTGCGGCGCAAGGCCAACGTCACCGGCCGCCTTGAGGCGCTGGCGGGCGCCGACGCGAGGCGAGCGGTGCGTTTCGCCCACGTCGTCGTGGTCACGCTCGATGCCTGCGCAGGATTGGAAAAACAGGATCTGACCATCGCCCGCATGGTTGTGGAGGAAGGTCGGGCGCTGATCATCGCCGCGAACAAGTGGGATCTGATCACCGATCCGGGCGCCGCGTTGCGCGCAATCGAGGAACGGCTGGAAGCCTCCCTGCCCCAGGTCCGCGGCGTCCCGGTCGTGCGCCTGTCGGCGCTGACCGGGCGAGGCGCGGAGCGGCTGATGCCAGCGGCCCTCTCCGCCTACGACGGGTGGAACCGCCGGGTCGCCACGCCGCAGCTCAACCGGTGGCTCGATGAGGTCCAGCAACATCATCAGCCGCCTCTGGTTGACGGCCGCCGGATCCGCCTGCGCTACCTCACTCAGGTCAAGGCACGGCCGCCGACCTTCGTCCTGTTCGCCAGCCGGATCCGGTCGCTCCCGGAAGCCTATCAGCGCTACCTCATCAACGGTCTGCGGGACGCGTTCGGGTTCGCCGGGTTGCCCATCCGCCTCCACTTGCGGACTGGAAAAAACCCGTACGTGGCGTCGGACCGCCGCCGGAGCGGGCGTTGATCAGGCTGCAGCACCGGTGACAGGCGCGCGCCGTTCGCCTAAACAGGCGTGTTATTCCCGAGCCCGAACCGCAGGTCACCGATGCGACTGAATTTTCTTATTCTGGGCGCGCAGAAGTCCGCGAGCACGTACTTGCAGTACTGCCTCTCGCAGCATCCGGATGTCTTCATCTACAAGGACGAGCTCGCAATTTTTGAAGATCCGGACTACGAGAACTTCAGCGAGGCGCTCGTCGACTCCCTTTTTGCCGACCGCAGCGAACATCGTCTCGGGATCAAGAGGCCGAGCTCCATTGGCCGGCCGGAGGTTCCCGAGCGCATTCGCCGCGCGGTCCCCGACGCCAAGCTCATCGCCGTGCTCAGGAATCCCGTAGACCGCGCCCTGTCGGCTTACTTTTACTACATGGCGGGATCGTACATTCCCCTTGAGGACGCCGAGACAGGCATGCGGAACCTGCTGCAAGGTCGCTACGCGGAAGACCACAAGCGCTCTGGCGAAATTCTCGAATTTGGCAAGTATTACAAGTACTTGATCAGGTATGAGCACTTTTTGAACGCCGGCAACCTGTTGCTGATCAAGCAGGAAGACCTTCTCGCCGACCGACAAGGCACCTTCCGAAGGGTTTTCGAGTTCCTGGACGTCGATCCGGGCTTCCAGCCGCCCGGCCAGAAGGCTCGTCGCCAGGCCGGGCATTACAATCTGATCAGCCAAAGGATCATGCGCGTAGCCGGCGCGATCTCTTTTCGGAAGAACGAGACAAACACGAGGGCCTATCCGAAAGATCAACTTTCTCTGCGCCTCATAGGCAAAGCCATGTTTTTCGGTTCTTCTCTGCTATCTCAGTATGTTTTTGACCGGAAGAAGCCGCAGCTTAGCAAAGCGTGCAAAGATGCCTTGTATGGGTATTACAGTGACGACATTGCGAAGCTCGAAGGTTTGACCGGATGGGACCTGACTTCGTGGAAGGGCAACGCACCCGGTCGTTAATCCCCTCGCCGAAAACGTGACGGGGATCACTGACGCGACGGTGGTTTCCGCCGACCATGGGACCGTCACGCCGTTCGCCGACTTGCCGAATGTTCGCGCGCGAGAGGGCGGCTGCGGAACCGGTTCAACGAGGCGGATGTTCGATGCCAGATCTCCCGCAGGCGCCCTTTTCCCAGATCGCCCCGGCGCCCGAAGCCGACACCTATGCGGCCGCGGAGCTAAGGGCGCTGCGCACGCTCTGGTGGGCGGTCGAGCAGAGCCCGGCCGCGATGATGATCACCGATGCGAAAGGGCGCATCGTCTACGTCAATCCCCGGTTCAGCGCCGTCACCGGCTACGGGCGCCTCGACGTGCTCGGACGCAACCCGCGTTTCCTCGTATCCACGGCGGCCGACGCCGGGTCGCACGGCAACCTGTGGGGAGCGCTCCGCGCTGGCGAAGATTGGCGCGGGATCGTGTGCAATCGCCGCGCCGACGGGACCGACTACGAGGCCGAGGCCGCCATCTCCCCGGTTCGGGATGCGAACGGCGCCATCACCCACTTTGTCACGGTTTACAACGGGACCGCGGCGACGCCACCGCACGATTCCCTGCCGCCGCAGTCCGGGCCGCTGCCGCCGCAGGCCGGAGCGCCCTTCCAGGAGCTGATCGAAAGCGCGGCCTACGGCGTTCTCGTTGTCGGCAACGAGGCGCCGGTCTACGCCAATCGCGCGGTCGCTTCGATCTTCGGCTACGCGCAGGTCGAAGACATCCTGTCGCTGCCAAGCCTTGACGATCTCTTCGCCGAAGACGAGCGCGATCGGATAAAGCGGTACCGCCGCGCCCGCGCCAACGGGCTGTTCGCGCCGAAGGCGTTCGAATGTCGTGGCGTCAGGAAGGACGGGACGATCATCTGGCTGGATGTTCGGGTTCGTCTTGTCATGTGGGACGGCGTGGCGTCGACCTGCTGGACGGTCAGCGACATCACCCTCAGACGGATCTACGAGGATCGACTGCAGCAGCAGGCGAACTTCGATCCCGTGACCGATCTGCCGAACCGCTCCTTGGCGCTCGACCGGCTGTCCGCCGCGATCGCCACCAGCCGCCGGCGGTTCCGCAAGGTCGGGGTCTTGTTCATCGACATCGACGGCTTCAAGTCAATCAACGACACCTTCGGTCACTCGATGGGCGACCGCTTCCTCCGCCATATCGGCGAACTCATCAAGACCTGCGTGCGCGAGGAGGACACCGTTGCCAGGCTCGGCGGCGACGAATTTACCGCGATCCTGCCCGACCTTCGCTCCGGCGCCGATGCGGAAAGCGTCGGCCGCAAGATCATCGAGGCGGTGTCGGCGCCGTTCCGGCTCGACGGGCGGGAAGCATTCGTCGGCGCCAGCATCGGCATCACGATCTCGGCGGAGGACGGCAGCGAGGCGGAAACGCTCCTGCGCAACGCCGATTCGGCGATGTACCAGGCCAAAACCTCCGGCCGCAACACGCTGAGATTTTTCACCCCGGAGCTGAACGCGCGGGCGATCAACCGCAATCGGGCCGCAGCCCGCCTGCGCCTCGCCATCGAACGCGAGGAGCTCCGAGTGATGTATCAGCCGATCGTCCATCTGGGCACGGGCAAGGTGCTCGGCGCCGAGGCGCTGCTGCGCTGGCGCGATCCGGAAATCGGCCTCGTCGATGCGGAACATTTCGTTCACGTCGCCGAAGAAACCGGCCTCATTGTCCCCATCGGGACCTGGATCGTCGCGACCGCCTGCCGCGACGCCGCTTCCTGGCGCCGACCCGGCAACGAGGCCCCTTACGTCTCCATCAACGTCTGCAGCCGTGAGTTTCGCGGCAGCGCCTTGACCGACGCGGTCATGAACGGCCTGCGCGACAACAACCTGCCGGCCGAGAGCCTGCACCTCGAGTTCGCCGAAAGCCTGCTGATGATCGAGTTGCCCCAGATCGTCACCTCGGTGCGCAAGCTCGCCTCTGCCGGCGTGCGCCTGAGCGTCGACGACTTCGGCAGCGGCCTGTCGTCGCTGAACTCGCTCTCGAAATACCCGCTGACGACCATCAAGATCGAATCGTCGCTGACGCGGCGGATGACCGCCACGCCCGCTCAGACCTCGCTCGTCGAAGCCATCATCGCCGTGGCCCATCGACTCGACATTTCGGTCGTCGCCGAAGGGGTGGAGACGACAAGGCAGCTATCCCTTCTCCGCCGCCGCGCCTGCGATGCGGCCCAGGGCTATGTCTTCAGCGAGCCGCTCTCGGCGGAAGGGCTGGCCGATCTCCTCGCGACATGGTCCGACCGTTGCCCGGCGGGTTTCGGCGAAAGCTGAGCGGCGGACGCTTCAGGCGACCGGGCGCAGAGAAGGATCGGCGGTGATCCAGGCGCAGGTCCGCAAAGACGTCAGCGCGCGGATCCAGGCCCGTTCGAGCCGGCGGTCGGTCTCGATGATCACGGCGCAGGTGCCGCCCCGAGCGAAATCCGCAACCGCCGCGGCGTAGGCGTTGGCGAAAACCTCATGGTCCGCTTGCGCAGAAATTACGAAGACGCGGCGGCTGGCGCGAACATCGGCGCCGACGGCGCTGAGATCGAAGGCGAGCGGCCCCCGCTGCGCCGGGTCCTCGCCATCGTCGGCGACCAGCACGAGGCGTCGCTCGGCGCGCCGCTCGGCCGGCACGCGAACGCCGGCGCAGATCATCTCAACCTCGAAGTCGAACCGGCGCGCTCCCGCGAACGCGCCACGTAGATAGTCGGGCATGTCTTCGAGAACGTCCGCGGGTAGATCGCGAACGCGAAGCCATCCTTGCTGCAAGTCGAGCATCGTGAAGCCCCATTCCACGGTTATGGCACCGTCCCGGGCTTCTCCCCCTCATTTTATGGGCCGCAGACTTAACATGTTCTCGAGCGCTGGTCCAGGAATTTTATCCTGTTCTTAACGCGCCTAGCGAGCGTCCGTGGCATCGGCGACCGACACCACCATAGCCGCGAAATTTGGCAGGCAAAACCCCGGAGCGCAGGCAAGGCCAAAATTTATGGCAAGGCTCGCCGCAGCTCCGGGGTTCGCCGCGCGTTCACGCGCCGGATGCTTTCATCCGGTTGCAGGCAGGTCGCTCAACTACCGGCAAAACCTCGAGCGGTTGTAGCTGCGACCGACAGTCCCCGCGGGAACGAAGTCGCCACCGCCGGGCTTGCCGCTGCATACCCGGCCGGAGATTTTCTGCCGGCCATCGAACGTCGCGCAGCCGCCCGATCCGGGCCGCGGCTCGGCGTAGACCGACTTCTGGTATGGGAATTTCCAATAGCTGACGTCGACGTAGACGTTGTTCATGGAGGTGCCGCGATCCGGCGTGCGATTGCCCGGACTACTGACGCTGCCGAGATAGAGCAGCATCAGCGGCTTCCGCGCTCCCGAGGACTTCGGTATCGAGCGGTCATAGCCGACGTTCACCCGCTCCAGCCTGAGCTTGTGGGTGCCATGTCCTGAGGCAGGCCGATAGGGCGTAAACAGGCCCTGGTAACCGGTAAAGCCGGTGACGTTCTGGAAAATCAACTCCTGAAGTGGGCCGCCGCCCTGGGCGTGGGTGATATCGCCGTGGACGCCTTTCACGGTTCCGCTGACGCCTTTGATCAGGGTGTTCTGGACCACCAGCCTGCCTTTGTGGCGATAGACCCGGATGGCATCGGCGGATTTCTTGTTCACGTCGATCAACATGCCGTCGATAAACGTCGTTCCGCGCGTTATGCCAACGTTGATCACCGCCTGCTTACTGTCGTTATAGACGATATGACCACCCGTGATTCGAACATTCCTTGCGTTCGTAACAGTGATACTTCTTTTGCATACTCTGTTCTTGGGCAATTGAATGTAAACATCTCTGCCTCTTGCGTTCAGGGCATGCGGGCCGCCGCGATCGCCGGGGCAGACGTTGGTGAAGCTGATCGGCTTGGACAGCGACGGCGGCGGAACGCAATTGATTGCCGCTTGCGCCATTGAGCCCATTAGCATTGATGCCAGGGCTGCAAAGCATGCAGGAACTAACAGATTCGATACCGTAATACTACGGTAAACCTTCATTGCGCATTCTCCTGTTATACTTATCTCCTTACGCCTATAGACGCACCGCAACTTAGTTTTTAGCTATATCGGCCATGATTTGTTTTCTGTAGGCCTTCACGGCACCCCCTTGGGCAGGCCGAAGGTCATACGAAAATATGCTCAAAATGTGGTGGGGGCCGCCCAAAGGGGCTTGTTTGAGGTAAAATAAGCTGAGAGTACCATCTACTTCTTAAACATCCGCCCTGTGGATGAGGATCTCCGGCCGGACGCAACCGGAGCGCACACGCACTTGGCGATGGAGGGGATACCGCCGAGGCTCTCCGAATTGGGGAAGTGGCCCGTCCGGCGCCGAGAGTTCGAGTTCCCTCGGCAACGCGGCCGCTGGACGCGCGTTCGTTGCGATGCCATAGTCCCGGCGCCAGCGACCGGCCGCCGGGGTGGGGCGCCCGGCGTTGGAACGCGATCAGGAACAGGCTTGCAAACGATGGACGTCGGCACCCTCCTATACACTTGGCTGAACGGAAAGAAGGCCGGCGTGGACAGCTACGGCAACCGCTATTACCGGAGCCGGAGGCAGCCGCTGTATGGGCGTGAGCGGCGCTGGGTCATGTTCGAGGGCCGGCCGGAGGCGAGCAAGATCCCGCCGGAATGGCATGCCTGGCTGCATCATATCGTCGACGAGCCGCTCACCGCTGCGGCGAGCGCATACCCGTGGCAGAAACCGCACCTGCCGAACATGTCGGGTACGCCCTTCGCCTACCGGCCCAAGGGGCACGACCTTGCCGGCGGGAAACGCGCGCGAACGACCGGCGACTACGAGCCGTGGACGCCGAACTGAGCGAGAAGCCGCAGCTTCACTGTCGGCACCGCTCGGGGACGACGGCGTGCGTGCTGCCGCGGACGGTCTTCGCTCGGCGGGTGTGGCGGCGGTGAACCGGGCCGAAATCATAGATGTCGTGGTCGGCGCCGTCACGATCGCGGTGCTCGCGGCGATCCTGGCGCTCTTCTACAGCGGAAGGTTTCAGGAGGCGAGCGCGGGCATGAAAGGGTACCGGATCTCCGCCGACTTCAACCGGATCGACGGCCTCGACGTTGGCGCCGAGGTCCGGCTCAGCGGCGTGCCGGTCGGCAGGGTGGAAGCGGTAACCTTGTCGCCGTCCTTTCGCGTGCGCGCCACCCTGCTGATCAACGCCGGGGTCGGCCTGCCGGCCGACACGGCCGCCTCGATCCAGACGGACGGCCTGCTCGGCGCCAAGTTCATGGTTCTCGACCCGGGCGGCGACGAGCGGATGCTGGCCGACGGCGGCGTCATCGCCTACACCCAGGACGCCGTGGTCGTCAGCGACCTGCTCGACCTGATCATCGCCGAGGGAAGGTCGGCCCACGCCGAGGCGGCGGGCGCCGCTACGGATGCTGCGCCGGCGGCGCAAACCCCCGGCGAAGGCCCGAAGGGCTTGCTGGGAGGCGATCGGTGAACCGCAACAGGATCGAGACGGTGATGGGCATGGTGGTAATCGCCGTCGCCGTGCTTTTCGTCTACATCGCCTACAACACAGCCCAGATTCGCGCCCTCCCCGGCTACGAGATCAGCGCCGCTTTCTTCAAGGTCGGCGGCCTGAACGCCGGCAGCGACGTCCGCATCAGCGGCGTCAAGGTCGGCACCGTCACCGAGCGCCGTCTGGACCCGACCAGTTTCGACGCCATCGTCGTGATGAGCGTCGCCAACGAAATCAGGCTGCCCGAGGATACCGTAGCGACGATCGCCAGCGAGGGATTGCTGGGCGGGAAGTACGTGCGCCTGGAGCCCGGCACGGCCAAGGCGACGCTCGCGCCCGGCGCGCGCATCCGCGAGACGCGCAGCTTCAAGTCGCTTGAGGATCAGGTTGGCGAGATCATCTTTCTCGCCACAAGCCGCCCCGAAGCGTCGCCTGCCGAGGGCGAGCCCGCCGATGGCGATGCCGCACCTCCGCAATGAGATGAGGTCGACCGGTGGGTGCGCAACGATGGGATGCCGCACAGTACGCGCGTAACGGACGGTTCGTCGCCGACCTTGCCGCGCCTCTGGTCGATGTGCTCGCCCCGCGACCCGGCGAGCGGATCCTCGACCTCGGCTGCGGCGACGGCGCCCTCTCGGCCGAGATTGCGGCCGCCGGCGCCGACGTCATCGGCATCGACGCCAGCGCCGACATGGTCGAGGCAGCGCGGGCGCGCAGCGTCGACGCGCGCTGCGGGCGCGGCGAGGCGCTCGACGCCGTCGGCGACTTCGACGCGGTGTTCAGCAACGCCGCGCTCCACTGGATGGAGGACCTCGACGCAGTCTTCGCCGGCGTGGCGCGCGCCTTGCGGCCCGGCGGCCGGTTCGTCGCCGAAATGGGAGGCGCCGGAAACATCGCCGCAGTCGTCGCCGCGCTCGACGCCGCGATGCGCCGGCGCGGCCTGCACGTCCGCCCGCCGTGGACGTTTCCCGGACCGGAGGCGGTGGCGACGCTGCTGACGCAACACAGGTTCCGCATCGAGATGCTGGAATGGTTCGATCGGCCGACGCTGATACCGGGAGATCTGTCGGCATGGCTTGAGACGTTCGCCGGCACCTACATCGCTGCGACGCCGGAGGCGGAACGAGAGGGCCTGATTGAAGAGGTCCGCGAAACGCTGAGGCCCGCCTTGCACTCGGACACCGGCTGGACGCTCGACTACGTCCGCCTTCGTTTCGCCGCGCGCCTCGTCGGCGGGCGCGACTCCGCCCCGGATCCGAAGCCGCCCGACGAGAAGCGGCCGTAACAGGACAGCTCCATGATCATGGCCCCTTCCGCTTCACCCCCGCTCGTTTCGTCGATGCGCCCGTTGTCCGTTCCCGCCGCGCGGCGGCGGATGGTTCTGCTCGCCGCAACCGCCGTGACCGCGCTGGCGGCCATCGTCCAGCCGACGGCGAGCGCCCGGGCCGAGCAGGAAGAAATCGCCGTGTTGCGCGGCCTCGACAAGGTCACGGCGCGGACCTCGACGATCGAGGCGCCGGTGGGCGAAGTCGTTACCTTCGGCACCTTGCAGATCACGGTGCGCTCCTGCGACAAGGCCCCGCCCGAGGACCCGCCGGAGGCGGCGGCATTCCTGCAGATCTCCGAGACGAAACGCGACGAGCCGACCGAGGCCTTGTTCTCGGGCTGGATGTTTGCGTCCAGCCCGGCGCTCTCGGCGCTCGAACACCCGATCTACGATGTGATCGTCGTCGATTGCGTCGCCAGCGCGACGGCGTCGGCCCAAAGATCGTCGGCCGACAAGCCGCAGTAGAACGTGGCCGGCTGCGAGAGCGCGTCGTCGAGCTGCTGCAGGTAGACCTGGCTGGGAATTTCCACGGCGCCGAACTGACGCAGATGGTCGGTCACAAACTGCGTGTCGAAGAGCGCGAAGCCGCCGCGGCGCAGCAGCGCGACGAGATGGACGAGCACGATCTTGCTCGCATCCCTTTCCCGCGAGAACATGCTCTCGCCGAAGAAGGCCGCGCCGAGGACCAGGCCGTAGAGCCCGCCGACCAGCCGCGGTCCGCGCCACGCCTCGATGCTGTGCGCGTGGCCGAGCTCGTGAAGACGGGTGAAGACGCGGGCGATTTCCGGATTTATCCAGGTCTCGGGATGGCCGGGACGCGGAGCCGCGCAGCCTGCGAGGACATCATAGAAGTCCCGATTGCAGACCACCTCGAAACGCCGGCGGCGAACGGTCTTCGCCAGGCGGCGAGGGACATGAAACGACTGCAGCGGCAGGATGCCTCGGGCGTTGGGCGCGACCCAGTGGACGTGGGGGTCGTGACGGTGGCCGGCCATCGGGAAGATCCCGATGGAGTAGGCCCGGATCACCATCTCCGGGGTCAGTCTGTCGCCGCCGGCGCCGTGCCTGATTGCCCTGCCCTCACGAACTGTTCCAGCCAGTGGACATGGTAGGTGCCGAGGCGGAAATCCTCCGCCTCCAGGACCCGCGTGTGCAGCGGGATCGTCGTCGGGATCCCGTCGATGACGTATTCGGCCAGCGCCCGGCGGAGCCGCATCATGCAGACCTCGCGCGTCGGCCCATGAACGATGAGCTTCGCGATCATGCTGTCGTAGTAGGGCGGGACCGCGTAGCTGGAATACAGCGCCGAATCGACGCGCACCCCGGGCCCTCCGGGCGGATGATAGTCGCCGATCCGGCCCGGCATCGGAATGAACGTCACCGGGTCTTCGGCGTTGATCCGGCATTCGATCGCGTGGCCGGAGGTGCGCACGTCGTCCTGGCCGTAGCCGAGGGGCGCTCCGGACGCGACGCGGATCATCTCGCGCACCAGGTCTATCTCGCAGACCATCTCCGTGACCGGATGCTCGACCTGCAGCCGCGTGTTCATTTCGATGAAATAGAATTCGCCCTCAGAGTAAAGGAACTCGACGGTGCCGACGCTGCGATAGCCGAGCGCCTTGGCGGCCTGCACGGCGCTGGCGCAGATCAGCTTGCGTTCATCTTCTCCCAGGGCCGGGGATGGCGCCTCTTCCAGTATCTTCTGGTGTCGGCGCTGCATCGAGCAGTCCCGCTCGCCCAGGTGGATTACGGCGCCGTGCAGATCGGCGAGAACCTGAACCTCGATGTGCCGCGGCCGAGCGAGGTACTTTTCCAGGTAGAGTTCGCCGTTGCCGAAAGCGGAGGCCGCCTCGGCGCTGGCGAGTTCCATGGCCGAGGCAAGGCTGTCCGCGTCCTCGACGACCTTCATTCCGCGACCGCCGCCGCCCGCGGATGCCTTGACCAGCACCGGGTATCCGATCTCGGCGGCGATGGCACGGGCCGCGGCTTCGCTCGCGATCGGCCCATCGGATCCGGGCACGACCGGAATGCCGGCTTCGCGGCAGAAGCGTTTGGCCGCGACCTTGTCGCCCATCAGCCGGATATGCTCCGGCGAAGGGCCGATGAAGGCGATGCCGTGCTCCTCGACCATCGCCGCGAACTTGGCGTTCTCGCTGAGGAAGCCGTAGCCGGGATGGATGGCGTCGGCGTTGCTGACGGTCGCCGCAGAGAGGATGGCGACCGGATTGAGGTAGCTGTCGGCCGCTGCCGCCGGCCCGATGCAGATGGATTCGTCGGCGAGACGGACATGCATGGCGCTGGCGTCGGCGGTGGAATGGACCGCCACCGAATGAATGCCCATATCGCGGCAGGCGCGAAGGATGCGGAGCGCGATCTCCCCGCGGTTGGCGATGAGAACCTTCTGAAACACGATCGGCCCGACGCGTCTATTCGAGGATCAGCAGCGGTTCGCCGTACTCGACCGGCACGCCGTTGCTGACCAGGATCCGGGTGACGACGCCTGCCCGCGGCGCCTTGATCGGATTGAAGACCTTCATCGCTTCGATCAACAGAAGCGTCGCGCCGGCCTCGACCGCGTCGCCGACCTTGACGAACGGCGGGCTCGCCGGATCGGATCCGGTGTAGACCACGCCGACCATCGGCGACGTCAGAAGGCCGGGATGATCGAGCAGCGCGTCGGCTTCGCGGGTCGCGCCGCTCGCGGCGGCCGCCGGCAGGTGCGAGGCCGCGCCACCGCCAACCATATTGAACGATGCAGGCTGTGGGGTTCGGGCGACCCGGATGCGGAGGTCCCCGCTTGCGTACTCGATCTCGCTGAGCCCCGTCTCGCTCAACAGGTCCGCCAGCTCGCGGACGAGATCGGCGTCGAAGTCGGTCTTTTTCTTGCTACCGGTCATGAGCTGCATCCCCCCGTTACGCGGCCACCCATCGCCTCCGCCGCTTCGCGCGCCTTCCGATTTGCGGCCGCCCGGAGGCCAAGAATCATCGCTGCCGAGGTTCCGAAGATTGCGGATGCGGACGCAAGCCCAGGTCGGGATCGGCCGCCGCGTCGCCGCCGAACGTACCCCGTGCGCAGCGGCCGAGGAGACCGGGACGGGAGCCATTGAAGACGACGGTAGGCAATCATCGGCCCGCGACGGCGGTTGGTGCAAAGGCCGCGCTTATACCATGGCGCCGGTTCTTGTGTAACGTCGGCTTTGGATTATCTTAGCGGCTCGCGGGCAGACCTCGGCGGCTCGCGCCTTGAGGATTGAACGCCTGGCAGGACGGCATTTTGACGGACATGCGCGTAACCATTAACGGCGAGGACAAGCTCGTCGTCGCCCCGCTGACGGTCGAGCAGCTCCTCGCCGACATTGGGCTCGACCCACGGAAGGTGGCGGTCGAGCGCAATCTCGAGATCGTGCCGCGGTCTGGATACGGAGAAACGGCGCTCGGCGACGGCGACCGCATCGAGATCGTTCACTTCATCGGCGGTGGCGCGCCGGACGCCGACACGGGCGCCGAGGCCGAGGCCGAGACTGACGGGGATCCGCTGGTCATCGCCGGCCGGTCGTACCGCTCCCGGCTCCTCGTCGGAACGGGCAAGTATCGCGACTTCGAGGAGACGGCGCGGGCCATCGCCGCCTCCGGCGCGGAGATCGTCACCGTCGCCGTCCGCCGCGTCAACGTTACCGACCGCAACAAGCCGATGCTGGTCGATTACGTCGATCCGAAGGTCTACACCTACCTGCCGAACACCGCCGGCTGTTATTCGGCGAGCGATGCGGTTCGCACCCTGCGCCTTGCCCGCGAGGCCGGCGGCTGGGACCTGGTGAAGCTCGAGGTTCTCGGCGACCAACAGACCCTCTATCCGAACATGGCCGAGACGCTGGCGGCGGCGGAGGCACTGGTCGCCGACGGTTTCAAGGTCATGGTCTACTGCAGCGACGATCTGATCTTCGCAAAGCGGCTGGAGGAGATGGGCTGTGTCGCGATCATGCCGCTTGCCGCGCCGATCGGGTCGGGCCTCGGCATCCAGAACCCAATCAACGTTCGCCTGATCGTCGAGCGCGCGCGCGTGCCGGTGCTGGTCGACGCCGGGGTCGGCACTGCCTCCGACGTGGCCATTGCCATGGAGCTTGGCTGCGATGGGGTGCTCCTCAACACAGCCATAGCCGAGGCGAAGGATCCGGTCGCGATGGCGCGGGCGATGAGGCTTGCCGTGCTCTCCGGACGGTTGGCGTATCGCGCCGGGCGGATGGCGAAGAAGCGTTACGCCGATCCGTCGTCGCCGCTGGCCGGCCTGATCTGAAGGTACCGACCCGCTGAGCCGCGGCGCTGGGCGACGGTTGCCGGTTGGCCGCTCTGCCCAAATTCTAGGCAGAGGGACAGAATCGGGCCAAACACCGGTCTTCCGCTGCATGGCAAACGCCCCTTGCTGTCCCCGCGTTCGGCCTCTATTGGAGTCGCGGGCGCGTATCAAAGGGGTAAAACTCCGGCGGACGCCGGTTGGCACGAACCTTGCTGGCAGATCGCGTGACAAATAAGGCCGAAAGCGGCCGCGGGACGAGGGGATCGATGTCGTTCGACGAAATGCGCGAAGCCGATAAAGGCGTGCGTGAAGCTTACAAGGCCTACGGCCGGTGGCTTGAGACCGTCCCCACGGAGCGGCTGATCGAGAAGCACCAGCAGGCCGACCTTATCTTCAAGCGGCTTGGCATCACCTTCGCCGTCTACAACAACGACGAAGGCTCGGAGCGGCTGATCCCCTTCGACATCATCCCGCGCATTCTCGACGCGAACGAGTGGAAGATTGTCGGCTCCGGCGTGTGCCAGCGGGTCCGTGCCATCAACGCCTTCCTCGACGACATCTACCACGAACAGCATATCCTTCGCGCCGGCCGTATCCCGGCGGATCTTGTGCTGAACAACCCCTGCTTTCGTCCCGAGGTCCTCGGTCTCGACCTGCCGCGCAACGTTTACGTCCACATCGCCGGGATCGATGTCGTTCGGGTTTCGGCAACCGACTTCTACGTCCTCGAGGACAACGCCCGGGTGCCGTCGGGCGTCTCCTACATGCTTGAGAATCGGGAAACGATGATGCGCCTGTTTCCCGAATTGTTCGCCTCGCATCCGGTGGCGCCGGTCAACCACTATCCTGAAATTCTGTTGCGGACGCTCCGCTCGTCGGCGCCGCCGGGCGTGGTCGAACCGACCGTTGTCGTGCTGACGCCGGGTTTCTACAACAGCGCCTATTTCGAGCACGCGTTTTTGGCCATGCAGATGGGCGTCGATCTGGTCGAGGGGCAGGATCTTTTCGTCGAGGACGATCTCGTCTACATGCGCACGACCGACGGGCCGAAGCGCGTCGACGTGATCTACCGGCGCATCGACGACGACTTCATCGATCCGCTGGCTTTTGACGCCGCCTCGGTCCTCGGCGTCCCCGGCCTGCTGTCCGTCGTCCGCAACGGCCGCGTGGTGCTGGCCAACGCCATTGGCACCGGGGTCGCCGACGACAAGGCGATCTACTGTTTCGTCCCCGACATGATCGACTTCTACCTGGGCGAGAAGCCGATCATAAAGAACGTGCCGACGTTTCGCCTGTCCAACGCCGAGGATCGCGCCTATGTCCTCGACAATCTCGAAGAACTGGTCGTCAAAGAGGTCGGCGGTTCCGGCGGTTATGGCATGCTGGTCGGCCCGGCCAGCACGTCCGAGCAGCGTTTCGATTTCCGCAACAAGATCCTCGCCGATCCCGACAACTTCATCGCCCAGCCGACCCTCAGCCTGTCAACCTGCCCGACGCTCGTCGAAGCCGGCGTCGCGCCGCGCCACGTCGATCTGCGCCCCTACGTGCTGACGGGCGAAACGACGACGGTGGTGCCCGGAGGACTGACCCGGGTTGCACTCCGGGAGGGCTCCCTGGTGGTGAATTCGTCGCAGGGCGGCGGAACAAAAGACACCTGGGTTCTGGAGGCCTGATCGTGCTCGGGCGCACCGCCAACAACGTCTACTGGATGGCTCGCTTCGTCGAGCGGGCCGAGAACATGGCGCGGCTGCTCGCCAGCACCTACCACATGTCGCTGCTGCCGGTGGCGAGCGGCAATGACGCACAGCAATGGGAGGCGCCGCTGAAGCTCGCGGGAGACCGCGAAACCTTCCTCGAACGCTACGGCGAGACGTCGCCCGGCAGCGTGCTTCAGTACATGGTCCTCGACGCCGACAATGCCGCCAGCATCCGCTCGGCGGTGCGTCAAGCCCGCGAGAACGCCCGGGCGACCCGTCCGGAACTGACGACGGAGGTCTGGGAGGGCATAAACCAGACCTTTATCGAAATGGAGAGCCTGTCCTACAGCAAGATGGTCGACCAGGGCTTTCGCGAGTTCTTCGACTGGGTCAAGGAGCGCTCGCATCTGTTTCGCGGCGCCATCTATGGGACGATGCGCCGGGGCGACGCCTTCACCTTCTCGCGTCTCGGAACCTTCATCGAGCGCGCCGACAACACCGCCCGGTTTCTCTCGATCAAGTGGGAGATGCTGACGCCCTCGACCGGCGGCCGGCCGCTCGCCGCCGAGGACTACTATCGCTGGGGCGCGCTGTTGCGGGCGTTGAGCGCGTTCAAGGCGTACCGCGAGGTTTACACCGGGATCATCGAGCCGCGCCGGGTCGCCGAGCTTCTCGTCCTTCGCCAGGACATGCCGCGGTCGCTGGCTGCATGCACGGGTGAGACGGACGAGATCCTGCGCGAGTTGCGCGCGAATGCAGCATGCACCAGGCTGGCGACGCAGATTCATGACGGCCTGCAACGGCATCGGATCGACAGCATCCTCCGCTCCGGGCTGCCGCGCTTCCTCAACGGTTTTGTTGGGCGAAACAATGAACTGCACTCGCTGATCGGAAAGGAGTTCATGCTCGTCCTATGAGACTGACCATTCAGCATGAGACGCGCTACCGGTTCGCCGATCCGGCGCAGCACTCGATCCAGTACCTGCGGCTGACGCCACGGCCCGACCTGTGCCAGGCCGTCATCGCCTGGCAGGTCAGCATGCCGGGGCAGATGCACCGCTGGACAGACGGCTTCGGCAACACGGCCCACGTCGCGATTCAGAACGGAACGCACGACGAGGTTCCTGTGCTCGTGCGCGGCGAGATCGAGACGTTCGACACCAACGGGGTGCTGCCGTCGGACGACGGACTGCCGCCGCGGATGTTTCTGCGGTCGACGCCTTACACCCAGGTCGACGACGGCATCCACGAACTGGCCCTGCCCCTGCTGGAGCGGGTTCGCGACGAGGGCGTCATCGCCGGCTTGCACGCAATGATGTGGACGCTGCACACGACCGTCGCCTACTGCCCCGGCTTCACCGATATCGAGAGCACCGCTGCGGAGGCGCTGGCGCACGGGCACGGTGTCTGCCAGGACTATGCGCACCTGTTCATCGCCGGCGCCCGCGTCCTCGGCGTCCCCGCCCGGTATGTCAGCGGTTATCTGTACAGCGACGACGGCGCCCTCGCCAGTCACGCCTGGGCGGAAGCGTACGTCGATGACCTCGGCTGGGTCTCGTTCGATTGCGCCAACAGCCAGAGCGCCACGGACGCCTATGTGCGCTTGGCGGTCGGGTTCGACTACGCCGGCGCCTGCCCGATCCGCGGGGTTCGCAAGGGTGGCGGCCTGGAGGAAATGTCGGTCATGGTCAAGGTTCTGCAGTCCGACAGCCAGTAGATGGCGCGACGCGCGACCGCCGCAACTGCATACATTGTGTCTTAAACTACACTTCTCACGGTTATCTTAGCGACGCTGCGGGAAGCGGGTCTGCACGGTATTTACCGCGATGCTGCGTTCGCGGTATCATAATTCGGGTCAGGGAAGCCGAAACGGCGATCCCGAAAATACGGCCACACCGCGGCTGCCGATCTCGAAGAGGCAAGGGCGCGGACGGGGGAATGGGGTTCTACCGGATAAGAAGCGTGCCCGGCGGGCGATGTCGCTCGACCGATACCATGCGCTTGGCATCTGGCGGAGATCCTAATGGCGACGTTTACGGGGAACTGGGCCGACGAAACGTATAGCGGCGGCAGCGGCAACGACACGATCAATGGTGGTGGCGGCAGCGACACCCTCAACGGCGGCGGCGGCAACGATACGGTCTGCGAGGAAGTCTGGACCGAGGATTCGCATACGTTCACCGGGACCGCGATCCTGCACGGCGACGCCGGCAACGACCGGCTTTTTGTTGATTTCGACGGCCCCGCCCTCGACATCGAGCGGGGCACGTTCAAGCTCTACGGCGATGCCGGCAACGACCGGCTCGAGGCGACCTACTACTATCCGTGGTCGGAAGGGCCGAACTACGGCGCCGCGAAGGATTTCCTCTACGGCGGTACCGGCGACGACACCTACGTACTGCAACAGCACACCGACGCGGTGATCGAAAAGGCCGGCGAAGGCTACGACACGGTGATCGGCTGGGGCGACGACTACACCCTCCCCGCCAACGTCGAGAAGCTGCAGCTTGAATACGGCGTCGACGACGCGCCGAGCGGCTATCACGGCACCGGGAACACCCTTGCCAACACGATCGTCGGCACCCAGGCCGACGATACCCTCGACGGCGCGGCCGGCAACGACACCCTCTACGGCAAGCCGCTGGGCGAAAACTGGGACTGGAACGAAGACGCCGACACCATCCACGGCGGGACCGGCAACGACCTGATCTACGGCGCAGGCGGCGACAACGACACCTGGGACGGCGACGACCTTCTCTACGGCGACGACGGCAACGACCGGATCTTCGGCTCGTACGGCGACGATCAGATGTATGGCGGGACCGGCGCCGACGAACTCGGCGGCCAGGCCGGCAACGACACGATGTACGGCGGCAGCGGCAACGACAAGCTCGGCGGCGGCAGCGGCAACGACTGGCTCTACGGCGAGGGCGACGCCGACGTGCTTTCAGGCAGAGGCGATCTTGATCATTTGAGCGGCGGGCCCGGCAACGACATTTTCGACTACGACGCCGTCACCGACTCGAAGGGCGCGGCCCGCGACGTGATCCTCGACTTCGCCGGCGCCGGTGCGGCGGCGGGCGATCGGATCGACCTTTCGACCATCGACGCCAACACGACGGCCGGCGGCAACCAGGCCTTCAAGTTCGTCGGCACAGCGGCGTTCAGCGGCCCGGGCCAGGTGCGCGTAGCCGCGTCGGGCGCGGACACCCTGATCCAGGTCAACACCGACGCCAACAAGGCGACGGTGGAGATGGACATCCTGGTCAAGGACGGCGCCGCGACGCCCACCCAGTGGGTCGCCGGCGACTTCATCCTGTAACGTAATCCTGTCATCGCCGCGTGGCTGGAGGGGGCGAGGCACCCTCTCCGGCCGCCGGAGCGCGATCGCAGCCGCGATCGCTTGTTCCAACGTTGCGCGCCGGCGGCTAGACTGATGGTCCGCCAGCCACGCCGGGCCCGCTGTCAGGCGCCGGCGCAACGAGGACGGAAAAGCAATGGCCGCTGTCGAAACGCCCGTGTGCGACTTCGGATGGGAAGCGCCGAAGTTCACCCTTCCGGATGCCTACGGCAATCGCTTTTCGCTCGACGGCATCAGGGGTCCGTACGGCACCCTGGTCATGTTCATCTGCAACCACTGTCCGTACGTCCGCGCCATCGCCGATCGCATCAGCCGGGACGCCTTCGACCTGCAGAAGAAGGGGATCGGCGTCATCGCCGTGATGCCCAACGACTACGAGAGGTATCCCGAGGATGCGCCGGAGGAGATGAAGCGGTTCGCGAACGAGCACCACTTCCCGTTCCCCTACGTCGTCGACGAGGCGCAGAAGGTCGCCCGCGCCTACGGCGCCGTCTGCACGCCGGAGTTCTTCGGCTTCAACGCCGACCTCAGGCTGCAGTACCACGGCCGGCTCGATGCGTCGAAGCGGGCGCCGGCGCCGCGCGGGGCGCCGCGCGAGCTGTTCGACGCCATGGTCCAGATCGCCGAGACGGGCGAAGGGCCGCGGGAACAGCAGGCGAGCATGGGGTGTTCGATCAAATGGCGTGGCGAGGAAGCGGGTTAGGAACAGCCCGCTTCCTCCATTGCCGGACCCTAAATGCCGTTACTGCGGCTGTTATTGTGGACGCGAACGCGGCTGCAGCTGCGCGGCGACGGCCTCGGTGTAGGTGAGCTGGACGAGGTCGCCGACCTTCAGCCCCTTCATCTTCTGCTGCAACTCCGGGTTCTTCACCTGCACCGTCCGCCGCGCTCCTTGCGGACCCTGGAATGTAACGGTGTGCGCCGCCTGATCGATGGCGGTCACCCTGGCCGTGACGGTGACCTGATCCATTGCCGCCCGACCCGGCGTCTGCCCCGGCTGCGAGCGGGCGACGTCGGATGCGCTGGTGACGCCCGGGACGGCTTCGCCCGGCGCCACGACGTTCACGGCCACCGACTCGTAGTAGGCGATGTCGACGAGGTCGCCCTTCTTGAGCTTGCTCAGATCGATGTCGGGGCCGACCTCGACCGGAACCGTCCGCCCCTGCGGCCCGCGCAAGGTCACGACCCGCTTGGCCGGGTCGATCGCGTCCACCGTTGCGGTCATCCGCACGAGGTTGTTCTCGACAACGGTCGGCGGCGCTTCCGTCGCCCGCATCGTATCCGCGCCCGAAGAGCCGCTATTGGAGCAGGCAGCCAGCCCGCCCATCGCCATCAGGCCGATGGCCGATACCATCAGAACCCGCTTGCCTCTATTCATCGTTGACTTCCCCTTTTGTATTTATTTCCACGCATAAAAGCCGACCGTCGGCCACGCAGTCCTTCCTGCGACGATTTGGCTGCGTGGCGACAACAGCGGCGTGCGGACACCATACGCAATAAAGGCCGCAAAGCACATGAGAATGACTGCCGATTTGCTTTCGTTCGCCTTTACGGGGAACGCCGGGTTGTCCTCGCGCGCACGCGGCGGCGCCCGCTGTTCAGGATCTGAACGCCAACCCGGCGCTCAGCCATGGAGGATGCGGCAGATGAGAACGGCGGCGGCCACCCCGGCGGCGTCGGCGGTCAGGGCGGTGACGATGGCGTGGCGGATCCGGCGGATCCCGACCGCGCCGAAGTAGACCGCCAGTACGTAGAAGGTCGTCTCCGTCGAGCCCTGGATGGTGCTGGCAAGATAACCGGTGTAGCTGTCCGGGCCGATGGCCGGATCGTTGATGATCGACGCCAGAACGCCGTAGGCGCCGGAGCCGGACAACGGCCGCAGCAGGGCCATCGGCAGCGCCTCCGCCGGCAGGCCGAGCGGGCCGGTGAGCTGGCCGAGCGGCGTGACGATCAGAGCCAGCGCCCCGCTCGCCCGGAACATGGCGACCGCGACGAGGATCGCGACCAGGTAGGGGATGATCCGGATCGCGACCTGGAAGCCGTCGCGGGCGCCTTCGATGAACACCTCGTAGATCCGCACGCGACGCACGGCGCCAAACCCGAGCAGGACGACGATCAGGCCGGGAATGATCCACGGCGCAACGGCGCGGCCGTAGATCACGCTCAGCGGGATGAGCGCGACGACGCCGGCAAGCGCGGCGAACGAGGCGGCGGGATGATAACCGTCGCCAATGCGTTCGGCGTCGGCCGAGCCCGCGCGCTCCGCACCCGCCGTCGTCTCGAACCCGGCCTCGGCGGCGGTGTCGTCCCGGCCGGTGGCGGGGACGTTCGGCGGGGAGGCCGGGGCGGCGACGGGCGCAGCGGCGCCGTCGGCCGGCGTCGTCGGCCAGTAGCGTTGGGTCAGCTTGGCCATGACGATGGCGACCGCCGTCGAACAAATGGTCGCGAACAGGGTCGTCGGCACGATCCCGGCCGGGTCGAGGGAGCCCGCCGCGGCGCGGAGGCTGATCACTCCGGTCGGCAGCAGGGTCACGCTCGAGGTGTTGATGGCGAGAAACAGGACCATTGCGTTGCTGGCGGTGCCCTTCACCGTGTTGAGCCGGTCGAGCTCCTGCATGGCGCGGATGCCGAACGGGGTCGCCGCATTGCCGAGGCCGAGGATGTTTGCCGAGATGTTCAGGATCATCGCGCCCATCGCCGGGTGCGCGGCCGGGACGTCGGGGAAAAGCCGGGTCATCAGCGGGCGGACAAGCCGAGCGATGATGACGAGCACGCCGGCCGCTTCCGCGACCTTCATGACGCCGAGAAACAGGGCCATGACGCCGATGAGGTTGATCGCCAGGTGAACGGCGCTGCCGGCGCCGTCGATCACCGCGGCGGTCAGGGCCTGCATCGGCGCCATGTCCGCCTCTGCCGCGAAGCCGAACAGCTCCCGGCCGGCGCCAACCGCGAAGGCGAGACAGACAAGCGCGAAGAAAATGCCGTTCACGAGGCGCTCTGGCTCAACCGCAGGCTCCGGCGGGAGTGAAGGAAGGGTCAGACGGCGCGTCGCATTCGACGACGGCGTTGCGCCGGGCCCCGGCGCACACAAAAGAGGCGCACGCAAATGCGGATCCGCTGTTGGTACCAGAAAGGGCGAGAGCAGTCACGCGCTGCGCCGGCGTCGAGACAGCCCCGTACGGGTGGAGTGAGAACCACGGTGCCGGGTTTGCGGCACAGGGCGTCTCTTCCCGCCGGCCGCCGTACGGGCGCAAGAAGCGTGTGCGGCGCCCGGCGGTCTTGTTCTAAACTGCCGCAACGGATCACGGATCACGGATTGCGGATCGGGGTGAGGGCATGGGCGAGAGCGGGCCGTCGTTGCAGGACTGGGTCGGAAAACAGGAGACGCGCGAGGACACGATCGGCCTCGAGCGGGTGCGGGCGATGCACGCGGCGTTGGATCGCGCCGCTCCCGAGCCGGCCGAGGGCGACCCGCTGCCGCCGCTCTGGCACTGGCTCTATTTCTGGATCATCGCGCCTCGGTCGGGCCTGGGCCGCGACGGGCATCCCGCTCTGGGCGGCTTCATGCCGCCCGTCGGCACGGCCAGGCGAATGTGGGCCGGCAACCGCATCCGGTTCCTGTCGCCCCTGCGCATCGGCGAAACGGTGTCACGGACCTCGACCATCTCCTCCGTCTCGGAAAAGACCGGGCGGTCAGGCCGGCTGGTGTTCGTGACCGTGCGCCACGAGACCAGCGGCAGCCAGGGCAAGAGCATCGTCGACGACCACGACATCGTCTATCGCGAGGACACGGGTCGGGGCGCCTCCGGTCGTCCGGGCGAACCGGCACCGAAGCAGTCAGCCTTCTCGGATACCATCACACCCGACCCGACGCTGCTGTTTCGCTATTCGGCACTCACCTTCAACGGTCACCGCATCCACTACGACCGCGACTATGCGATGAAGGTCGAGGGCTACGGCGGCCTCGTCGTTCACGGCCCGCTGCTGGCGACGCTGATGGTCGACCTCGCCGTGCGGTCGTGGAGCGAACGGGCGATCTCGTCCTTCGAATTCCGAGGCCATCGCCCGATCATCGACACCGCGCCGTTCACGGTTCATGCCGAGCCGGAAGACGCCGACACCCTCGGCCTGTGGGTCGCCGACGCGGAAGGCGCGCTGGCGATGGCGGGAAGGGCCGCGTTTCGCTGAGGCGCGCGGCCCTCGCCGTCTCCTTCGATCCTTCGACACACCGATCGTAAGCGGCGAAATGCTGACTTCGTGCAGCCGGACGCGCCGCGGGTCGGCGGGATCAGCCCGTTCCTGCGGGTCATGAGCCTCGCCGACCACCGCCGGCTGAACATGGCGCCGCACGTTGCCATGGAAATCCACCCCCACCCGTGCGCCGCCTTTCCGCGCGAGCCGTGGCCCGGGCACTTCGAGTGGCTGGGAGCCGCCGTTCAACGAACGCCATTGTCACCGCCTCGTCCGCCCGATTGCCCTGGAGGAGCGACGGCGCAACCTCTTGTTACGAAACTGATTATGATATGCTGGAAGTTTCGAGATGATTTTTATTGACCGTATCGCTTAAGTTGTATTTCTTGAAATAGCGTTAATGTGGCGTTGGCCGGCGCCGGCAGTGTGCAGCGGCGCTCGGGTGCGATCCGGCCATCAGGTTTGCAGGAGCTCACAGTGACCCGCGATGCGCACCTCTGGATGTCGATATCGATCGTCGCCGCATCGCTGGCATGGAGCGCCGTCGATATCCACGAGCGGGTCGCGGCGGTCGCTGCACCCTCGGAGGCGCCGACGGCGATTGCAATGGCTGCGGCGGCCGAGCCCATCAGGACCGTTCCGCCCGCTCCGGCAGCCGCTCCCGCAGACCCACTCGCAGCACCCGCCGCTGCCTCGCCGGCGTTGGCGGAGCCCGCGACCGTTTCCTCCGAGCCCACGGCCGATCCGGATCCGGCGATCGCCCGCGATCTGTCGGAGAGTGTCGCGGCCGTATTGCCGGGTGCAAGCGAGGATCCCCGGCTCGACGTCGATGTGCCAGACGCCGCCGCGGCCCCGGCCATCGCCGACGAGCGGGTGGCGGCGGCCGATGGCGGCGACGCCGGCGATGCCGTCAGGGATGCGCCGGTCGTGGCCGATGGCGGCGACGCCGGCGACGCTGGCGACGCCGTCAGGGATGCGCCGGTCGTGGCCGATGGCGGCGCAGGACCGGAGGAGTCGAAGGACGCGGCGGGCGCTCCCAGCCCATCCGTCGATACGCAGCCGACCGTCGCTGTGGGCGCGATCACAATCACACCGCCGCAGCCGCCGCGACCCTCCGGCCACTGGGCGCGGCTTCTTGGCGAGGATATCGATGCCGAGTTGCACTGCCTCGCCCTGAACATCTACTGGGAGGCCCGCTCGGAGCCGAAGCTCGGTCAGTTCGCCGTCGCCGCAGTGACCCTCAACAGGGTCGGACACAAGCACTTCCCCAACACCGTCTGCGGCGTCGTCAGCCAGGGCGAAGGCCTCGGCCCGCACCGCTGTCAGTTCTCGTGGATGTGCGACGGAAAGAACAACGAGCCGCGAAACGACAAGGCGTGGCGGGAGGCCGAGCACATCGCCCGCTCCATGGTCTATCTCGATCTGCCCGATCCGACCGGCGGCGCGTTGTGGTACCACGCCGATTACGTCTCGCCGGAATGGGCCACGGCGATGGCGCAGATCACCCAGATCGGCCGGCACCTTTTCTATCGAGCCGCTGTCCGCCAGGCGCGCAGCCCGGGTGGCCTTGCCGGCTGATCGCCTGCGTCTGCGCACTCCGCCACCGACGCTGCTGGATCGCGTCAGATCGCGGCGAGCCCGTCGCGCAGGCGCTCGATCATTTCGTCGAGGTGCGTCTCCTCGGCGATCAGTGCCGGTGCGAGGATGCCGGTGTCGCCGGTCCACTTGAGCAACAGCCCGGCCTCGAACAGCCGCTTCAGAGCCGCGTAACCGCGCGCGCCGGGCGCGCCACCGGGATCGAGGTCGAAGGCCGCCAGCATGCCGTAGCCGCGCACATCGGTGACGATGGGAAGGTCGGCAAGCGAGAACACCCTGTCGAGGAACGGCCCGGATAGCCGCGCTGCGCGCGCGACCAGATCCTCCCGCGCGTAGATGTCGAGCGTCGCCAGGGCCGCTGCGCAGGCGGCCGGGTGGGCTGAGAAGGTGTAGCCGTGGAACAGCTCGATCGCATGCGCCGGCGCGCCGTCCGTCAGCGCCCGGTAGATGCCGTCGCGCACGGCGACCGCACCCATCGGCTGCGCCCCGTTGGTCAGCGCCTTGGCCATGGTAATCATGTCCGGCATCACGGCGAAGCTGTCGGCGGCGAAGGGCGCGCCGGTCCGGCCGAAGCCGCAGATCACCTCGTCGAAGACCAGCAGGATGCCGTGGGCGTCGCAGATCCGGCGGAGCCGCTCTAGGTAACCCTTGGGCGGCACCAGCACCCCGGTCGAGCCTGCGATCGGCTCGACGAAGCAGGCGGCGATGGTCGCCCCGCCATAAAGGTCGACGAAACGCTGCAGGTCCTCGGCCAGCTCGGCGCCGTTCCCGGGCTGGCCGCGAACGAACCGATCCGTCGCCGACCAGGTGTGACGCAGGTGCACGACCCCGGGCATGACGGCGCCAAAGGCCTCGCGGTTGCGGAGGATGCCGCTGAGCGAGGTGCCGCCGATGTTGACGCCATGATAGGCGCGCTCGCGCGAGACGAAGCGCTGGCGGCCGCCCTCGCCCCTGGCGCGGTGGTAGGCCATGGCGATCTTCAGCGCCGTGTCGATGGCCTCCGAGCCGGAATTGCAGAAGAACAGGTGATCCAGGTCGCCGGGGAGGAGCTGGGCCAGCCGACCGGCCAGTGCGAACGAGGACGGGTGGCCGAACTGGAAGTGGGGCGCGTAGTCCATCTCGAGAAGCTGCCGCGACACCGCCTCGGCGATTTCCCGGCGGCCGTGCCCGGCGGCGCAGCAGAACAGCCCGGAGGCCGCGTCGAGCACCCGATGCCCCGCCCGGCTCCAGTAGTACATGCCCTCGGCGCGAACGATGAACCGGGGCTCGGCCTTGAAGTCCCGGTTGGCGGTAAACGGCATCCAGTGGCCTTGGAGTTCGTTGAGGCGATCATTGGCGAAGTCGTCGACGATGTCGGGCATGGCTGTCTTCCGGTTAACGGGTGCGGCCCCGGCGCGTCTCTTGGAGACAGAGCGGGTTGTCCATGGTGCGCCGGTCCCGTCCTGCGGATCAAGCCGCTTGCGAAAGCGGAAACGCCGGCCTTCGCCGGTTGCACGCGCCGGCGTATAGTCCCGAGCAAATGAACCAGAAGCGATCGGAGGAGGCGCATGGACGCAGAGGCCATCCGCAGCATTCAGGCGCCGTTGAAGGCGCGCTACCGGGACGATCCGGCTTCGGCCGTCGTGACGCTTACGGCAAGCGGCCGGGTCGGCGGCGAAGGCATCGCCTGCAGCGTGGAAACCGGCCGGGCGCTGGTCGAGGCGGGACTGCACCCGGCGAGCGGCGGTAGCGGGCTGCAAGCCTGCTCGGGCGACATGCTGCTGCAGGCGCTGGTCGCCTGCGCCGGCGTCACCCTGCGGGCCGTCGCGGTCGCGCTCGATATCGATGTGCGCGACGGAACCGTCACCGCCGAAGGCGATCTCGATTTCCGCGGCACGCTCGGCGTCGACAAGAATGCCCCGGTCGGGTTTCGCGACATCCGCCTGCGGTTCGACCTGGACAGCGATGCCGACGACGAACGCCTGGCGACCTTGCTGAAGCTCACCGAGCGCTACTGCGTCGTCTACCACAGCCTGCGCAACCCCCTGACCGTCAGTGCCGCCATCGCCCGCACGCCCTCATAGGGCGAGCCAAAGGGCGACGGCGACAGATCGGCCGGATCCGCCGCCTGAACTCAGGAGTGATAGGCGCCCTGCTGGCAGTGGCGCAGTTCGTGGTGGATCAGCCGCCACCGCTGCAGGTCGTCGGCGTCGCGCGGCGAACGCGTCCAGATGATGCAGCTTTGGAACTCTTCATCCCAGGCCGCCAACCCGGCGCACCCGGGCGTCTGCCCATGTCGGCGACAGAGCCGGCTCATCTCCTGATCGCTGACGATGTTCCAGGTAAGTGACCGCGGCTCGATCGAATCAGCCGCGGCCGAGGCCATGCCGGCAATGAGGGCGAAGATGACGATGATGGCCGTGCACTTCATGGACCTGCCTTCGCGTTCCTGCAGCTCATGTGCGAGCATGATGCCGACAATACCCTCTAATGGGGTATCACGCAACTTTAAAATTCAGTCATTATTTTAATGAGTATTTATGGTTGAAATTTCGCAGGTCATACCGGGGCTGCTCGTCGTTGCCGTCGTCGCGAAGGTTTCGTATTGAAGAAGGTCGCGTCTTGAAGGCGTCGCCGTTCGCTTACGCTCTGGGACCTTTCACGCTCTGGGACATTTCGGATGAGACCTTTCCTGTCCGCGCTGGTCGCAGCCGCCGTTCTTGCGGCCGGTATGGTGGTTGCCGCCTGGGTCATCGCCGACGGACTGCGGGAGGTCCGCACCGGCGAGCGCACGGTCGCGGTGAAGGGTCTCGCCGAGCGGGACGTGAAGGCCGATCTCGCGCTCTGGCCGATGCGCTTCGTCGCCACCAGCAACGCACTCGACGAGGCGCAGGCGAAGATCGCGGCCGACGCCACGACCATCGCCGCCTTTCTCGGCCAGGCCGGGATCGGGCGGGAGGAGATCGCGGTCCAAAGCATCGAGGTCACCGACCTTCTCGCGCAGGCCTATCGATCCGGCCCGGTCGAAAGTCGGTTCATCGTCGCCCAGACCCTGATGGTCCGCTCGCCGGAGGTCGATCGGATCGCTGCGGCAAGCCAGAAGGTCGGCGACCTCGTCGCCCGCGGCGTCGTCCTCTCCGGCGACGGGCCGGCGGCAGGGCCCGCCTATGTCTTTACCGGATTGAACGCGATCAAGCCCGGGATGATCGCGGAAGCGACGCGAAACGCCCGCGCCGCCGCCGAGCAGTTCGCCACCGACTCGGCAAGCCACCTCGGCGGCATTCGCACCGCCAGCCAGGGCCTGTTCCAGATTCTCCCCCGCGACGACGCGCCGGGAGAGACGGAGAGCCGTCAGATCAATAAGACGGTGCGCGTCGTCGCCACCCTCGAGTATGCGCTGGCGCGCTGAGGACGAACCGGCCTCGAAGCCACGGGCAGGAAGCGGCAGGACGCGCAAGCGCGCTCGAGCGCCGCTGCGGGATGTGGCGAGATCATGTAGAATTCGCGCGGCGGCGCGGGTGGGGACCGCCCCGCTCCTCTGCACAGGCTTTGGGGGCTCGGCTATTGCAGACAGTCTCGACCTTGGACTTCGCCCGACGGGGACGCCGGTATTTACGCCGGGCGGCGCTGGCTCCGGTCGCGGCGGCGGCGCTGGCGCTCCTCCTGGCCGCCTTCCTCGCACATCCGGCTCGCGCCGCCGAAGCCCAGGCCGCCATCGTTCCCGACTGGGGCGCGATCAGCGCACCGGCGCCGGCACCGGCGCGAGCGATCGGAGGGTACGCCCGAGGCTGCCTCGGCGGCGCCGTCGCCCTGCCGGCAGTCGGGACCGGCTATCAGGTCATGCGCCTTTCGCGCAAGCGGTACTACGGCCACCCGGAGCTGATCGCGTTCATCCAGGCGTTCGCGAAAAAGGCTCGCGCCGACGGCTGGCCCGGGCTTCTCGTCGGCGACATGGCGCAGCCCCGCGGTGGCCCGATCCTGACCGGCCACGCCAGTCACCAGATCGGCCTCGACGCCGACATCTGGTTTACGCCTGCGCCCGCGCGGCGACTGAGCGCGGACGAGCGGGAAACGATGAGCGCGACCAGCATGGTCGCTGTCAACACCATGACGGTGGACAGGTCGGTATGGAGCAGTCGCCAGCTCCGCCTCCTGCGCACCGCGGCCAGTTTCCCCGAGGTCGAACGAATTTTCGTCAATCCGGCGATCAAGCGGGCCGCCTGCGCCGAAGCCGGCAAGGACCGGGCGTGGCTGGCGAAGATCCGCCCGTGGTGGGGCCACACCTCCCACTTCCACGTGCGCCTGCGCTGCCCGCCGGGAGATACGGCCTGCCTCGCCCAGGAACCGTTGCCGGCAGGCGATGGCTGTGACAGCGGCCTCGACTGGTGGTTCTCAGCCGAAGCGCAGCCGAAGGCCGGCCCGCCGGCAACAGGCTCCAGACGCAGGTTCGACTTTGCCGACCTGCCCCCGGCCTGCCGCGGAATTTTCTTCAGCGGGTAGCGGCGACCCGCCGGCCCGGCTTCCGATTGCAGCCGGCACTGGCTCGTCACGCGCCGGAAGCAATGCCCTCATCCCGACCCTCTCCCGCCCACAGCGGGAGAGTGAGGGGCCCGCGGAGCGGGCGGGTGAGGGTGGACGCCATGACCCGGTCAGGTTGAGCCTACCGGGCGAGCTTCACCGCCGTGCCGTTGGCGCTGACCATCAGCATGGAGCGGTCGCCGGTGCCGAGATGCTCGTAGTCGAGGTCAACGGCGACGACCGCGTCGGCGCCGAGTTTCTCGGCTTTCTCGGCCATCTCTTCCAACGCCATGGTCCGCGCCCGGCGCAGTTCCTTCTCGTAGGACCCCGAACGACCGCCGACGACGTCGCGAATGCCGGCGAAAAAGTCGCGGAAGACGTTCGTACCCATGACCGCCTCGCCGCCGACGACGCCGAGATAATCGCTGATCCGCATGCCTTCGATGCCGTCCGTGGTGGTGATGATCATGCTTCCCTCCCCCTGCGCCGCCCAGCGCGACCGCTGCGCCCTACTCCGGCAGCGGCAAGCCGGCGGCCTGCAACGCCGCTGCCTGGCGCGCTTCCAGGGCGTCGACGTCGAAGCCCTGGATCAGCTCATGGAACAGCGTGTGCCAATTCACTTCGGCGCCGAGGCGGGTAAAGACGCTGCCCAGTCCGATCGCGGCGCGATCCATCAGGACGAACTCCCGCGGCGGTGCAATCCCGCCGGCCTCGCGGAGTTCGCGCTGGACCTTGCCAGCAACCTGCGCGCCGTACATGACGCCGCCGTCCTCCTGGATCCGCTGAACCTTGTCCTGCATCAGCGGGCGGTAGAGGAAACTCGCCCACTGGTTGAGGATCTGCATCATCTCGCGATTGAGATCCTTGAAGCCCCAGGTCGTGTAGGCGTGGGCGGCGAGGTCGTCGTCCTTGTTCAGCAGCGCCCAATACAGATCGATCACCGCCCGGATGAACGCCGGTCTGAAAATGCGGATGCAACCGAAGTCGAGCAGATTGATGGAGCGGTCGTCGCGGACCGTGTAGTTGCCGAGATGCGGGTCGCCGTGGAGCACGCCGTAGTCGTAGAACGGCACGTACCAGGTGCGGAACATGTTGTGCGCAACCTCGTTGCGAGCATCCAAATGGTGATCGACGAAGCGGAGGATCGGCTCGCCGTCGAGCCAGGTCATGGTCAGCAGACGGTCCGTCGAAAGCTCCGGCAGCGGCTCGGGGACGTGGACACCGGGCTCACCGCCCAGCATCTCGCCGTAAAGCGCCATGTTGCGCGCCTCCCGGCGGTAGTCGAGCTCCTCGCGAAGCCGCGCCATGAGCTCGACGTGGATGTTGGACGGGTCGATCGCCTTGTCGTAGCGGCGATAGATCGAGAAGATGACGCGGAGCTGCCGCAGGTCGGCCTCGACCGCGGAGGTCATGTCCGGGTACTGCAGCTTGCACGCCAGCCGACGGCCGTCGTGGCTCTCGGCCTGATGAACCTGGCCCAGCGACGCTGCGGCCGCCGCCTCGTGCGAGAAGGCCGCAAAGCGGCCCTGCCAACCGGCGCCGAGTTCCGCGGTCATCCGCCGCTTGACGAAGGGCCAGCCCATGGCCGGCGCGTTGGTCTGCAACTGCGCAAGCTCGGCGGTGTATTCCTGGGGCAGGAGATCGGGCACCGTCGCCAGGATCTGTGCGACCTTCATCAGCGGCCCCTTGAGGCCGCCGAGCGCCGCCGTCAGTTCGGCGGCATGCTCGGGCCGGTCGATCGCAAGGCCGAACATCCGGTTCCCGGCGAAGCGCGCGGCAAGGCCGCCGACGGTCGTGCCGACCCGCGCGTAGCGTTTCAGCCGGCCGCCGAGGCTGTCGCCCTCGCCGCCGCCGCCCGCCGCGGGCTCACCGGGCGCCACGCCGGCGAGAGGGGCGGTCGGGCGCACCGGTATGTCCGGCGTGCTCAATCGAGATCCTCCAACTCGTCGATGAAGCCGACAATCACGTCCAGGCCGCGGCGCCAGAAGGTGGGATCCCCCGGCGCCAGGCCGAAGGGAGCGAGCAACTCGTCATGGCGCAGGGTGCCCCCCGCGCGCAGCATGGCGAAATACTTGTCAGCGAAGCCGGGCGCGCCTTCGCGATAGACCTGGTAGAGCGAGTTCACGAGGCAGTCGCCGAAGGCGTAGGCGTAGACGTAGAACGGGGAATGAATGAAGTGCGGGATGTAGGTCCAGTAGTGGCGGTACTCTTCGTCGAAGCGCATCGCCGGGCCGAGGCTCTCGCGCTGCACGTCGAGCCAAATGTCGCCGATCCGGGTCGTCGCCAGTTCGCCGCGCCGACGTTCTTCGTGCACCCGCTTCTCGAACTCGTGGAAGGCGACCTGGCGAACGACGGTGTTGAGCATGCTCTCCACCTTGCTGGCCAACAGCCGCCGGCGCGCGCGCTTGTCGCGCTGCTGGTCGAGGAGCGCGCGGAACACCAGCATCTCGCCGAACACCGACGCCGTTTCCGCCAGCGTCAGCGGGGTGTCCGCCATCAGCATGCCCTGCTCGGCGGCCATGATCTGATGGATCCCGTGGCCCAACTCGTGCGCCAGGGTCATCACGTCGCGGGAGCGGCCGTAGAAGTTCATCAGGACGTAAGGGTGGACCGACGGAACGACCGGGTGACAGAAGGCGCCCGGATCCTTGCCGGGCCGGGGCGCGGCGTCGATCCAGGGCCGCGCGAAAAAGCGCTCCGCCGTCTTGGCCATGCGCGGGTCGAAGCGGCCGAAGGAATCGAGCACGATCGCGCGGGCCTCGTCCCAGGAATAGACGCGGTTTTCGTCGCCCGGCAGCGGCGCGTTCCGGTCCCAGTAGTCGAGGACGTCGCGATTGAACCAGCCGGCCTTCAGCCGGTAGTAGCGGTGGGCCAGCTCGTCATAGGCGCCCCGGATCGCCTCGACGAGCGCTTCGACGACCTCGTCCTCGACCTTGTTGGTCAGGTTGCGAAAGGACACCGGATGCGGATACCTGCGCCACTTGTCGTCGATCTCCTTGTCCTTCGCCAGCGTGTTGACGATCAGCGCAAAGACATCCGCGCGCTTGCCGAGGCCTTGACCCAGCGCCTTCGCCGCGGTGCGCCGCGCCGTCTCGTCGGGGTTGTCCAGCCGGTTCAGGACATCGGCCAATGACAACTGCTTGCCGTCGACGGGGAAATTCAGCTCGGCGATGGTCTGGTCGAACAGTCGCATCCAGGCGCGTGCGCCGGTGACGCTCTTGTCATGGAGGATCGCCTCGACCTCGTCGGAAAGCTGGTGCGGCTTATACTGGCGAACGTCGGCCAGCCACGGCGCATAGCGCCGTACGATCCCGTCACCCCGCTTCGCGTCGAGGACATCGTCGCCGAGATGGTTGATCTCCAGGGTGAAAAACAGGGTCTCGGCCGAGACCTCGTTGTAGCGCTCCTGCAGGGTCTGCAGGAAACGGCCGCGGGCGGGATCCGCCATGTCGGCCGCGTACCAGAGCTGGGCGAAACTCATGGCCTTGTTGAGGCGTTCGAACAGCGCCTCGTAGCGGAGGATGGCCTGCCCGAGGCCGGCGCCATCGATTGCGGACAGACGACCGGCGTAGTCGGTGTTGAAGGCTTTCGCCTCCGCCAGCGCCGCTTGCAGATCCGCATCCAGCGCGGCCGCGTCGGGACCGTCGTACAGGTCGGCAAAATCCCACACCGGCGGCGCCGACGCCGCTTTCGCCTCGGGCGCCAGCGCAGCAGAGCTCTCGAGCATATGTTTTTCCCCTTTTGGTCTCGCTGCGCATATAAGGGGGCAGGATGAACCCGGCAACGGTTATTGGGGGCCGTACACCGTGTCGCACAGCCGTGCTTCTGCTCCACCGGCGGAGACAGCCTGGCCAAACCTCGTCACCATGTTTTTCGTCCAGGCCGACCGCTTCGGGGAGCGGCCGCTGCTGTGGGCAAAGCGCGACGGCCGCTACCGGCCGCTGAGCTGGCGCGACGTCGCCGCCCGTGTCTGCGGTCTCGCTCGCGGCTTGCGGGCGATTGGCGTGGAGCGCGGCGACCGGGTCATCGTCGTCGCGGAGAACAGGCCGGAGTGGCTGATCGCCGACTTGGCGATCATGGCCGCCGGCGCGATCACGGTGCCCGCCTACACGACGAACACCTGCGACGACTATCGCCACATTCTCGAAAACAGCGGCGCCAAGGGGGTGATCGTCTCGACCTCGCGGCTGGCGCAGACGCTGCTCGAAGCGGCCAACCGGCTGGCGAGCGTGTCCTTCGTCATCGTCATGGAGCCGCCCTCCCTGCGCCAACACCTCAGCGTCGACGTGCTCGCCTGGGACGCGGTCGTCGCGCGCGGCGAATGCGACCACAGCAACGTGCTCAGCGACGCCGAAAAGATCGCATCGACCGATGTCGCCTGCATCATCTACACCTCGGGCACCGGCGGCGCGCCAAAAGGCGTCATGCTCCAGCACCAGGCCATTCTCCACAACTGCGCCGGGGCGATCGAAATCATCCAGGACATCGGGCCCGGCAACGACGTGTTCCTGTCGTTCCTTCCGCTCTCGCACGCGTTCGAGCACACGGTCGGACAGTTCGTCCCCATCGCCCTGGGCGCTGAAATCTACTACGGCGAGTCGATCGACAAGGTCGCGGCCAACATGCTCGAGGCGCGGCCGACGATCATCGCCGCGGTGCCCCGCTTCTACGAAATCCTGCAGAGCCGCATCATGCTCGCCGTGCGCAAGCAGGGCGGCCTGCGCCAGCGCTTGTTCGACCGCGCCCTGGCGATCGGCAAGCGCAGGCTCGAACAGCCGCAAAGCCTGACGCTGGGCGACAAGCTCCTCGACTGGGCGCTCGATCGCCTCGTCCGCCGAACCGTGCGCGCGCGCTTCGGCGGCCGCATCCGGGCGATGGTGTCCGGAGGCGCGCCGCTCAACGGAGAGGTCGCTTCATTCTTCGTCGCGCTTGGCCTGCCGCTGGTCCAGGGCTATGGGCAAACGGAGGCCTCGCCTTTGATCAGCGTCAACCGGCCCGGCCGGGCCAAGCTGCATACCGTCGGCCCGCCGCTGGCGGGCGTGGATGCGCGCATCGCCGAGGACGGCGAGATCCTCGTGCGCGGCAAAATGATCATGAAGGGCTACTGGCATCTGGAGGAGGCGACCCGAGAGGTGGTCCGCGACGGCTGGCTGCACACCGGCGACATCGGCCGGATCGACGAGGACGGCCACATCTGCATCACCGATCGCAAGAAGGACATTATCGTCAATTCGGGCGGCGACAACCTGTCGCCGGCGCGGATCGAGGGCGCGCTCACGTTGCGCCCGGAAATCGCTCAGGCCATGGTCTATGGCGATCGCAGGCCGCACCTGGTCGCCCTCATCGTCCCGGAGGCCGGCTGGGCGAAGCAGTGGGCGGCGCAGCAGGGAAAGCCGACCGACATCGCTGTCCTGGTCGATGACGATGCGTTCCACCAGGCGATCGCCGAGGCGATCGGCGACGTCAACAAGTGCCTCTCCGTCATCGAGCGGGTGCGCCGGTTCGCCCTCATCCAGGTCGCGTTCGGCGTCGACAACGGCCAGCTCACGCCCACCCTGAAACTGCGCCGTCACGTCATCACGACGGTCTACCGCGACCTGCTCGAGGAGCTCTACGCCCGGCCGAGCGCGCCGACGGCCTCACAGGCGACCTCTCAGAGCCGATAGTAATCGCGATACCAGGCGACGAACCGGGCCATGCCCTCGCCGATGCCGATCTGCGGCGCAAAGCCGAAGTCACGGCGCGACGCTTCGATGTCGGCGTAGGTCTCGGTCATGTCGCCGGGCTGCATCGGCAGGTATTCGACGATCGCCTTGCGCCCGGCGGCCCGCTCGATGGCGGCGATGAAATCCGTCAGGTCCTCGCTGCGGTTGTTGCCGAGGTTGTAGACCCGATGGACGCCGGCCGCGGGCGGACGATCGAGACAGCCGAGAATGCCGGCGACGATATCGTCGATGTAGGTGAAGTCGCGGCGCATCTCCCCGCGGTTGTAGACCTGGATCGGTGTGCCGGCGATGATCTTCTCGGTAAACATGTACGCTGCCATGTCGGGCCGGCCCCACGGCCCGTACACCGTAAAGAAGCGCAGGCCGGACAGCCTGAGCCCGTACATCCGCGCGTGGGAGTGGCCGATCACCTCCATCGCCTTTTTCGTCGCCCCGTACAGCGAGACGGGGCTGTCGGTCCTGTCCTCGATCGAGAACGGCAGCTTGGCATTGGCGCCGTAAACGGACGACGACGATGCGTAGGCCAGGTGCTTGAGCGCCGGCAGCGCGCGGCAGGTCTCGAGCAGGACGACGAACGCCTCGATGTTGTTGCGCAGGTAGATGTACGGGTTCTCGACCGAGTAGCGCACGCCCGCCTGGCCGGCGAGGTGGACGATCCGGTCGATGTCCGGGTGTTCCTTGAACAGCCTTTCCATCGCGCCCGCGTCGGCCACGTCGACCTGCGCGAAGGTGAAGCCTTCGATCCCGGCCAGCGCCTTGCGCCGCCCCTCTGTCAGCGCCGGGTTATGACTGCGCTGCATGCTGTCGATGCCGATCACCGCCTCGCCGCGAGCGGCGAGGGCGTGGGCAACGTGGAAGCCGATGAACCCGGCGACGCCGGTGACCAGTGCGGCCATGCTGCTCCTCCCCCCCTTGTTCCGGACCGGCCCCTCGACCGGTCTCGACTGCGCCCCGCAGGGTCTCTTCTCCGGCGGCGGCCACCGCGTTTCTACGGCGGCGCCACCGCGTTGACCAGCCCGGTCGTTTTAGGCGAATCTTCCTTCCATCTTCTTTCCCGTACCCATTCTGACGAATGGGTGATAAGAGCAATCCTGACGCAGTTGGAAATTTCCAAGCTGCTAATGTCCGCGCTGAAGACGAGAATGTTTATGAGCCAAGCGGATTCCTCATGATCGATGCGATCAGAATTAGGAACTTCCGGTGCTTCGCTCAGCTCGATATCCAAGAGTGCTGCCGCTTCAACATCGTGGTTGGCGACAATGGGGCTGGGAAAACTGCGCTTTTTGAGGCTCTCTTCCTTGCATTGTCCAGCAATATCGAGGTCAGCGTTCGGCTGAGGTTGCAACGCGGGCTTGATGTGGCGGTGGCGGGCGCCATGAAGGCAATCGAAGAGGCCATGTGGCGGGATTACTTCCATCGGCTCGACTGGAACCGGGGCATCGCGATCGAACTTCGAGGAAGCGGCCCGGAGGCGCGGTCGCTGCACATCTCGCGCGGCGAGGGCCAGCTACTTATCCCCTTGCAGGGCGCATCAGGTGACTCGGCTCCGCCGACGGGGGCAGGTGGCGAACCCAGTGCGGTCGCCCCGCTCGTGTTCGTTTGGCGCGATGCTCAGGGCAGGGAACATCGCTCCAGTCCACTGATTACGGCGCAAGGCATCCAGCTTGGTGCGTCGTTGGAGGATCTTCCAGACTTCTTCTTCTTCGGCGCCAACCAAGGTGTTGGTGCTGCCGAGAATGCCGCAAGGTTCTCCGAACTTAGCCGGAACAGACGCGAGCGCGATTTCGTGAAGCTTTTCGTGCGCGAATATCCCTGGATCGAAGACCTGAACATCGAGGTTTCAGGAGGGCTCCCTGTGATCCACGCTACGCTTCGCGATGTACCGGCAAAGCTGCCAGTCAATCTCGTCTCGGGTGGGATTAACCGAATCCTCGGCGTGATGTTGGCCGTTGCGTCGCGGCCCCGCTCTGTTGTTATCGTGGACGAAATGGAGAACGGGCTGTTTCACAAACATAAGGGGTCACTTTGGCGGGCCATAATCGCTATGGCGCGTCAGCAGGACTGCCAAATGTTCGTCTCCACGCATGATGAAGAGTGGGTAGCGGCGTTGGTCGATGCTGCTGGGGACCAGATCAATGACGTGGCGCTTTGGCGCCTTGAACGGGTAGAAAATGACAAGCGCAGGCTTCGGCAAATACCTGGCAATATACTGAAAGCCGGCATAGAAACGGGCGGTGAGGTGAGGTGAGCCATCTGGCGTGGTGAACCCACTTGCTCTCACCGACATAGAGGCAGACAGGCTGGTCTTGTGCGAAGGACCGCAAGATCGAGCTTTTCTGGGCGCGCTCCATCAGGACCGCAAACTCCCACCGGCGCAAATAACCTGCCCGTCGAACCACAAATTGCCAGGTGGGAAGGATGGCTTTAGGCTCTTCCTCCTCGCAATCCGGGCCTGGACTTCGTTCCCTCGCCTGAAGGAGCTGGTTATCGTTGCCGACAGTGACGCCGACCCCACAGCGGCGTTTCAGAGTGTTGCTGAACACCTCCGCGCGGCTGGGGGTTATCCCGTACCGGTGACGCCGCACGACAAAGCGGCCGGATCCCCATCCGTGGTCGTCTTGATGGTGCCATGGCATGATCTGCAGGGCGCCCTTGAGACAATATGCTTCGACGCCGCGGCGGGCGCCCATCCGGCCGAAGCGGGATGCGTGAACAAATTCGCCTCGTGCACGGGTGCCGATAATTGGCCACCGCAGAAATTCGCGAAGATGCGCATCCACGCTTTGGTCGCCGCGACGCACAGGCAGAACCCGGGCGTCGGACTCGGAAATGTTTGGGCGCAGGCGCCAAGCTTGATCCCGATTTCCGCACCGGCTTTTGACAGGATCGCCGACTTCTTCCGCAATCTATAGCGACATACCCAAGGGGTCGCGTGAGGGGATGCCAGCCACAATCGGACAGGTTTCTTTACCTATCCGGGCTCGCGAGAGAGATTGAGCAGATCACGGGGTGCGCCGCCCGTCTCCTTGGGAGAAGCGACCTGCGCAAACACCCGCTCGAATTCCGCGCCCGTCTCATCCACGCCAAGCTGCCGCGCTGTCTCGATGAACAACACGGACTGCTTCTGCTGGGTCATCTTCCGCCACTTCTGGGGTTTCGCATCGCCCATAGTTTTTGGATTTTGAGCCACTGGCGGCGATCCTCAATGAGCCGTTGGATAGGTCAATCGCTTACCGACCACTCCCTGCAACGCAGCCTCGGCGCGCATGGCGTCGGTGACGCCGAGCTTGATCCTGGATTTCGAGGCTTTGGCTTATCGGTGCCACAGATAGCTTTCGTAAGCCTCGACAACGCTACCGTTGGCCCCTCATCGGAGCCACATCACCGCCACGCATGGCCTCGCGGATTCGGTGACTCATGAACCAAGCGGCCTTCGGGCCGATATCCAAGGTGCGGTGGAGCTGGTGAATACTGATGCCCTTCTTGCTCGACGACACCAGGGTGATGGCCTGGAGCCAGATGTGCAGCGGAATGTGGCTGGCCTCAAAGATGGTTCCAACGGTCACGCGGAATGGCTTGCGGCACCGATAGCACTTGTAGACGCCAAACCTAGTGCTCTTGCCGGCCAGCTTGCCGATGCGCTCAGAGCCCGTGCATTTCGGGCAGACGGGGCCATTTGGCCAAAGTCGCTCTTCGACCCATGCGTAGGCCGCCTGTTCGCTGTGAAACCTGGGATCGCTGAGAATGGAAGGCATCGGTCATCCCCTATGCTGCCTTCCTACAAGATTGAAGTGGGTACGGTAAGGATAATATTACGCGAATTTTCCTCGCGGGCGACCTGCCGGTTCGATATCCTGCAACCAATGAAGGCGGCGTACCCGCCACATCGTGTCCAGGCTCGAGGAGGCGTTGCCAGTGGAAGAGGCGGGCTCCCGGCGCTCCAAGCGCCGAGCCGGCGGGTGGAAGCCGCCGGCGCTCCTCGGCAGCGCGCTACTGGCGCGTGTGCGAGGCCAGTTGCTTGCCTTGCGCGGCCAGGTCTCTCGCCTCGACAACGCGCTCGCAAGCAGCGAGCGATCGCGGCAAGCGGCCAATGATCGCCTCGTGCGTGGCACCGAGGCGCGCCCGCAGGTGATCGAAGGCGGCGGCCGGCAGCGTCGGGACGGGATCGTCGGCGAGAAGGTTGAGCAACTCGTACCGGTCTGGCTCAACGACGATCACATCTACGCTCTGGTCGAAGCCCGGCTGCTTGCCCCGATCGAGGTCGGCGATCGCGGGCGCGTCGGCGAGGCCCTGCGACGGGCGCTCGACGAGTGGAGCCGCGCTGTCCGCCTGGAACGAACGAGCCGGCCTCGCCCAGCGCGCGCCGCATCCACCGCATCGCCGGCTCGGACGGCGCCGCCGGAAGCGGATCCCGGACGGAACGTGATCCGACTGGAAAGCGCGCGCACGGTCATGGCGGCGGCGGCAACCTCGGTTGGTCGAAGGGCTGGGCCGCCTCTTTGCGCCGGCGCAGCCGGCCTTTATGGTCAGCGCCGTGGCGACGACCTGGCGACAGGCGGCGCGGACGAAAGATCAGGCCGGTCGAGGTCGCCGCAGGATGCTCACGGTGTAGATCGCGAGCGCCACCCAGATGAACGCGAACGTCACAAGATGCGCCTGCGTAAACCGTTCTTCGTAAACGAGAACGGCAACGGCGAATTGCCCGGTGGGGGCAATGTACTGCAGCAAACCGACCGTCGTCAGGCGGATCCGTTGCGCCCCGGCGACGAACAGGAGCAGCGGTAACGCGGTCAGCGGACCGGAGAGCAGCAGCAGCACATCAAGCCGCCAGTTGCCCGCAAGGAAATGTCCCTGCTCCTGCAATGCCAGGACCGCGATATAAATCAGCGCCGGCGGCGACAACAACATCGTTTCGATAAGCAACCCGCTGACCGGATCGACCGGCGCGGTCTTGCGGATCAAGCCGTAGAGGGCGAAGCTGACCGCCAGCGTCAGCGCGACCCACGGCAGCGTTCCGAAGCTGACGACCTGGACGCCGACGCCGACGACCGCAAGACCGACCGCGAGCCATTGACCCAGCCTTAGACGCTCGCCGAGAACGACCACGCCGAGCAGCACGCTGACCAGCGGATTGATGTAGTAGCCAAGACTGCACTCGAGGATCCGGCCCTGGTCGACCGCCCAGATGAAGACACCCCAGTTCAACGAGATGACCCCGGCGGAGCCGGCGAGCGTGAGGAGCAGCCGCGGCGCGCCGAGCACGCGAGCGACCAGACGCCAGCCGCGGCGCAGCGAAATCAGTGCGGCGAGCAGCACCAGCGACCAGATGACCCGATGGGCGATGACTTCCAGCGGCCATGCTTCGGCGACGGCCTTGAAGTAGATCGGGAAAAATCCCCAGGAGGCATAGGCCGCGACGGAGCACGCGAGGCCGATCGCGGCCTGGCTCGTCGGCGCCGCCGCCTTCGGATCGTCGCCTCTAGAGGACATACCAGAGCAGCGCCGGCAGGGTCAGGAAGGCGAGAGCCGTCGACAGGACGACCACGCCGGCGACCTCCGCCGGCGCGGTCTTGTAGCGCACGGCGAACAGATAATTGAAGACGGCGACGGGCATCGCCGCCTGGAGGATGAGAACGCTGCGCGCCACCCCTTCCAGGCCGAACACTGCGGCAACGACGGTGCCGAAGGCGAGGCCCATGACCAGGCGCAGCATCGCCAGCATGAGGCTGCGCCCGGCGCTGCTGACGGCCAGCCCGGCCAGCGAGACGCCGAGCGTGATCAGCATCATCGGGATCGTCAGCCCGCCGAGAAGCGATGTGGTGGCGTTGATCCACGCGGGCGGCTTCGTGCCCGTGAGCAGGAACGCCAGCGCCAGCGGAACCGCGTACAGCAGCGGCACCCGCGCCAGCATCCGCAGCGAAACCGAGCCGGACGCAAGCGAAACGCCGAGCGTGAACTGCATCGCCGCGTACACCGTGAAGACCGCGATCGCCATCGCCAGCCCGGCGTCGCCGAACGCGAGGTAGCACAGCGGCATGCCCATGTTGCCGGAATTCGAGAAGATCAGCGTCGGCAGAAAAGCCCGCTGGGAGAGGCCGGCGAAGTGCAGGATCACAGCGCCCGTCGCCGCGCAGGCGGCGATCACCGTGATCGTCGCGCCCATCATCGTCGTAAGCCCTTCGGCTCCAAGCGCGACGTTCGCCAGGGTGTGAAAAATCAGGCAGGGCGCGCCGATGCTGGTCACCAGGGTCGTCACCAGCTCGACGTCGTAGGCCCGCCCCCGCTTCGCCCAGATGAAGCCGATCGCAGCGCAGACGAACACCGGCGCGATGATCGAAAACAGCTTCTGAAGGACGTCGGCCGCCGACGCGGGAGGCACTAGATCGTAACGATGTGCAGGGCGTTCGTCGTGCCCGGCGATTCGAGAGGCAGGCCGGCCGTCACCACCAGACGATCGCCCTCCCTGGCGAAACCTTCTTCCAGCGCAACCTTGAGCGCGCGGGCGACCATCTGGTCGAACGCCTCGAACCGGTCGACCGCGATCGGGTAAACGCCCCAGGTCAGCGCCAGGTTGCGCGCGATCCGCTCGTAGGGCGTCAGCGCCAGGATCGGCACCGGCGGGCGTTCGCGCGACGCCCGCAGCGTGGTCGAACCGCTGGCCGTGAAGGTGACGATGGCCTGCGCCGAAATCGTCTCGGCGACCTGCCTCGCTGCGGCGGTGATCGCGTCGGCCGATGTCGTCTCGGGCACGGCGCGGTCGGCGTCGACGATGCGCTGATAGGGATAATCCCGCTCGGTCCGGCGGATGATCCGGTCCATCATCGAGACGGCCTCGACCGGATAGCGCCCGGCAGCGGACTCGCCCGACAGCATGACCGCGTCGACGCCCTCGTAGACGGCGCTGGCGACGTCGGACGCCTCGGCGCGGGTCGGCGCCGGCGCCACCATCATCGACTCCAGCATCTGCGTCGCGACGATCACCGGCTTTCCGGCGTAGCGGCAGGCGCGGATGATCCGCTTCTGCAGGGCCGGCACGTCCTCCGGCGGCATCTCGACGCCGAGATCCCCACGCGCGACCATCACCGTGTCGGCCCGCTCGACGATGCTGTAGAGATGCTCGATCGCCGACGGCTTCTCGATCTTGGCGATGATCGTGGCGCGATCGCCGATCAGCTCGTGGGCCTCGTCGAGGTCTGCCGGGCGCTGGACGAAGGACAGGGCGACCGTGGTGATGCCGAGCCCGAGGGCGAACTCGAGATCGGCGCGATCCTTGGCCGTCAGCGGCGAAACCTGGAGGACGACGTCGGGAAGATTGACGCCCTTGTGGTCGGACAGAACCCCGCCGGTCAGCACTTTCGTGTCGGCATGGTCGGCGGCGCTGTCGACGACCTGAAGTCTGACCTTCCCGTCGTCGAGAAGCAGGGTCGTGCCCTGTTTGCAGACGGCGAAAATTTCGGGATGGGGCAGCGGCGCGCGACGCCCGTCCCCCGGCGTTTCGTCGAGATCGAGGCGGAACTTGGCGCCGGCCTCGACCCGAACCGGTCCATCGGCGAAGGTGCCGAGGCGCAGTTTCGGCCCCTGCAGGTCGGCGAACACGCCGAGCGGGACCCGATGATGGACCTCGGCGGCGCGGATCAGCCGCAGCAGGTCCGCGTGACTCTCATGCGTGCCGTGACTGAAATTGAGACGAAAGACGTCGGCGCCCCGCTCGACAAGGCGATGGATAACACCTTCGGTGCAGCTGCTCGGACCAAGGGTGGCGACAATTTTGGTGCGGCGGTTTCGGCGCATGGCGAAACGGATATTAGGCACTCGCCGGCAACGGCGCCAGCGCGAAGTTGTCGCCGACCGGACCGGCGTACGGACCATCCCGGCGGCGCCCTTCCCCGTTCGCCAGACGTGTCTCTGCTGCGCGCGCGGGTGGACTTCGCCGCCGGATCGGTTAGGCTGGCGACACCGACGGCAACGGCCCGACGCGGAGGCGGGCTCTGCGGTTATCGGTTCCCGCCAGCTCGTATCCGCCAGCGAAAGGCCCAGCCATGCTCCACGACTCGATCCCCTACCTCGCCATCTGCCTCGCCGGCGCGCTTGCCGTGAGCGGCGGCGGCGCCGCCAAGGCCGCCGATCCCGAGAACACGCTGTTCATGGACCTGAAGGACGGCCGCGTCGTCATCGAAATGCGGCCCGACCTGGCGCCGAAACACGTCGCGCGGATCAGAACGCTGGTGCGTGAGGGCTTCTACGACGGCCTCGTTTTCCATCGCGTCATCGACGGCTTCATGGCCCAGACCGGCGATCCGCTGGGCAACGGCACCGGCGGTTCGGGAACGAAGTTGCCGGCGGAGTTCAGCAAGGCCCCGTTCGAGCGCGGCACCGTCGGCATGGCCAGGTCGGCCAGCCCGGACAGCGGCGACTCGCAATTCTTCATCTGCTTCGCACCGGCGCCGTTCCTCAACGGTCAGTACACGGTATGGGGACAGGTCGTCGACGGCATGGAATACGTCGACGCCATCAAGCGCGGCAACGAGGCGCAGAACGGGGCGGTGACCAACCCCGACAAGATCATCCGCATGCAGGTCGCCGCCGACGTGAAGAAATAGGGGCGGACTGGCTAACGCCGGCGCGGGCCCATCGCAGGAACATTCGCGCTCGCGCCTTGAAGCGCTCCCACGGCGTCACTACGCTGATCGCCAGGTCACTGCGCGAGGCACCCGTCATGAGCAAGCGTTTCGAAGGCACCGACACCTACGTCGCGACCGAGGACCTGATGGTCGCGGTCAATGCCTCCGTGACATTGGAGCGGCCGTTGCTGGTGAAGGGCGAGCCCGGCACCGGCAAGACCATTCTCGCCCACGAGATCGCCAAGGCGCTCGCAACGCCGCTGATCCAGTGGCACATCAAATCGACGACGAAGGCACAGCAGGGACTTTACGAGTATGACGCCGTCGCCCGACTGCGGGACTCGCAGCTCGGCGACCCCCGCGTCCACGACATCGGCAACTACATCGTCAAGGGCCGGCTGTGGGAGGCATTCGCCAGCGAAGTCCGGCCGGTGCTGCTGATCGACGAGATCGACAAGGCCGACATCGAGTTTCCGAACGACCTGCTGCTGGAACTCGACCGGATGGAGTTTCACGTCTACGAGACGAAGGCGACCGTGGTCGCCCGGCAACGGCCGATCGTCGTCATCACCTCCAACAACGAGAAGGAGTTGCCGGACGCGTTCCTGCGCCGCTGCTTCTTCCACTACATCCGGTTCCCGGACCGCGAGACGATGGAGCGCATTGTCGACGTCCATTATCCCGGGATTCAGAAGCGGCTGGTTCATGACGCGCTGACCGTGTTCTTCGAGATCCGGGATGTGCCGGGGATGAAGAAAAAGCCGTCGACTTCGGAGCTGCTCGATTGGCTCAAGCTGCTGCTCGCCGAAGACGTGCCGCCCGAAGCCTTGCGCGCCGGGGATAGCCGCAAGCTGATCCCGCCGCTGTACGGCGCGCTTCTGAAGAACGAGCAGGATATCCATCTGTTCGAACGTCTGGCCTTCCTGCATCGGCGCGAAGGCTCCTGAACGGGTCAGGAAGCGAAGCGATGTTCATCGACTTCTTCCTCGCCCTGCGCGAGGCCCGGCTTCCGGTCAGCCTGCGCGAGTACCTGACCCTGGTCGAGGCCATGGACGCCGGCATCGCCGCCTACAGCGTCGACGACTTCTACTACCTCAGCCGCTCCTGCCTCGTGAAAGACGAGACCAATCTCGACAAGTTCGACAGGGTTTTCGCGACCGTCTTCAAGGGGCTCGAGCCGCCCGAGGAGGGCGAGGTCGCCGAGATCCCGGAGGAGTGGCTGCGCAAGATCGCCGAACGGGAGCTGAGCGAAGAGGAGAAGGCGCTGATCGACTCGCTCGGCGGCTGGGACAAACTGATGGAGACGCTGAAGAAGAGGCTCGAGGAGCAGCGCGGGCGCCATCAGGGCGGGGCGAAATGGATCGGCACCGCCGGCACGTCGCCGTTCGGCGCCTACGGCTACAACCCGGAAGGGATCCGCATCGGCCAGGAGAAGAACCGCAACAACCGGGCGGTGAAGGTCTGGGACAAGCGGGAGTTCCGCAACCTCGACGGCGACGTCGAACTGGGCACCCGCAACATCAAGGTGGCGCTGCGCCGGCTCCGCCGGTTCGCCCGGGAGGGCGCGGCGGACGAACTCGACCTCCCGGGCACCATCGACGCCACCGCGCGCCGCGCCTACCTCGACCTGCAAATGGTGCCGGAGCGGCATAACGCGGCGAAGGTGCTGCTATTCCTCGATGTCGGCGGTTCGATGGAGCCGCACGTCAAGGTCTGCGAAGAGCTCTTCTCGGCCGCGCGCGCCGAGTTCAAGCACCTGGAGTATTTCTACTTCCACAACTGCCTCTACGAGCGGGTGTGGCGCGACAACCGGCGACGGCGCAGCGAGTCGGTGGCGACATGGGACGTGCTCCATACCTACCCCCATGACTACAAGGTGATCTTCGTCGGCGACGCGTCGATGAGCCCTTACGAGATCATGCACGCGGGCGGGTCGGTCGAGCATTGGAACGACGAGCCCGGCGCCGCCTGGCTGCAGCGCCTGCTCGACGTCTACGCTCACGCCGTCTGGCTCAATCCGGTCGTCGAGCCGTGGTGGGACTACACCGCCTCGACGAAGATGCTGCGTCAGGCTTTCGCCGGGCGGATGTTCCCGCTGACCCTCGACGGCCTCGACCGGGCGATGCGAACGCTGAGCCGGTAGGCTTTCCGGCTAGTTCCCGGCCAGCGGCGTGGATCCGAGTTTGGCGGCGATGGCGTCGCCGAGTTCGAGTTGCGGGAGAGACGGGCGCAAGCCCTCCCGGCGTTCGCGCGCGGCGATGCTGAGCGCTGCGGCCTGAAATCCGGCGACGAGCGAGCCGCCGTGGCGCAGTGCGCCGGCGAACAGCGCCTCGCCGAAATAGGTGAACTGATTGCCGGCGGCGCAGCCGAACGAGGCGCGGTCGGCTCGCGCCGCGGTGATCACGAGCGTGCGCTCGGAGCGGAGCGCGTCGATAAAGCTGCCGGAATAGCAGGCCGAGACGATGATCACCCGCCAGCCGATCCCGGCGTCATCGAGCATCGCGCGCAAGGCGCGAGGGCTCAGGTCGTTGAGCGCGAGCGGCCTGAACTCCACGGCCAGTTGCTCCGGTGCGCCGTGGGAGGTGAGAAAGATCACGGCAACATCCTCGTTCGGATCCATGACCCGGCCGAGGCCGCTTATCGCGGCCTGCAGGTTGTGCGTCGAAGCGAGCGGATCTTCCGACAGGGTCGCGACGTTGTTGGCCAGAAGGAGAGAGCGGCCTTCGGTGCCATAGGCCGCATCGAACAGCGCCTGCGCGGAGCGCGCTTCGTGAAGGAACACGTCTTCGTAGGCAACGCCGGCAAAGCCGAGGAAATAGATATCCGTCCGGCCCGGTCGCTGCGGCGCCAGGCCGGCGAGGGCAGCCGAGAGCAGGGCGTCCTGGTCGTCGTAGGCCTCCTCGACGGTCAGCGCGGCGATTGCCGCCGCCTTCGCACGGGGCGATTGGGCATCGAAATGGGCGTCGACCGGCGGCGGCGCGGGCGGCGCCGCAGGCTCGGCGCTCGCCAGGGCGGCGAACGCGCAGGAGAAGAACAGACCGAGCGCAAGCAGCATTGTCCCCCGGGCCGCCCACCTCGGGGTCCGCTCCGCATCGCTCGCCCGGTTCCGGTTCCGCCGCATGCCCTGTCTCCTGCCGTCGTCGAAACGCCGCCGACCGGCGAGCTTCGTCCCGATCGCCCTTGGCGGCTCCGGCATCGTCGCCGCCGAACCATAACGTGGCCCTGATCGCGCGAGAATCCTGCACCTTCCAGGCCGAAGCCGATCCCTATATTGTCCATGAGCTGGGTAGGGAAGCGCCTCGAGATGATCACACAAAAGAGCAAGTACGCGCTGCGCGCCTTGCTGGTTCTGGCCGAGCGGGCGGACGACGGGCTCATCCTGATCGGAGACATCGCCGAGACGGCGAATGTTCCGAAAAAATTCCTCGAGCTGATTCTCGGCGAGCTCAAGCGGCACGGGTTGCTTCACAGTCAACGTGGCCGCAGTGGCGGATACCGTCTGGCGCGACCGGCCGACACCATCACCTTCGGCGAGATCGTGCGCATCACCGACGGTCCGCTGGCGCCCATTCCCTGCGCCAGCCTGAGCGGCTATCGCCGCTGCGACGATTGCGAGGACGAGGCGAAATGTGCCGTGCGCCTGGTCATGCGCAAGGTCCGCGACGCAATCTCCGACGTTCTCGACCGGACGACGCTGGCCGACGCCGTTCGCAGCGGCAACAGCGCGGCGCTTGCAGCCCGTCTGGCGGGCATCTGAAAAATAGCGCTTGATTGTCTATCAAAAAGATAGGAAAGGTGCGGAAATGGTGCCGCGCTTTGGACGGCGCCCGGGATTTGGAGGTCATCGAGATGTCTCGCATCCGCGCTATCCGCCCGTTCATCGGCGCATGGGCAGCCGCCCTAGTGCTTCTCGGTTTCGTTTCAACCGCGCCGGCCGACGAAGCGACGCTGCTGAACGTGTCCTACGATCCGACCCGCGAGCTTTACCAGGAGATCAACGCCGCCTTCCAGAAGGAGTGGCGAGCGCGCACCGACACGACGCCGACCATCCGCATGTCGCATGGCGGATCGGGAAAGCAGGCGCGCGCCGTCATCGACGGGCTTGCGGCCGACGTTGTGACGCTTGCCCTCGCCTACGATATCGACGAGATCGCGGCGCGCACCGGGCTCGTGCCCAGCGACTGGCAGAGTCGTCTGCCGCACAACAGCACGCCCTATACCTCGACCATCGTGTTCCTCGTGCGCAAGGGCAACCCCAAGCAGATCCGCGACTGGGACGACCTCGTGCGGAAGGACGTTCAGGTCATAACGCCCAATCCGAAAACCTCCGGCGGCGCCCGCTGGAACTATCTCGCGGCGTGGGGCTATGCCCTCGACAGGTGGCACGGCGACGAGGCGAAGGCCCGCGAGTTCGTCGCCGGGATCTACGCGAACGTGCCGATGCTGGATACGGGCGCCCGCGGCGCAACGAACACATTCGTCCAGCGCGGTCTCGGCGACGTCCTCCTGGCCTGGGAAAACGAGGCCTACCTTTCGCTCGAGGCGTTCGGTCGCGACGGCTTTGAGATCGTCGTGCCGTCGCTGAGCATCCGCGCCGAGCCGCCGGTCGCCCTGGTCGCGGGCAACGCCGAGAAACACGGCACGACCGCGCTGGCGCAGGCCTACCTCGACTATCTGTATACGCCCACCAGCCAGACCATTGCCGCCTCGCACTATTTCCGACCGACCGAGCCGGCGACGGTGCCGCAGGATCTCCTTGCGCGCTTTCCGCAGGTCAAGCAGTTCACCGTCGACGACGTCTTCGGCGGCTGGCAGGCGGCGCAGGCCAAACACTTCGCCGACGGCGGAATCTTCGATCAGATCTACGCGACGCGGTAGGCAGGCGCCATGATCACGTCGATTCTGACCGCGCCGAGGTCGCTCGGGCTGAGGCAGGAGAGCGTCCTGCCGGGCTTCGGGCTGACGCTTGGGCTCAGCGTGACCTACCTGAGCCTGGTCGTTCTTATCCCGCTGGCGAGCATCCTGATTTCCGCCAGCGGGATGAGTTGGAGCGAATTCGCAGCCGCCGTCGCCTCGCCGCGGGCGCTCGCCGCCTACCGCCTGAGCCTTGGCGCGGCCTTCCTCGCGGCGCTCGTCAACGCCGTCTTCGGCCTGCTGATCGCCTGGGTTCTGGTGCGCTACGACTTCCCCGGCAAGCGCCTGGTTGACGGTATCGTCGATCTGCCCTTCGCTTTGCCGACAGCGGTCGCGGGCATCGCCCTGGCCACGCTCTACGCGACCAACGGCTGGGTCGGCGGTCTGCTCGCGCCGCTCGGCGTCAAGGTCGCCTTCACCCAGATGGGCGTGGTCGTCGCCCTCGTCTTCGAGGGGCTGCCCTTCGTCGTCCGGACGGTTCAGCCGGTTCTTGAGGATCTGGATCGCACCGTCGAAGAAGCGGCGGCCAGCCTCGGGGCGGGGCGGGCGCAGACCTTCGCCAAGGTCATCTTCCCGCCGCTGATCCCGGCGGCGCTCGCCGGCTTCGCCCTGGCCTTCGCGCGGGGCCTCGGCGAGTACGGCTCGGTCGTCTTCATCGCCGGGAACCTGCCGATGAAATCGGAGATCGTGCCGCTCCTGATCATCATCCAGCTGGAGCAGTACGACTATCGCGGGGCGACGGCGCTGGCCGCGGTCATGCTTCTCGCGTCCTTCGTCCTGCTGCTGCTGATCAACGTCGCGCAGCGCTGGAGCCACCGCCGCTATGCGCAGAGCTGACGGAGTGCAGACCATGAAAGCCGATACGCGCCGGCAGACCAACGCCACCAGCGAACCGCCGATCCTGCGCTGGCTGCTCGTGATCGTGGCGCTCGCGTTCCTGCTGCTTTTTCTCCTTCTCCCGCTGGTCATCGTCTTCAGGCAGGCCCTGCACGCGGGTCTCGCGGCCTACGTCGCAGCCATCGTCGAACCGGATGCGTTGGCGGCCATCCGACTGACGCTGGTGACCGCGCTCATCGCCGTGCCGCTGAACACGGTTTTCGGCGTCGTCGCCGCCTGGGCGATCGCCAAGTTCGAGTTCACCGGCAAAAGCCTGCTGATCACCTTGATCGACCTGCCCTTCTCCGTCTCGCCGGTCATCGCGGGCGTGATCTTCGTCCTCGTATTCGGCGCCAACGGCTGGTTCGGCCCCTGGCTCGCCGCCCACGATGTCCAGATCATCTTCGCCGTGCCGGGCATCGTGCTTGCGACCGTGTTCGTGACCTTTCCCTTCGTCGCCCGCGAGTTGATCCCGCTGATGCAAGAGCAGGGAAAGGAAGAAGAAGAGGCCGCCCTCTCCCTCGGCGCCAGCGGCTGGCAGGCCTTCTGGCGGGTGACCCTGCCCAATATCAAATGGGGCCTGCTCTACGGCGTCCTGCTCTGCAACGCCCGCGCCATGGGCGAATTCGGCGCGGTGTCGGTCGTTTCCGGTCACATCCGCGGCCTGACCAACACGATGCCGTTGCACGTCGAGATTCTCTACAACGAGTACAACTTCGTCGCCGCATTCGCGGTCGCGTCCCTCCTCGCCTTCCTCGCCGTCGTCACTCTCGTCATCAAGGCCGTGCTCGAACACCGCTTTCGCGACGAGCTGGCGGCGGCCGGACACTGACCTGGAGCACCAGAATGGACATCGAGGCCCATCACGTCACAAAGCGGTTCAACGGCTTCGTCGCCCTCGACGATGTCAGCCTGGCGATCCGTCGGGGCGAACTGGTCGCCCTGCTCGGTCCCTCGGGGTCGGGCAAGACGACGCTCTTGCGCATTATCGCCGGCCTGGAGTTCGCCACCTCCGGACGGATTCTGTTCGGCGGCGAGGACGCCAGTCCCCGCGGCGTTCGCGAACGCCGGGTCGGTTTCGTCTTCCAGCACTATGCCCTGTTCCGCCACATGACGGTGCGCGAGAACGTCTCCTTCGGTCTGCGCGTGCGACCGCGGCGCGCCCGGCCGCGGCCGGCGGCCATTGCCGAAAAGGTCGAAGAGCTTCTCGGCCTCGTCCAGATGGAGCACCTGGCCGAGCGCTATCCGTCGCAGCTTTCCGGCGGTCAGCGCCAGCGGGTGGCGCTTGCCCGGGCACTGGCGATCGAGCCGCGCATCCTGCTTCTCGACGAGCCGTTCGGTGCACTCGACGCCAAGGTGCGCAAGGAGTTGCGGCGCTGGCTGCGCCGGCTGCACGACGACATGGGCCTGACCAGCGTCTTCGTGACGCATGACCAGGAAGAGGCGCTCGAACTGGCCGATCGCGTCGTCGTCATGGATCAGGGGCGCATCGAGCAGGAGGGGCCACCGGCGGATGTCTACGACCGACCGGCCAGTCCGTTCGTGTACGAGTTCCTCGGCAATGTGAACAAAGTCCGCTGCGTGGTCGGCGAGGACGGCAACGTCGCCGTCTGGACCGGCGAACCGGGTCTCGGCGGCCTCGGCGTCGGCGCGCGCACGGAAACGGGCGATTTGGCGACGGCCTACATCCGCCCCCACGACATCGAGATCTTCGCCGGGCCGGTCAGGGTGGGCCAGCCCGCCCAGGTCCGCCATGTATGCGCCGCCGGGCCGACGGTCCGCGTCGAACTGGCCATCGGCGACGAGCTCATCGAGGCCGAGCTGTCGCGCGCCCGTCATCAGGAACTGGATATCCGGCTCGGCCGGACAGTCTACATCCGCCCGCGCCACCCGCGCGTGTTCGCTCCCGGAGAGCCGGGAGCGGGCGCGGAGGCGACGGAGGCCGGCACCGCCGGCCCATCACCCGCCGCCGGTCGCGATTCTTCGGCCGCCTTCGGTTGACGGTCGTTGCCGGAGCGCACATAACGCAGCACGACGAGGCTCATCGGCAACGACGAAGGATCCGCATGGGCGGATGTTCCTGCGCCGGGGACGGCAAGTTTGAAGGCCTGTCGGCCGCGTATCGGCGCGCGCTGGTTGCCGTGATCGCGATCAACGGCGCCATGTTCTTCGTGGAGATGGGCGCCGGGGTCTTCGCCGGATCGCAGGCGCTGAAAGCGGACGCCCTCGATTTTCTCGGGGACACCGCGACCTACGCGCTCACCTTGGCGGTCATCGGTCGGCCGCTCGCCTGGCGGGCCGGCGCCGCACTGGTCAAGGGCGCAAGCCTCGGCCTGATGGGGCTTTGGGTGCTCGCCACGACGGCCTACCAGGTCCTTGTCCTCGGGGTCCCGCAGGCGCCGGTCATGGGCGCTGTCGCTGCGCTCGCCTTGGCCGCCAACGCCCTGAGCGTGCTGCTCCTGCTCAGGTACCGCGAGGGCGATGCGAACGTGCGCTCGGTCTGGTTGTGCAGCCGCAATGACGCCATCGGCAACGCCGCGGTCATCATCGCCGCCGTCGGCGTCTGGGCGACGGACTCGGCCTGGCCGGACCTCGCCGTCGCCGGGGTCATGGCCAGCCTGTTCCTGTGGTCATCGGCCCAGGTCGTTCGTCAGGCAACCGAGGAACTGCGGCAGGATCGCACGAGAGCGGTGGCTGCGGAGTGATCGCGCCGCTCTGATCGGACGATCCCCGGACGCGCGCCCGATCTTTAGGCCTGACCAATCCACACATAACCCGATTGCGGGATCCTCAAACAATTTCTCAAGATACTCACGGCCATGACCGCCGCTTTGACGATCATGGCCAATTCTGCCTTATTGTGTTCAAAGTTGTCAGGCAAATTCCTCTCGTCCTTTGGTGTGCCGTGGACAGTCGGCTCACACGGCGGGATCGAAACGAAAAAGTCGAATACGGTACGTCTTTGGAGAAGGAGAACAATTCATGCAGGGGAATTAAGAATGACTTTGCCAATCAGCAACAAGGCGCGCGCGCTGCTCGCCTCCGCCGTCATCGTCTCACTGTCCGTGGCCGTCAATGCCGAAGCGGCGATCACCTGCGTCGCGCCGCCGCCGCTCTCCAACCCCATCGTTATCGACGGCAAGTGCCCGGGTGATCCGGGATTCCCCAAAAACCTGCGAGCCGATGGGCGCGACGTCTTCATCAAGCTGCCGTCCACCCGGGCCTGTTCGCAAGGCATGGTCGTCGCAAGGGCTCGCAACGTTCGCATCACGGGCGGACAATTCATCTACAACGACAGTCTCACGGCGGTCATCACCATCAAGGACACCGCGGGCGTCGCCCTCGTCGAAGGGGTGTCCATCGACGTCAACAAGAAGTTCGCCGACGCGATCAGGAGCTACAACGACAAGGGCCGGCTGATCGTTCAGAATACCTTCGTCCGCGGCATCAGCGGCACCACCAGAGGCACCCATGGCGACCTCGTCCACGCCCAAAGCGGCGGTCCGCTGCAGGAACTGATCCTGCAGAACGTGACCGGCCTGACCGGCTACCAGGGGCTTTTTTCGCCGTACCGGCCCAGCGTCGGCCACGGTACCCGCAAGCTCAGGCTCGATCGGGTCAATGTCGGCTATGACCCCAGCATTTCGAAGACCTCCGGGGCGCGCAAACCGCTCATGCTGCTGTTCATGGGCAGCGCCGACGACACGACGAACAGGGTCCCGGACCGAGGCACGACGCTGACGAATGTCTTCGTCGACGGCAGCTACTGGAACTTCGCTTTCCAGAAGGCAGTGTACGCGCAGCCAAAGCCGGTGTCGGGCGGATGCGCCACGTTCGAACCGAAGCACAAGGTCAGCGGTCGCGCTTGCGGCGGCAGGCCGGCGGACGGCGATTTCGCACCGGCGGCCCGTGTCGGGCGCCGCTACAATCGAGGCTACTTCTGCAACTGAGGGAAGCGGGGCTGTCTCACGGCGGATGGGCGGGCGGCGGACAGCGCCGCCCAACCCCAAAGACGAGGCGCACCTCCGGTCGAAACGGTGGAAGGACGCGCCGCCGTGCATCCCCGTCTCGCCACGCCCCTGGAGCGCGCTGTTGCCGAGGCAGTGCGGCCCTGCGCTCACACCCTGGACATTGCTGCATTCGACGAGCGGCAATGCCCAGCCGTACACCCTATCTCTTAATCGATGGGAGGCCGAAATGAACGCGGCGAACCGCGACTAAGCTCTGCATGCAGTTGGGGCCGGCCTTTACGGCCAGCAGCGCGCCCGTTGTGCGTTGGCTGTACGTCAATCGGGCGAAATGGTTCGTCCGAGGTTGCAACGTGCCTTGGAGGCACCTGGTAGATGATAGAGCACGATATTCTCGTTCCTCGACCGAATGACGACGGCGGCGAGGATTGGCTGGCGGCATACCGCCGCGGCGTTGTCGATGTACCGATATGCGCAGAAAACGGCGCATTTTCAACTCGCTACGAGGAGGTTCTGGAATCCTAGGTTTATCCGGCGCGGCGGCTTCACCGGCGGCCGCGCCGGAGTCCTCGCCAGGCGAATGATCGGCTATCGGTCGTCGTCAGGCGTGGTCGTCGATCGACGTCGGGCGGAGCTGCTGTGCCGCCCGCCGCGCGGAGGTGGCGGCCCGTCAGATCCCGAGCACGGAGAGATCGACGGGCGAGCGGGTGCCGCTGACGACGACGATGCCGCTTTCGCTGACGTGGTGATGCTGGCGGTCCTGTTCGGCGTCGAAGCCGATGCGCTCGCCAGCGGGGACCTTGGCGTTCTTGTCGAGGATGGTCCGACGCAGAGCAGCGCCGGGACCGATTTCGCAGTTGTCGAGAATGACGCACTCGTCGACCGTTGCCCCGGGGTGGACGACCACGTTTCGTCCCAGAACGGAGTCGCGAACGCAGCCGGCAATGATCGAGCCGCCGGCAACCAGCGAATGGATCGCCTGGCCCGGCTCGCCGCTATCGCTGAACGCGAAGCGAGCGGGCGGATCCGGATAGCTCGCGGTGCGCAGTGGCCAACGCCGATTGTAGAGGTTGAGCGGCGAGTTCTCCGAGCGGATCTCCATGTTCGCCTGGAAATAGGCCTCGATGGTGCCGACGTCGCGCCAGTAGTTGCCGCCGCGGGACGGCTCGCCGGGGATGCGGTTGTTGGCGAAGTCATACGCGAAGATGCGGTCCTTGCCGACGCGCCGCGGCAGGATGTCCGTGCCGAAATCATGAGAGCTCTTCTTGTCGGCGGCATCCTCGTAGACCATCCGCAGGAGCGCCTCGGCGGAAAAGATGTAATTCCCCATCGACGCCAGAACCCTGTCGTGGTCGCCAGGCATCCCGGGCGCGTCCGGATCCTTCTCGATGAAGCGGACGATATGGCCGTCTGCCATGGTTTCGACGACGCCGAACGCGCTCGCATAGGCGCGGTCCACCGGGATCGTCGCGACCGTTACGTCGGCCATCACCTGCCGGTGATACTCGACCATTTCCGCCACGTTCATCCGGTAGACGTGATCGGCGCCGAAGACTGCGACGATGTCCGGCTTGGACTGCTCGATGAGGTTGATGTTCTGGTGGATGGCGTCGGCCGTTCCGCGATACCAGGTCTCCCCGTCCGATCGCATCTGTGCGGGTACGGGAATGATGAACTGGTTGCCAAGGATGTTGCTGAATTGCCAGCCGTCCTTCAGATGAAGCAACAGCGACTGGCTCTTGAACTGCACCAGGACGTAGATGGAGAAGATGCCGGAATTGACGAGATTGCTGAGAACGAAGTCCACGATCCGGTATTTGCCGCCGAACGACACGGCCGGCTTGGCGCGCTCGTTGGTCAACGGAGAAAGCCGGGTACCCTTGCCGCCCGCAAGCACGATCGCAACCGCCCTGAGATTCATCGCCCATCCCCTCGTTATCGACGCTCCAGCGTCGGTGCGTGCCGGCTTTGCGCTCGGCGCACCTAATGAACGGACAACTGCGGCATCAGGTTCCTACGAGACGATGACCGGATCCTGTACCGCCCCATAGCGCCGATTGCGGCCCTCGTACTCGCGGATGGCCGCTTCGAAGTCCTTGCGCGAGAAGTCCGGCCAGAGCAGGTCGAGAAAGACCAGTTCGGTGTAGGCAAGTTGCCAGATCAGGAAGTTGCTGATCCGCTGTTCGCCGCTGGTGCGGATCAGCAGGTCCGGATCGGGGATCCCGGTCGTCTCGAGACGCGAGGCGATCAGGCGCTCGTCGACCTCGTCGGCGCGCAGCAGACCCGCCGCAACGTCGAGCGCGATGTGGCGCGCGGCGATGGCGATTTCGGCCCGGCCGCCGTAATTGAGCGCAATCGTCAGCGTCAATTTCTGGTTGCCGGCCGTCCTCTCTTCTCCGGCCGAGATCAAGGTAACGATGTCGGGCGACAGGCGCGACCGATCTCCGATCACCTTGAGTCGGACGCCGCCGTCATGAAAGCGGCCGATCTCGCTGCGCAGGTAGTGGCGCAGCAGGCCCATGAGGTCGCTGACCTCCGACTCCGGCCGCTTCCAGTTTTCCGAGGAGAACGCGAACAGCGTCAGGTATTGGACGCCGATGCGCATCGCCGTTTCGACCGCGATGCGGGCGGCCTCCGCGCCGCGTCGGTGTCCGGCGGTGCGAGGCAACCCGCGCGCGCGCGCCCATCGTCCGTTGCCGTCCATGATGATCGCGACGTGGATAGGCGAGACCGGGCGATGGCCGCTCGCCAATGGAATGACGGTCATTTACAGGACCCTGCGGCAACTACGACCACGTCGTCGGCACACCCGCGCATCGTGCGGGAGCGGCCGGTCAAGCCTCCGCGCCCCGCCCGCACCGCTCACGAGCACCGCTCCGCAGCCGTCATCGAGATCCTCATCGCGAGCCATTATAGGCTTCGCCTGTGGAAGCGAAAGCGCTACTGGCCGCTGACGCAACCGTGCGCCTGGGAAAGGGAGCCTGCCATTCGTCCCGCACTTGCGCAAGTGCATGGCGCGCAGAAATATCCGGCGTTGCGCTCGGCGTTCCCGCGGGCGGCGGCGGCCGGACATTCGGCCGGCGTCAGCCCTGCCAGAGCTTCAATATCCGCTTCGCCTCGACATCTCCGGAGGCCGCGGCGCTTTGCAGCCATGTCGCCAGCGCGCTGAGGCGTTGCGAGGCCTGACGGTCGCCGCGGCGAAGCGCCTCTTGATACCACAAGATGGCCTCTCGCGGACTTGCCTCGCCGTTGATCCCGGCCCGCTTGTAGAACTGCGGGTCGAAAGTCCAGCCCATGCGCACCGCGGCCTCTGCGCTCCCGCGTTCATACGCCATCTGATAGAAGGTTCTCGCCATGTCGAGATCGGCGGTCACGAGATACTCGTCGCCGCGCGCGAGCAACGGCTCGAACTGGGCCTGGTTTTTGTCGGACCGGGCATTGTGGGCGGCGTCCGCGGTCGACGCCGTTGCCTGTTCGCCCGCCTGCGCCGGCGCGGCTGTCGTCGGAGCTTTGACCGGCGCGGCTTGTGCTGGCGCCGGCGGCGGGGTCGGCTTCGGGGTCTCGGGCGGTCCGCGGCGGCTCAAGACGACGGCGGTACCCGGATCGAGCACATTGGCGTTGCCGGCCTCGTCGGCAACGGCCGCCGCCTGCGGCGCCCCATTGCCGGGCGTCGCCGCCTGCGGCGCGACATTGCCGGGCGTTGCCGCCTGCTGCGCGACATTGCCGGGCGTTGCCGCCTGCTGCGCGACATTGCCGGGCGTCGCCGCCTGCGTGGCCGGCTTCGCCGCCGACGAGGACAACGGCGGAGGCGCCGAGACCGGCGGCGGGGCAGGTTCGGATGCGGTCCGGGCAGCCTCGGCGCCCGTCATCCGATCTCGGCCCGGATCAGCATTCACGCTGTTCCCCTGCCGTTCCGCCGGCGCTTGCGTCGGAGCCTGAGGCGGCGGCGGGTTGAATTGGTAGACTTCCTCGCTCGCGACGCTCTTCTCCTCCTCCGCGCCGGCACCCGTATCACGGTTCGCGCCGAAGCGATCGAAGCTGAGGCTGGTCGAGTGCGAGCCGCCGACCGAGCCGGTCGGCGAGGCATCGGCCTCCGCAACCCCCGTGCCCGATCCGGCCTCGGTCGCGTCGCCGCCGCCACCCTCTCCGGCCGGCGGATTGGCGTTGATGGCGTTGCTGACCAGGCGCACGAGCTTCATGCTCACCGCCCCGACACGGTCCGGAAGGGCAGCAATGTCGATCATCCCGCTGCGCGCCGCGTAGACGGCGGCGGCCACCAGGACCGCCGCGGCGACGACGAGCATGAGCATTGTCGCAAGCCACCCCCGCCGGCGCTCCCGATGGGTTTCGCTCGGTCGGGTGCCCGCATAGAACCGGTGGTCGTTGGCGGCAGGCGCAAACTCGACGGACGGGCGCTCCGCCGCAACCGAATGAAAGGTCGGTTCGGGCTCCGGCTGATCGGCTGGGCCCGTCGCCGGCCGCGCGAAGGCGGGTCCGTACTTGATGTGCGGATCCGCCTTGACCTGCGGGTCCACGCTCCCGCCGGAACGCAGATCCGCCGCGCGGATCGCCTCGGCGACATCGTCGAGCCGCCGCGCCGCGTCGCCCTGATGCGCCCGCGCCGAAGGTACCGGCTGCGCTGCGAATGCGTCTGCAATCGGCACCGCGGCGGCGGCAGCGGCGGCGGCGGCGGCCGTCGGCGCCGGAGACGCCCCTCGCTCATTTCGGCCGAAGGCGTCCTGACCGTAGGCCTCGTCGAGATCCAGGTCTTCCACATGCCCGGCCGCGCGCTCGACCAGATCGCGCGAAACCGTGGATTTTGCTTCACGCTCCGCCAGCGCCATGGCGGCCCCGCACAAGGCGACGACATGCAGCGGATTGCCGTGGCTGCGCCGGGCAACTTCGGCGAGAGCCACCGGCGAGAACAGATCGCCCTCGGCATGGCCCGCGACCGTCAGGCGGTGGCGAATGAGGCGATCGACATCGCGGTCGTTGAGCGACGGCAGGTCGGTGGCGAGATCGACGAAGCCGTCACGTCGACCGCCTCGGGCCACTCCGCGGCCCTGGGCAAGCTGCTCAAGCCGCTGCTGCAGCTTTTGCGACCCGACGAGGATGACCGACATCAACCGCCGGTCCTCGCCGTCGGCTTCGGTAAGTTCCCGCAGCCGCAACAGGGCGGCATCGTCGAGCGCATCCGCGTCGTCGAGCAGGAGCACCGCGACCTGGCTCCGGTTCGCCGCACGATCGAGGGTCGCCGCCAGCCGCTCCTCGTCGCTGGCCGCCGGCTGGCGCCGGTCGAAGCGGCCGCGGCAGGCGGCGAGAACGTCGGCGAACGACATGCCCGGCCTGCAACTGAGAACACCGCCCGGGTAAAGGACCAGGACGCTGTCAAGCGCCGCCAACTGATCGGCGAGATGACGGATCAGGGTGCTCTTGCCGAGGCCGCGCGGACACGCCAGCAAGACCATGCCCTTGCATTCGTAGACGCTGGCAAGAAGGTGCGCAAAGGCGTTACGCCGCGCCGGATCCATGTAGAGGAAGCGGGGATCCGGCCCCCTCTCGAACGGATCCATGACCAGGCCGAAATATTCAGGCTGCATCGTTGCCACTCACTCGGTACCGAACCCCTACCAACAGTCTATATCTCAAGGAGGATACGCCCCTACCGTGTTCCGCCGCTAGCCCTCTTGGGCTGCCGGCTCGAACACATCTCGGCGGATAGTTTGGCCGCCCGCACCGCTCGCTTGCCGGCTGGACGCGCCATCTTCGGGCTGCGTCTGCCCCGTGTTCAGCTAAGTTGGTCGCTTGCGCGTCCGCACCTTGCTCGCGACCCCCCTCGCCGGCCCTGCCGCGCTCACGTGCGGCGCTTGCACCAGCCGATCAGACGCATGCGACACGTATGCTCGCGCATGTTCCTACTTCGAACCCGCGGCGCAGACCATGACCTTTCGTCCGTGCCGCGACAGTCTTATACCATGGTCGGCGAGTGTGGCAAAGAGGTGGCGAACTTTCAGCGAACAAATCGCGGTTTGCGCGCAATCAGGCGTATGCTGCGGGTTCAAGGCACGTCACATCATCGAAGCGCACGTTGTTCAGCCGCCGCGAGACCGGACGGGCGTCGAGAGCCTCCGAAGCGGGCTTGAGCAGGTCGACGAGATGGTTCGCGGTCGTATCCGGATCCAGCCAGGCGTCATGCGCCGCCCAGGGGAGGATCGCCGGCATCCGGTCATGGACTGTGCGCAACGCATCCGTCGCGGCCGTCGTGATGATGGCGCAGGTCTCGACGGGCGGTGCTCCGGCGCGACACCAACGCTCCCACAAGCCGGCGAAGGCCAGGGGTCCGCCGTCGGCCGCAGCGATGTGATAGGGCTGCTTGCCGCGGCCAGGAAGCACCTGCCATTCGTAGAAGCCGTCGGCGATGACAAGACAGCGGCGGGCGCGAAACGCGGCGCGAAAGCCGGGTTTGACGGCGACGGTTTCCGCCCGCGCATTGATCATGCGCGCGCCGGCTCCGGGGCCTTTCGACCACGCGGGAACGAGCCCCCAGCGCAGGCTCGAAAGCTCGCGTCCATGCCCGGACTGCGAGCGTCGCACCACTGCGACGTCGTCCGTGGGCGCGATGTTGTAACGCCGCTCCGGCGGCCGGGCCGTCACCGGCTCGGTGATCCGGTAAAGCTCTACGAGCTCCGCCCATGGCCGGGTCTGGGTAAACCTGCCACACATCACGCTTGCGCCGCCTTATCGTAGACCAGAATCTTGGAGAAGAACGCGACCGTCTTGCCGCTCCGGCGCAGGCCGAAAGATGAAAACAGCGCATCGAGATCGCATCGCGCGTAGCGTTCGTAGAAGGGTTCATGAAACGAAGCCGGGAATTTCGCAATCAGCTGGTCGTAAGCCGGGCGATCGCCGTACTGCAGCGAGTCGACGACGATCAGTCGGCCGTTCGCCCGCATCACTCGGGCTGCCTCCGCCGCAATGCGGGCCCTTTCGCCATCCGGCACCTCGTGAAGGAGATAGATCGCGGTCACGATGTCCACGGATCCATCGCGGATCGGCAGCGCTTCCGCCGCGGCCTGAATCCTGCCCACGCCGCCCCAGGGGTCCAGTCGCCGTCCGGCATGGTCCAGGTAGTAGCGGCTGAGGTCGAGCGCGTGCACCGAGATGTCCGGCCAGTTGTCCTTGACGAAGGTAAGGAAATCGCCCGTGCCGCTGCCCACGTCCAGCAGCCGCAACGGCCGGCCCCTGTGGCGGCGCACAAAAGCGGCAAGCGGCACCAGCGCCTGTCGCCGCATCGCAGCGGCGCCGCCGAGAAAGAGAACCTCAACCTGATGGTCGTAAAGTTCGGCGGAGCGGGCGCTCAGGTAGCCGTCGGTCTGGTAGTGGAAGTTGCGCCGGTAGTACGAGGGCAAGCTCTCGTCGCCGTCGCCGAGTTCGCTGACACCGCCCCGACGGCGCCGGGCGTTGACGGCCGGCAGATCGGCGAAGTAGAGACGGGCATCGTGCATCCATCGGCCCACGTTCGGCACGGCGTCATGCGGCATCCGGTACAACCCGGCAGCGATGTTGTCCCGGTCGCGGCGAAGCAGCGCGGCGAGGTCGACCAGGAGGTCGCGCATCGTCGGCAGGCCGGAGGGCCGTGTTCGCCGCCGCCGCGCGCCGCCCCCGCCCCGCGCCCGGGTCGAGGCCAGGTACTGGCCGAGGTACCAGGCTACGCGCGCGCCCTGAGAAATCCAGTATCCGGCCGTGTCTCGCATCGTTGTTCCGATATGGGGCGATGGCCGCTTTTGAACCAGTTTCAGGAAGCCACACCCGGCCGCCACGGCATCGGAAGCATCGCTCGGTCCGCGAAAGGATGGCGGAGAAATCGCTTGACCGCCGGGTTGTTTATCACGCACTTGCAGCGCAGCGCCGGCGTCATGGCCCTGACGGGCGGCCCTCCCCGCAAACAGAACCGACGCCAACCACGTGCAAATTCATGGGTGCGGAACCTTCACCGGCTGAAGTCCAAACGGAGATAGTATGCCCCAAACCGTCGTTTTTCAGCGTGTCGTCCCCCACTACCGCTTGGCGATTTTCGAGCGGCTCTACAAGGAATTCGGCTGGATCGTCGCAACATCGCGCGCTGCGCCGGAGTACAAGAAGCTTATTCACGACGAGTTTGACTTTATCCGTCGGTTCGATATCGAGTTCCCCAACAAGGATAACCCCTATCGGGCCAAGGTCCCGATCAACGAGATCATCGAGAAAACGGGAGCGACCGCGATCATTGCCGAGTTCGGCTTGCGGATCAGCTCCACCTATGAGCTGCCCTGGCTTCGCCGAACGAAGGGCAAACCGATCGTTCTGTTCTGGTCGCACGGCTTCAACATGGAGCGCGGCCTGAACACGCCGAAGCAGAAGCTGGCGCAGTCGCCGAGAATCCTCCTTTCGCGGCTCGTCGACGGCCACCTTTGCTACAGCGATGAAGGATGCGCTTTTCTCAGCCGATTCATGCCGAAGGAACGGCTGTTCGTCGCGCCGAACACCCTCGACGTCGACTCGATCAAGACCTTCGCGCTTGACATCGAGCCGGCGGCGGCTCCCGGTTGGCCGCATCTGATCAACGTCGGCCGGATGACGCCGGACAAGGACTTTCCCCGCCTCATCCGCATCTTTCGCGGCCTGCGCGCCAGTTTCCCGGATGCAGCCTTGACCATCATCGGCGACGGGGCGGACGCCGACAAGGTCCGCGCCGAGGCCGGATCCGAACTCGGCAAGTCGATCCACATGCTGGGTGCGGAATACGACGAGTGGAAGCTCGCGGCCTGTTACCGCTCGGCGGACGCCGCGGTCTTCTCAGGCGCCGTCGGGCTTTCCGTAAACCATGCCCTGGCCTACGGCGTCCCGGTCATCGCCTACGACCGCACGCCGCAGGGTCCGTTCCACCATCCGGAGATCGCCTACGTGGTCGACGGCGTCACGGGGGTCCGCGTTGCGACCTACAGCGACGAGGCGATGATCCAGTCGCTCAAAGCGTTCTTCGAGACGCACCGCGATCCAAAGGCCGACTTCGCGGAGCGTATCCGCCGTCACGTCGCCGATAACCTGTCCCTCGACGGTATGATCAATGCGTTCGGAAAGGTCGACCGCTTCATAAAACAACAGCTGGACGGCGGCCGCTAAGCGCGGAGGACTTGCAAAGGGCGCTGCCGCGCCTGCCGCCGCGGGGCGGCAAAGTGGGTTGCTTCGGTCGTGCCCGCTCTTCATGCTAAGTCCATGAGCACACCCGCCATCATCACCGTCGCGATCACCGGAGCGGTGCCGCGCAAGGCCGACAACCCGGCCGTTCCGGTCACGCCGGACGAGCAGATCGCTTCCACCCGCGAGGCCTTCGCGGCCGGCGCCACCGTCGTCCATGTCCACGTCCGCAACGACGACGAGAGCTCGTCCTCGGATGTCGAACGCTTCGCCGCCGTCCAGGCCGGCGTCCGCGAAGCCTGCCCGGGAATGATCATCCAATTCTCCACCGGGGGTCGCGGCCGCGATCCGGCGGAGCGGGCCGGGCCGCTCGCCCTGAGCCCGGAGATGGCGTCGCTGGCGACCGGTTCGGTCAATTTCGCCACCCAGATCTACGACAATCATCCCCGGCTCGTCGAAGCCATGGCCGGCGAGATGCTCGAACGCGGCATCAAGCCGGAGATCGAAGTCTTCGACCTTGCGATGCTGTACGCCGCCGAGCGACTCATCGCCCGCGGCCTGCTGCGCAGCCCGCCTCACCTTCAGCTTGTCCTCGGCATCCCGAACGCCCTTCCCGCGCGTCGTCGACTGGTGGAGTTCGCGCAGGCCGAAATGGAGGCGCTGATGCCGGGCGCGACCTGGACCGCCGCCGGCATCGGCCGCCATCAGCTCGAGGTGGCGCGCTGGTCGCTCGAACTTGGCGGACATGTCCGCACCGGGCTGGAGGACAACCTGAAATTCGACCGGACCCGCCTCGCTGCGAGCAACGCCGAACTGGTCGCCCAGGTCGCCGCCTTGTGTCCCGCCTACGGCCGGCACCCGGCCACGCCCGACGAGGCCCGCGCCATCCTCGGGCTCGACTGACCCCCGCGCGGAGATCGCTTCGTCAAACTTCGCCCCGCGCGCAATGGCGATAAACGCGCTGAATCAACAAGTTATCGGCTCGCTCGCCGCGAGGGGCGCCGCGACCCGAACGGACCTTCGCCCACACCGTCCTTCGCCGTCGGACCCGTTTAGACCGAGGGGCCGCTGTCGGCCACGATCCGGCCGTCCACCAGACCGACGCGGCGGCCCGCCCGCGCCGCCAGCGCCGCGTCGTGGGTGACCGCGATCACCGTGCGACCTTCCTTCGCCGCAAGCTCGCCGAGGATGGAGAAAACGAGGTCGGCGTTGTGGCTGTCCAGGTTCCCGGTCGGCTCGTCGGCGAGCACGATCGGCGGGTCGTTGGCAAGCGCACGGGCGATGGCGGCGCGTTGACGCTCGCCGCCCGAAAGCTGATCCGGGCGGCGGTCGCGCAACGCAGCGATCCCCAGGCTCTCCAGAATATCCTGGGCGCGGACGGCCAACCTCCCGTGAGCGCGACCCGACAGCCGACGCAGCGGGATCATGACGTTTTCCATCACGGTGAACTCGGGCAACAGAAAATGGAACTGGAAGACGAAGCCGATCCGGCTCAGGCGGAAGGCGGCCGCCTCGTCGCGACCGAAAGCGCCCGTGTCGCGGCCCTCCAGCAGGATCCGCCCGCTTGTCGGCCGATCGAGCAGGCCGAGCAGGTAGAGAAGCGACGACTTGCCCGAACCCGATGGTCCGGTGATGGCGACGAACTCGCCGGCGCCGATGACCAGGTCGACGCTTTCCACCAGCGTCGTCGCCACCGCGCCGGGGAGGACCCGGGTCACCTCCTCGGCGACGACGGCGGCTGTGCTCTCGGATGCGCGCACGGTGCGGGCGGGCGTACCCATCGGCGCTCAGGTGGCGCCGCGGATGATGTCGACGGGGTTGAGCCGCGCCGCTCGCCGCGCCGGCAGGTAGCCCGCGATCGCGGCGGCAGACAAGGCAGCCGCTGCGGCGATGAGGTAGTGCGCCGGCGCGTAGATCACCGGCAACGCCATCGCCTCGGCGCCGGGCCTGATCTGGATATGGACCGTGCCCAGGATACGGCACAGCGCGTAGCCGAGCCCCCAGCCGAGCAGCGTGCCGACGCCGCCCATCAGCAGCCCCTCGAAGAGGAAGAGGGCGCGGATGTCGCTTTCGCGAAAGCCGAGGGATTTCAGAATGGCGATGTCATGCGCCTTCTCGAACGTGATCGTCGAGACGATGTTGAAGATGCCGAAGGCGGCGACGATCAGAATGCCGCTGACGACCGTGTAGATGATGATGTTGCGAATGGCGAAGGTTTCGAGGATGCCTTCGTTGGCCTCCTCCCAGGACTCGCTCTTGTAGCCGATCCGGGTCTCGACCCGATGGGCGATGGCGCGCGCGGCGGTCACGTCGTCGAGGCGCAAGCGGATCTCGTTGACGATGTTCGGCCGCTCGAGCAGGACCTGGACCTTTTTCAGCAGGGCGTAGCTCGTCCCCTCGTCGAGCGAAACGATGCCGCTGTCGACAAGGCCGACGACCTTCATCTTCAGCATCACCCCGGCCGGAGAGGTGACCGACAGGGTCGAACCCATCTCGGCGGCCAGCTTGCGCGCCAGACTGCGGCCAAGAATGATCCCGTTCGCGGCGCCGTAGAGGCTGTCGAGGGTGCCGGCGATCATGTCCGACTCCACCTGCGAGACCCGGCGTTCGCGCTTCGGTTCGATCCCGATCAGCGAAGCGGCGACCTCCTTGCCGCCATACCTGAGGACGACCTGGCCGCGCAGGATCGGCGCCGCGGCGACGCCGGGAAGGGCGTCGAGAGCGGCCAGCTTGGGACGCGGATTGCGAATGCCGCGCAACTCTTCCTTGGGCTTGACCCCGCGCAGGGCGATGGCGGCACCGGCATGCCGGCGCGCCACCGGCTGGAGCGGCGGATCGCGGAACTCGTCCTTGACGACCACGTGCGGGGTTGAGTCGACGATCCGGCTGATGAAATCGCTCTGCGACCCCTCCATCAGCCCCGCCATGGCGATGGCGAAGCCGACGCCGGTGGCCACGCCGAGGATCGACAGCGCCGTCTGTCGCGTTCGCCCGCGGATGTGGGTGAACGCGATGCCGACAATGAGGCGCCAGGGAAAGGCCATGCCGCGTTCATGCCCCGCTCATGAAGCCGGGACGACCCTGACGCGATCGCCGTCGCGCAGGCCCGCCGGCGGCGAAACGACGATGGGCTGGTCGTCGTCGAGCCCGGCGGCGATCTGAACCATGGTCGGCGAGACGATCCCGGTTTCGACCGCGCGGGCCCTGACGCGGTCTTCGACCACCGTAAAGACCCGCCCGCCGATCACCGAGTCGGCCGGGACGAGGAGCGCGTTGTCGACGGTGGCGACGACGATGTTGATCTCCGTGGTCATACCGATCAGCAGCGGCGTCTCCGCCGGCAGGGCGATGCGAACGCGGAAGCTCTTGTTCACGGGATCGCCCTTCGGCGTAATCGTCTCGACCTCGCCGGTGAGCACATCGTCGGGGAAAGCGTCGGCCTTGATCAGCGCGCGCTGGCCGACGGCGACCCGAGGGATGTCCTCCTCATCGACCTCGGCGATGATCCACAGCGGCTTCGGTTCGCCGACCCAGAACAGGACGCTGTCGCTGTCGACGATCTCGCCGAGTTCGCCGTCGCGGCGCAGGACGACGCCGGCGATCGGGGCGCGGATCGTCAGATCCTCCAGTCGCTTGCGTTCCGCCGCGATCATGGCGCGGACTTCGTCGAAGGCGCTCGCGGCGCGCTGGTAGGTCTGGGCGCTGACGTGATTGCGCTCGACCAGGCGGGCGTAGCGTTGCATGTCGCTTTCGAGGAATTCGGCGCGGGCCTCGAGTTCGCTCACCCGCGCCCGCTCCTCGGCGTCGTCGAGGCGGGCGAGAACGTCGCCCTTGCCGATCTCCCTGCCCTCGCACTTGCACAGTTCCATGATGCGGCCGCGCACCATCGGCGTCACCTTCGCCCAGACGACCGGTTCCACCACGCCGGTTGCATAGATCGCCTCCACCGCCGGGCCGCGGGTCGGTTCGGCGACGGCGACGCGCGGCACGCTCAGGTAAACGTACGCCCCGCCGGCCACGATGGCGGCGAGGCAGACGATGACAGCGGCAACGAAACGCCCACGGCTCACGCCGATCTCCATGTGCGCGGCACGGAACGAGGCCAGGCGGGCCCACGCGCGCGCCTCGCCGACCTGTGGCGCCGCAACGGCGGCGACGCCGCCGAGCGTATATTAGGGATGGCTTTCATTCGACATTTTCAGACGATGTCGTGTGTCCGAAGGAATGCCGCAATGGCCGCGCAGGCGCGTTCGGGTTGCTCAAGGTGAGGCGCATGGCCGCAGTCGGCGATCATGAGCATCTCGGCCGGCCCGGAAACCTGGCCGGCTATGGCTTTCACCTGAGCGTCGGTCCCGTAGTGATCGTCTTCTCCCTGGATGACAAGGACGGGACAGGTGACGGACGGCAGATGAAGCTCGACGTTCCAGTCGCGAAAGGCCGGGCTGAGCCAGGCGTCGCACCATCCCCAGAAGGCGCCATCGACGTTGTTGCCATGGTAGACGCTCAGGCGCGCGCGCAGGTCCGTGCCGGTGAAGGCCTCGCGCGCAGCGACGATGCCCTCCAGCGTCACATCCTCGTTGAAGACGTGCGCGGCCATCGTGACGACGGCGAGCGCCGGCGGCTCCGCCTCGCCGGCGTTGATCAGCGCAATCGTGCCGCCGTCGCTGTGGCCGACGAGGACAGGCCGATCGACGCCGGCGGCGGCGAGAACGGCCGGCAGGACCTCAAGGGCCTCGATGCGATGGTAATCGACGGGCAGCGGCCCGAGGGCGGGCGACGATCGGCCATAGCCGGCGCGGCTGTAGAGGAAGACGCCGAGCCCGGTGCGGCGCGCCAGCGCCTCCGGAAAGCCTCGCCACAGCCGGACGCAGCCCAGACCCTCGTGGAGGAGCACCAGGGTCGGGCGGTCGGGCGTCGCAGCCGCGTCTGGCGGATGGACGCGTCGCCACTCGAGCCGGCTGTCGCCGAGGGCGAAGAAGCCGCCGGTACTGACGGGCCTAGACAATGGACCGGACGACGCCGCCGTCGACGCGCAGCGCTGCGCCGGTGGTGGCCGACGCCTCCTTCGAGCAGATGTAGACGACCATGTTCGCCACTTCGTCGACCTCGGCCAGACGCCGGATCAGCGAGGACGGCCTCTGCGTCTGGATGAATGTCTCCTCGTATTCTCCCCGCGAAGCCCCCTCTGCGGCCGCCATGGCCGAGATGAAGGTCTCGACCCCCTCCGAGCGCGTCGGCCCGGGGAGCACCGCGTTGACCGTCACGCCGGTACCGGCGACGCTTTCCGCGATGCCGCGCGAGAGGGCGAGCTGTGCGGTCTTGGTCATGCCGTAGTGAACCATCTCCGCGGGGATCTGCACCCCGGACTCGCTGGAAATGAAGACAACGCGGCCCCAGCCGCGGAGAACCATCCCGGGAAGATAGAAGCGACTCAGGCGGACGCCACTCATGACGTTGACCTGAAAGAACCGCTCCCAGTCGGCGTCGGTGATATCGAGGAAGGGTTTCGGCTCGAAGATCCCGAGGTTGTTGACGAGGATGTCGGCATCGGTGACCTGGTCCATGAGCCTTTGCAGGCCGTGGGGCGTGGTCAGGTCGGCGGGCGCGCACTCGACATCGGCGCCTTCGACCTCCCGGCTCAGCCGGGCCACTGCATCCCGGGTTCTCTCCTCGGTCCGGCCGTTCAACACGACGGCCGCACCGGCCCTGGCCAGACCGCGGGCGATGGCGTAGCCGATACCCGCCGTCGAACCGCTTACCACGGCGCTCTTGCCGCTCAAGTCGATGTTCATGGTCGTTCTCCTGATGGCTGCTTCGATGCCGCTCGGCGCGAAAGCTCGGCGGCGCCCAACCCTGGCCGGCGCCGAAGGCGGCTAGGACGCTCAGAACCAACCGCCTTTCCGGCATTCTTGCATTTCATGGCCGATGTGGACTACATCCCAGCCTGCTCCATGGCTACCCGAGAATGCGCGTGCCGAGAGAGAATTGTGTCGCGCCAGCAGGCGACGATGAGCCATTGCGGAGGGGGTTGCGCGATCTGGTCTGGACACTGGGCCGCAGCGTCTCCGCCGAGTGCCCCGCCGACGCTGATCGGGCCGGGGCCCTCCTCCATCTGTTTCTTGAAGCGTTCGAAATCCTCGACGACCGCGGGGGTTTGAGCGACTGTCGTTTCCATCTCGGCAACGCGGCTTACCATTGCGGCGATTATCAATCGGCCGAAGCGTGGTACGAGCGCAGCCTGGCTACGATGAACGACGACGACGACCGTCACGGCATCGCCCGAACCTCCTACCAGCTCGGACTGGTTGCGCAGACGGCGGGCGACTTCGAGAAGGCGACGCGCTGGTACTCCCGATCGATCGAGGTCAGCACGGCGCTCAATGACAGAACCGGCGTGGCCCGAACGTCGCATCAGCTCGGCAATATTTTCTTTCTCCGGGGCGCCTACGACGACGCCGCGACCTGTTACGAGGCTTGCCTCGAGCTTTGCGAGGACCGCGGCGACCAGGCGGGCGTCGCCCGCTCGTACTATCAGCTTGCGCTGGTCGCCGACGCCCGCGGCGATGCGGATCGGGCAGCCAGGCTTTATGAGGCAGGCCAGTCGGTCACGGACATGCCCGGGGCCGGCGCCGAGACCGTGCGCAGCTTGCGCGACCTCGGCCAGCTTGCGGCCGAGGTCGGCAACAACGCCACCGCGCTGACCTGCTTCAAGCGCGCCATGCACCTTGCCAACAGCAGCGGCCTGCGCGACGCGGCGGCAGGCGCGGCCAGTTCCGTGGGCGCGCTCTATACCGAGATGGGCGAGCCGGAACAGGGCCTCGTCTATACGCTGAAGAGCACGACCCTGCGCCTCGACGGCGGTCGCTCGCCGCGACGCGCCGATGCTTTCATCCTGCGGCGTCAGCGCGGCGCCCTCGGCTCCGGCCGGTTCAGCAAGATGGTGACGTCGCGGCTCAGGGGCGACCACGCCGCCGCGATCATGGCGCTCGTCGCCGACGGCGCGACCGTCGCCGCCCGATCGGCCTGAGCCGAAAAGCACGCAGCGCCTGCGCATGGCCTAGCTGCGGCGTTCTCCCGTGAAGGCCGCGACCGTATGCGCGTGATTCAGCGGCCCGTGCCCGTGGCCGAACCCCGGCGCCGTGCGGATGGCTTCGACCACGTAGGCCCGCGCCCGTCCCACCGCCGCGGCAAGGTCCATGCCTTGCGCCAGCCCCGTGGCGATGGCGGACGCGAGGGTGCAGCCGGTGCCATGGGTGTGCGGCGTCTCGATCCGCTCGCTTGCGAAGCGGACCGCGGGCCGATGCCCGCCGACCAGCAGGTCGACCACCGTCGCGCCGACGCCGTGGCCGCCCTTGACGAGCACTGCGTCCGGCCCCAGGGCCAAAACGGCCTGCGCCAGTTCCGCCGGGTCGACCGAGGCGATACCGGCCAAGGCCGCCGCTTCCGGCAGGTTGGGTGTCGCGACCGTCGCCAGCGGGATCAGACGCGCCTTGACCGCAGACATGGCTTCGGCGGTCAACAGGCTGTCGCCGCCCTTGGCGATCATCACCGGATCGACGACCACCGGGACCCGGTTCGAGAGCCCATCCAGCACATCGCAGACGGCGGCAACGACGTCCGGGCGATGAAGCATGCCGATTTTGATGCAATCGGCGCCGATGTCGTCCAGGACAAGCCGCATTTGCAGCGCGACGAAGTCCGCCGGGATGTCATGGATGCCGTTCACGCCAAGGGTGTTTTGCGCCGTCAGCGCCGAAATCGCGGTCGCAGCGTATCCGCCCAGTGCCGTTACGGTCTTGATGTCGGCCTGGATGCCGGCGCCCCCGCCCGAGTCCGAACCGGCGACGATGAGGACCCGGCCGCGCACGGCGTTGCCGCTGCTACGGCGCCATCCGCGTCAATGCGCGACCGCCTGGATCGCGCCGCAGATATCGTCGACGACCGAGTGCAACAGGGTCTCGTCGTCGCATTCGGCCATGACCCGGATAAGCGGCTCAGTGCCGGACTTGCGGATCAACAGCCGGCCGCTGTTCCCGAGCCGCCGCTGATTGGCGGCGATGGTCTCCTTGACCTGGTCCGCCTCCAGCGGCCGTTCGCCGTTGATCCGAATGTTGCGCAGGAGCTGAGGAAGCGGCTCGAACATCTGGCACACTTCGCTGGCGCGTCGCTGCGACTCGACCAGCACGGCGAGCACCTGGAGCGCGGCGATGAGCCCGTCGCCGGTCGTCGTGTAATCGCTGAGGATGATGTGTCCGGACTGCTCCCCGCCGACGTTGTAGCCGCGCTCGCGCATGGTCTCGACGACATAGCGATCGCCGACGCTGGTCCGCTCGAGCGTCAGCCCGAGGCCTCCCAGGTAGCGCTCCAGACCCATGTTCGACATGACGGTGGCGACCAGCCCGCCGCCGAGCAACCGGCCGCACTGGTTCCAGGACTTGGCGATCAGCGCCATGACCTGATCGCCGTCGACGAGGGCGCCGGTTTCATCGGCGATGACCACCCGGTCCCCGTCGCCGTCGAGGGCGATGCCGAGATCGGCACGATATTCGGTGACGGAGCGGCACAGAGCCTCGGGGGAGGTCGAACCGCAGCGGCGGTTGATGTTGAAGCCGTCGGGTTCGATGCCGATCGAAATCACGTCGGCGCCGAGTTCGTACAGCACTTCCGGAGCGACCTTGTAGCAGGCCCCGTTGGCGCAATCGACGATGATCCTGAGGCCTTGCAGCACGACCCCCTTCGGGAACGAGTGCTTGACGAATTCCGTGTAGCGGCCCTGGACGTCGGTCAGCCATTTGACCTTGCCCAGTTCCCAGGGTTGGGCGAGTTGGCCCTCGGCGCCATTCGCCAGGCGCGCCTCGATGGCCTTTTCGACGCTGTCCGACAGCTTGAAGCCGTCCGGGCCGAACAACTTTATCCCATTGTCTTCGAAGGGATTGTGCGAGGCCGACAACATCACGCCGACGTCGCAGCGCATCGAACGGGTCAGGTTGGCGACGGCCGGCGTCGGCATCGGGCCGACCAGGATCACGTCCATCCCCATGGACGTGAATCCGGCGGTCAGCGCCGATTCCAGCATGTATCCGGACAGCCGTGTGTCCTTGCCGATCAGGACCCGGTTGCGATGACGACCCCGACGAAAATGCGCTCCGACCGCCAGACCAACTTGCAGTGCAACTTCCGCGGTCATGGGATCGCGGTTCGCCGTCCCCCGAATGCCGTCAGTTCCAAAGAGCCGATGAGCCATGAATACCCCTGCAGGCCACGCTGTTGCCTCCAGTCTACACGTCGCGCGCGCCGAACTCTAGTTTCCTCTCCATCTTGTCCCGTGGCAGGTGAGGATGTGTGTCATTATCTCGCAACCAGGGATAGGGGCAGGGACAGCGGATGCCGGACGGCGAAAAGGCGGTGACGGTGAGCGTGGCGGGTTCGATCCACGAGATCCCCGCGGCCGACTGGGATGCCTGTGCCGGCGCGGACAATCCCTTTCTCAGCCACGCGTTTTTCGCCGCCCTGGAGGACTCCCGCTCGGCCTGCCCCGAGACCGGGTGGCTGCCGCGTCACCTCGTGGTCAACGGCGACGACGGCCGTGCCGTCGGCTGCGCGCCCCTGTATCTCAAGAGCCACTCCTACGGAGAATATGTCTTCGACTGGGGCTGGGCCGACGCGTTCAATCAGGCGGGCGGTCGCTACTACCCGAAGCTGCAGGCGGCGGTACCGTTCACACCCGTGAGCGGCCGCCGGTTTCTGCTGCGCGCGGACGCGCCGGCCGGCACGGACCGGGCCCTGGCCATGGCCATGGTCGACCTGGCCCGGCGGCTGCGCGTCTCTTCGCTGCACGTGACCTTCCTGACCGGCGAGGAAAGCCGCCTCCTCGCTGGGCTCGACCTCGGCTTCCTCCCGCGGATCGGCCACCAGTTTCACTGGCGCAACGACGGCTATCGCTGCTTCGACGATTTTCTCGGCCGGCTCAGCTCACGCAAGCGCAAGGCGCTGCGCAAGGAACGCGCCGCCGCGACCGGCCATGACGTCGTCATCCGGACCCTGACGAGCGACGCGATCGAGGCGCGCCACTGGGACGCGTTCCACCGCTTCTACGTCGACACCGTCGATCGCAAATGGGCGCACGCCTACCTTACCCGCGACTTCTTTTTCCGCCTCGGCGAGGCCATGGCCGACAAGGTCGTGCTGATCATAGCCGAGACCGGCGCCGGCCGGCTCGTCGGCGGCGCGCTCAACCTCGTCGGTGCGGACGCGCTGTACGGCCGCTACTGGGGCTGCGCCGCCGACTACCGGTGTCTCCACTTCGAGGCCTGCTACTATCGCGCCATCGACTACGCCATCGATCGCGGCCTGGCCCGGGTCGAGGCCGGCGCCCAGGGCGCGCACAAGATCCAGCGCGGTTACCTCCCGGTGAAAACCTACAGCGCCCACTGGATCGCCAACGCCGGCTTTCGCAGCGCCGTCGCCCGCTTTCTCGAGGCCGAGCGACCGGCGGTCGAGGCCGAGATGGGCGCGCTCGCGGCCGGCTCCCCGTTCCGCCGCGATGATGCCGACAATGCCGACGCGGACTGCTGAAGGGCAGCGCCGGCGAAACGGGCCTCAGCCCTACTCCCACTCGGCGAGCACATCGGCGATCCGGCCGTCGCGCACCGGCGTGCGCATCGGCGGCGGCGCGCCGTCGACATAGGCCGGAAACAGCACCTCGGTCATGCCGTCGTGCTCGTGCAGGAGGCCGCGGGCGCGGATCTGCGGGTGGTCGGCCACCTCCGTGCACGGATGCGCCGGCTCGTAGCAGCACTCGGCGTCGCCCAGCAGGTCGTCCCAGTGCGCGCGCGGTTCGGCCGCGAACAGGCCGGCGAGATCGGCGATCAGGGCGTGCTGCGGCAACGGCTCGAACTGCCGCGGGGTCCAGTCCGGCCGGGCGACGGCGTTGCAGAAGTTGGCCCAGAACTTCGGCTCCAGCGGGCTCAGGGTCACGAACTGGCCGTCGCCGGTGCGGTAGATCTGGTAGAAGGCGGCGCCGCCGTTGATGACCGCCGCGCCGCGCGCCGGCGGCACCGTCAGGGCCGGCGCCTGCCAGGAGAGCAGCGACTCGCTGAGGCTGATGTCGAGAAAGCAGCCGCGACCGCTGCGGCTGCGCGCCATCAGCGCGCCAAGGATGGTCGCGACCGACTGCATGGCGCCGGCATGGTCGGCCATCGGCGGGTACGGAATGACCGGCGCTTCCGGCGTGCCGGTCGCGTCGACTGTGCCGGTGACGGCGGCGTAGCCGAGGTCATGGCCTGGCACCAGCCGGTACGGGCCGGTCTGCCCGAAGCCCGACAGGGCGCAGTGGATCAGCGCCGGGTTCAGCGCGGCCAGTCGCTCGGGGCCGAAGCCGAGGCGATCGAGAACCCCGGGGCGGAACGACTCCAGCAGGACGTCGGCCCGCTGGACCAGCCGGGCGAACGCCTCGTTGTCCGTCTTGTCCTTGAGGTCGAGCGCAAGGATGGTCTTGCCGGCGTTGATCATCCGATAGAACGGCGATGCGCCGCCGGGCTTCGCCGCCGTGTCGAGCGTGCGCAGGGGATCGCCGGCGGGCGGTTCGACCTTGACCACGTCGGCGCCCATGTCGGCGAGCAGTCGGGTCGCGAACGGCCCCGGCAGGTACTGGCTGAGGTCGAGGACGCGAAGCCCTTGGAGGAACTCGGTGATCATGGCGCGCGGCTTCCTTCGGATTGAGACGCTGGACCGGTGAAGAACGTGGCGAACCCCTGCCTTTGCGTCGCCAGGGCCATGTGTGTCAAGGAGACTCGACGCGGACCGAAAGCCGGCAATAAAGTGCCATGCCGGAAGCAGACGTTCCCAAATGCAGGGAACGGCCGCGAAGAACGGCTGCGAACGGTCGTCCCTTTATTGGCCGTGTTCCCGGTGATACCCTCCGGCTCAAAAGATGGGGGCGAACATGGTGGTCGTTTTCGGGGGTTGCAGACGTTCAAGCCGTTCGCCGGATGACAAGCGCGTTGTTGCGGTCGCCCTCCGGTGACTCGCGCGTCGCCCAAGGTCTTCATCAGCTATAGCCACGACACCGCCCGGCACCAGGAGCGTGTGCTCGATCTTGCCGACCGGCTCCGGGCCGACGGCATCGACGCCGAGATCGACCAGTACAACGACGCGCCGCCGGAAGGCTGGCCGCTTTGGTGCGAGCGCCAGATCGAGGCCGCCGATTTCGTGCTGATGGTCTGCACCGAAACCTACCACCGCCGGGTCAGGGGCGAGGAGGAGCCGGGCAAGGGCCTCGGCGTGGTCTGGGAAGCGGCGATCATCCGCCAGCTCCTCTACGACGCCGGTGCGATCAGCAGCAGGTTCGTGCCGGTGCTCTTCTCCGACGGCTCGCCGGAGCACATCCCGACCCCGATCAAAGGCTGGAGCCGCTACATCGTCGACAGCGAAGAGGGCTACGAGGCCCTTTACCGCCGCCTGACGGGCCAGCCGCTGACGCCACGACCGCAGCTCGGCGAAATCCGGGCGCTGCCGGCGCGAAAGCGAAAGTGGTCTGAAGGCGCGAGAAGGACGACTTTGTCTTGGTCGAGCTTAGACGGAGCAGGGGAGAGACAGATGGAGCCTGCAACGGGCGCACTTGTTGCCGGCGCGCTCGGCGCGGCAGCGGCGGCGATGGCAAAAGGTATGCTGGGCGAGGCGGCAAAGGACGCGTACGAGAATTTGAAGAAGAGGATCGCGTCCTGGGCGGGGCATGACGTAGACCGGCTTGAGGGAAACCCCGGGTTTAAAGCGCGCGAAGCTGTCATCGCCGAAGCTATCGACAAGCGCGAGGACGGTGAGAAGCATGATCTGGCTGCCCTCGCGCAGGAATTGATCTCCGCTCTCGGTGACGAAGGAAGAGCCGCCGCCGAAACGCGCATTACCGTGATCGCCACGCATGGCGGCATGGCCGCCGGCCGCGACCAGACCATCAATTTCGCGCCTTCGCCGGCAGCGGAAGTGACGAAAGGCAGCTGAACGCGTGGCCGCCGAGACGTCAGTAAGCGCAACCGAGCGCGGTTTTGCCGCCGGCCGCGACCAGAATTTCGCGCCGTCGCCGGAGCTTGTTGCGGCCCTGACGCGCCCGCTCGAGCAACTCAACGAAGCCCAACGCCGAGAAATCCAGGAGCTGCGCGACCAGCTTGGAACCAGTGACGGCATCTTGCATCGCGTTGCAGCGATCCTGATGGAGCATCTCGAACAGGGTGAAATCGGCTTCGATCGCATTCCGCAACTGCTCATCGAACTGGTAAGACGCCGCCAGGCGACTATCGAGCAGGAGCGAACACGCCCACAGGATCCTGACTCCGCGTCTGCTGAATTGCAGAAGAAGCTCGAGGAAGCTCTCGCGACTGGTGACGATGCGCAAGCGCGCCAACTTTACGAACAAAAACGCGATGCGAAGCTTGCTGCGAGGCAGAAGCGGCTTGAGGCGACTGAACGTCTGCGCGAAGCGGCCGCTCGTGATCTTCTCGATGCCGCTGAAAGTGAAGCGGGTCTTGGCGAGCTTGCTTACGGGCGTCTGCAATACCGTAGTGCCGCCGAGCATTATCGCGCCGCCGCAGATCTGCTTTCGGGAGAGGGCGAACACGCCTCGGCAAGGCTTGGCCATCTCGGGCGAGCGGCGGAAGCCCTTTACCGGCAAGGCGACGAATTCGGGGATAACCAAGCTCTTAAGGAGGCGGTCGCGGCCTATCGCGCGGCGCTCGAGGAGTACACGCGCGCGCGCATCGCGCTCGACTGGGCTGCGATCCAGAACAACCTCGGCACCGCGCTTTCGACGCTGGGCGAGCGGGAGAGCGGCACCGCGCGGCTGGAAGAAGCGGTCGCCGCCTATCGCGCGGCGATCGAGGAATACACCCGCGAGCGGATGCCGCTGGACTGGGCGATGACCCAGAACAACCTCGGCAACGCGCTTTTGATGCTGGGCGAGCGGGAGGCAGGGACCGCGCGGCTGGAAGAGGCGGTCACCGCCTACCGGGTGGCGCTGGAGGTCAGAACCCGCGCGCGCGTCCCGCTCGACTGGGCTGCGACCCAGACCAACCTCGGCACAGCGCTTATGAGGCTGGGAGCGCGGGAGAGCGGCACCGCGCGGCTGGAAGAGGCGGTCACCGCCTACCGCGCGGCGCTCGAGGAACGAACCCGCGCGCGCGTCCCGCTCGACTGGGCTGCGACCCAGAACAACCTCGGCATAGCGCTTTGGACGCTGGGAGCGCGGGAGAGCGGCACCGCGCGGCTGGAAGAGGCGGTCGCGGCCTTTCGCGCGGCGCTCGAGGAATACACCCGCGCGCGCGTTCCGCTGAAGTGGGCGATGACCCAGGACAACCTCGGCGCCGCGCTCGCCACGCTGGGGGCGCGGGAGAGCGGCACCGCGCGTCTGGAAGAGGCGGTCGCGGCCTATCGCGATGCGCTCGAGGAAAGAACACGCGCGCGCGTCCCGCTCGACTGGGCTGCGACCCAGAACAACCTCGGCAACGCGCTCCAGAGACTGGGGGAGCGGGAGAGCGGCACCGCGCGGCTGGAAGAGGCGGTCGCGGCCTACCGCGCGGCGCTCGAGGAATACACCCGCGCGCGCGTTCCGCTGCAGTGGGCCACAACGCAGAACAACCTCGGCAACGCGCTCCAGCGCTGGGAGCGCGGGAGAGCGGCACCGCGCGGCTGGAAGAGGCGGTCACCGCCTACCGCGCGGCGCTCGAGGAACGAACCAGCGCGCGCGTCCCGCTCGACTGGGCGATGACCCAGTACAACCTCGGCGCCGCGCTTTGGACGCTGGGGGTGCGGGAGAACGGCACCGCGCGGCTGGAAGAGGCGGTCGCGGCCTACCGGGCGGCGCTCGAGGAAAGGACCCGCGCGCGCGTCCCGCTCGACTGGGCTGCGACCCAGAACAACCTTGGGCTAGCGCTTTCGACGCTGGGCGAGCGGGAGAGCGGCACCGCGCGGCTGGAAGAGGCGGTCGCCGCCTATCGCGCGGCGCTCGAGGAATACACCCGCGCGCGCGTTCCGCTGAAGTGGGCGATGACCCAGAACAACCTCGGCGCCGCGCTCGCCACGCTGGGGGAGCGGGAGAGCGGCACCGCGCGGCTGGAAGAGGCGGTCGCGGCCTACCGCGCGGCGCTCGAGGAAAGAACCCGCGCGCGCGTCCCGCTGGACTGGGCGATGACCCAGAACAACCTTGGGCTAGCGCTCCAGACGCTGGGCGAGCGGACCGGCGATCGCGCGAAACTTGAAGAGGCACGAAAAGCCGTCGAGGCCGCCTTCGACGTTGTCATGCAGGCCGGGCAGGAGCAGTACCGGGGCTATTTCGAAGACCGGTTGGGCGAACTCGACCGCCAGATCGCAGGCCTGAAGCCGCCGCGAAGATGATGGAAAAGGTAACCGTCAGACCCAAGTTTTTCTCGATGGTCTAAATGCTGCTTTGGATGTAACCAAAAGCCGTGACGTCCGTCGCAAGCTATGGCGCTGCCGTTGATCAGCCCTTACGTCTTTGTCCATCATCGCATGACGCGGAACGGCATCGGGGGAGAGCAAGATGCAGGTCGGGAACACGACACGGCAGTGGGGCGCGGTGCAGCAGGCGTTCCACTGGACGATCGCAGTCCTGGTCGTCGCCCAGCTAATCGTCGGCTTCTGGTTCGGCAGCGTGGAGCGGACCGATCCGATCCGCGGGACGCTGTTCGGGATCCACACGAGCCTCGGCGTGAGCCTGCTCGTGCTGATGCTGGCGCGGCTGGGCTGGCGGGCGAAGCACCCGGTCCCGTTGCTGCCCGACACGCTGAGCCCGTTCCAGAAGCGGCTGGCGCACGCCACCCACTGGCTGTTCTACATCCTCGTCATCGGGATGCCGGCCGGCGCCTACCTCGCCGTCAACGCCCACGGCCACACGGTGCCATTCTTCGGGCTGGAGCTGCCGATCCTCATCGGCAAGAGCGAGACCGCGAGCGACATCATCATGACCACGCATGTCGCCGGCGCCTTCATCCTGTCCGCCCTGGTGGTCGTGCACGCCATCGCCGCCCTGCGCCATGAGTTCGTGCTGAAGGACAACACCTTGCGGCGGATGACGCCGCTGTCCTCGCGGCCGGAGCACTAGGCCGGCGACGCGCCGCCTGGCAACGACCGTTTCCCGTTTCTCTCGGCCATTGACAACCGCGCGGCCGGGCCCGGTGATGCCTCCCGTACCACGAGCCAACGGGAGGCTGAGACATGGACGATACGGCCGATGACGCCGCGCCGACGACCTTCGGGCCGGCGGAGCTGAGCGCCCTCGCCCACCTCTATCGCGGGGAAATGTACCAGAGCAAGATCTGGCGGGCGCGGCTCGACACGACGACGAACTGGGCCGTGGTCACAACCGGGATCGCCCTGTCGGTGACCTTCAGCCACGCCGACGCCTCGCCGCTGCCGATGCTGCTGGTGAGCTGGGTGCTTGTCGCATTCCTCGCCTTCGAGGCGCGGCGCTACATCTACTACGACATCTTCCGCATGCGGGTCCGGGTGATGGAAGTCAATTTCTACGCGCCGATGCTGACCGGCCGCGGCATCCCCACCGACAATCACTGGAACGAACTCCTCGCCGAAGACTATTGCGACATGCGCTTTCACATCACCTACTGGGAAGCCGTCGGCCGACGGCTGCGGCGCAATTACGCCTGGCTGTTCGCGACCCAGCTCGCCTGCTATGCCGGCAAGATCATCGTCCACCCGACGCCGCTGCGCAGCGTCAGCGAACTCCTTGAGCGCGCCGCCATCGGGCCGCTGCCCGGCGAGGCCGCGCTCGCATTCGGAGCCGCTTTTCATTGCACATGGATCGCCATCGCCCTGTTGACGCTCCGCTCGCAGCGCGCCGTCGGCCTGCCGAAGAAGCGCGCGGCCCACGATCTCCTGGCGAAGGTCGCGGCGGGCTACTAGGGCGGCCTGCATTGGTGCGTCGGCCGGGCGCCAGGTCTGACCGCCCAGACAGCGCCGGTCAGAGGCCAACGACGTTCGTGAGGTTGCCGAAACGCTGCGTCGCTCGCGGAATTCCGGCCAAGAACCGCTCTGAAAGCCGGAACTTCCGTCTCAGGACGCGCCGACGCCGGTGCGGCCGGCTCCAAAGGCTCCAGCGCGCATCTTTTCTGCGCACGAGCGATGCGCAGCAGGCTGGTCAAGGCTCCGCCGGCAGGGTAGATAACGGGGTGAGACGGTTGCTTTACGTCAAGCGTCGGTTGCGATACCCCCCATTGCAACCGGCTGCATTAACGAGCGACTTCACCCCCCTGTCGCTGCAACCGTCTCACCCCATAGTCGACCGTAGTGGATTGACCTTGCCATAACGGGCAGGCTCATCGTAGGGCGCCCACGGCAAAAATCATCTCCCGTTTGGGAGATGATTCAGCTAACCTCGCCGGAGAAGCCACCGGCAATGGCGGCAAGGAAGGGGGCAATGTGCGCGACGACGGCTTAGTTCAGAATGAGGACCTAGCCGACGCGATCTACGACTCCGTGCGCGAGCCGGAGCGGCTTCGCGAAGTCATGACGCGGTTCGCCAACGAGCTGGGATCCGACGCCGCATATTTCAAAATCGTCGACAATGAGGCCGGAGAAGTCGCCGCCGGCGCCGGCGGCGGCCTTCCGGAGGGTTCCGACCGCGACTACCTCACCAACTATCTCGCGAGCGATGTCCGCGTGCCTCGCGTCAACAAGGCGCCGCGGCGCCTGATCCTCGACGACCGCCAGCTCATTTCGCCGATCGAACTGCGCTCCAGCGCGTTTCACCGCGAGTTTCTGCCGAGGTACGACCTGGCGCATCTTCTTCACGTCAACATCTCCCGCTCGCCGCAGTACACGACGATCCTGACCTGCGGGCGAAGTCATGGCCGCGGCGCCTTCGAGACGGTGCAGAGCCATATCCTGGCCGCCTACGTTCCCCACTTCGAGGAATCCTGCGACCTTCACCTGCGCCTTCTTCGCCTCGGCGGCTTCGCCGTACTGATGTCGGCGGCGTTCGATGCGCTGCCGGTCGCCGGCATCATCCTCGACGGGGAGGGCCGAATCATCTTCATCAACGCCATGGCCAAGGACATCCTCGGCGACGGCGACGGGTTCGCCATCCGCGGCGGCCGGCTGACCACCGCAGATCCTCGAGCCGCGAGCGCCCTGCAGCGGGCGTTGCGGCGGACGCCGCCGGCCGGCGGCGGGCCGGATGCCTTCGGTCCGGTGTTCCCGGTTCGTCGGCCCTCGAGCCGCCCCGACTACCGCCTGGAGCTGCGGCCGCTGCCGGTCAGTTGCGGCTTTCGGCACGAGGATGCCGCGGCCATGGTGCTGGCGCTGATCAGCGACCCGGCGCGCGAAATCTTGTCGGTCGAACAGCGCCTCCGTCGAGACTTCCGGCTGACGCCGGCGGAAAGCGCCCTTGCGATGGCGGTCGCTTCGGGCACGCTGTTGCGCGAGTACGCCGAGAGGCGCGGCGTGACGATCGGCACGGTCCGCTTTCAGATGAAGCAGGTTCTGGCCAAGACCGGAAGCCGACGGCAAAGCGACCTGGTCCGGCTCGTGGGCACCGGCGACAACGGCGTGCGTCTGTAGGCGCCGATCGTTCGGATGCCCCACCGGCCGTCGCGCTCCGTGCGAGGCCGCCCGCGAGCCGGATCAGAATGCGCCGAGCAGGCTGGCGATGGCGATCACCGCGATCAGCGACAGCATCGGAATGAGGCACCCGACGACAAGGACGTCGCCGTAGGCCTCGCGATGCGTCAGCTTGCAGACGACCAGCAGGGTAATCACGGCGCCGTTGTGCGGCAGGGTGTCGAGGGCGCCGGAAGCCAACGCGGTCACCCTGTGCATCGCCTCGAGCGAAATCCCGGCCGTGTTGGCCATGTCGACGAAGAGCGAACCCAGTGCCTCAAGGGCGATGCTCATGCCGCCCGACGCCGATCCGGTCATGGCCGACAGGACCGTCACGGAACTCGCAACGGATATCAGCGGGTTGTCGCCGGAGATCTGGAGCAGCGCATCGCTGATGGCAGTGAACACCGGCAGGGCGGCGATGACCGCGCCGAAGCCGACGAGGCTCGCGGTGTTGAAGATCGGCAGCACCGAAGCGTCGGCGCCGTGATCCAGACTGGCGCGGAGATCCGTCAACCGACGCCAGTTTCCGCCGATCAACACCAGGATGGCGAGGAACAGCGCGACGATCACCGCCCACAAGCCGCGGACGCTCTCGATCGTCGTCGCGCCGAACAGCGGCTCCGCGAGGAAGTCGGTGTCAAGCCTGGGAACGATGAACGTGGTGAAAACGAAGTTCGTGACGATTACCAGGACGACCGGCAGCACCGCCATGGCGAAAGAAGGCAGGCTTTCCCGGCCGTGCGGCTCAGCCAACTCGTTGATGTCGAAACCGCTCCCTTGAGTGCGTTCGCGGGCCGTCACGTCCAGCGACGGCAGATTGTCCTCATGCTCGCCGTAGCCTTCGCCGGCGGCCCGGGCCTTCGCCGCGCGCCGATTGAGCCAGAGCAGGCCGAGGCCGAGCATTAGCGCGGCCGCAATGATCCCCAGCCCAGGCGCGGCGAACGAGGTCGTGCCGAAGAACGGCATCGGGATGGCGTTCTGGATCGCGGGGGAGCCAGGCAGCGCCGACATGGTGAACGTGAAGGCGCCCAGTGCGAGTGCGCCGGGGATCAGTCGCTTCGGCAGGTCGGCGCCGCGAAAGAGGGCGGCCGCCACGGGGTAAATGGCGAAGGCAACGACGAAGGCGGAGACGCCGCCGTAGGTCAACGCGCCGCAGCAAAGCACCACCGAGACGATCGCGCGCTCGGGACCGAGCCAGGCGCTGACGCCGTCGGCAAGGGCCCGGGCCGAGCCGGTGTCGTCCATCAGTTTGCCGAAGATGGCCCCGAGCAGGAACAGCGGGGAGAACGAGACGATGAAGGCGCCCGTGTTGCTCATGAAGATCTGGGTGTAGGCGCCGAGCAGGGGCAGATCGCCGGTCAGCGCCGCCGCGAGCAGAGCCGCCGCGGGCGCCAGAATGATCAGAGTGATCCCGCGGAACGCCAGGTACATGAGCAGACCGAGGGCGAAAAGGACGCTGGCGATGTCGAAGATCATGCTGGCTCCGGAGGCGACGAAGACAATTGCGAGACGCCAGCCGGCCGGGTTCGCGTTCGGCTGCGGCCGGTCGGGGCGGCGCTCAGCCGGTGCGGGCCGACGGCGGGTAGCGTGCGTCGTCGGGATAGGAAGGGAAGTCGGCGCCGCGGGCGCGCCAATCGCCGAGCCACCGGCGAGCGACCTCGTGGCCCTCGTCACGCAGACGATGGAGATATTCGGGGGCGCGGTCGAACTTCGTCGTGTGGCTCATTCCCCAGACGGTCTCGGGCAGCATCTTGATGGTCCGGACGATGACGGTCTTGTGCGCGTTCAGCGGCGGATGCTCGTCGCCGTATTTCTCCAGCCAGCGGTTAACCGTGAGGATGTGATCGAGCTCCTGGTTCAGCGACAGGTTCCCGGCGAGGTCGTTCTCACGGTCGCTGATCGCCTCCGGCGTCATTCGCGCCGGGTTCTCGCGCATTTCCTGAGGATTGATGCGAATGACCCAGATCTCGTCCGGTTTGTTTTCCTTGCTGCGCCCGTCGAGCAGATTGCGAACCGGCGGATTCTGCGAATAGAGGCCGTCCCAGTAGTAGCCGTTACGGATAACCGCCTCGCTGCTGTGACAGACCGGAAAGCTCATGTTCTCGATCACCTGCGCCGGCAGGAGGTCCGGCAGCGTCCCCGACGCCGCCACACCCTCCAGCGACAGCGCCCGGCGCATCCGCCAGCGCGTCTCCTTGTACTGATCGACCCGCGGCGCCTCCGCCAGCAGGCCACGCTCCTCGAGCGTCTTGTCGGAATCGAAAATCTCGAAATTGCCGCTGACGATTTCGATCGCACCGGCGACGACCCGGCGGTTCAGGTCGGCGACCTTGATCCAGTCGATGGCGTCAAAGTGGGGGCACAGGGCTTCGAGAAGGGCAGCGAAGCCGAGGAACTGCGGTCGCGCGCCGAGCGCCGCAAGGGCGCCCAGACCGACCGCGCCGTACCCGGCGTAGGGGTCGGTGCCGGGAAAGGGCACGCCCGTGCTCTTCAGGGCGAGCATCGAGGCGACGAACTGGTTGAACGCGGCTTCGACCGGCGTTCTCGCGGCGAAGGTGGTCCACAGGAAATCGAGCCGCTCGACGGCCTTGTCGATGCTGCCGCAGGCCGGGTCGGCCTGGTTCGGGACCAGGCCATACCACGTCGCGAGCGCGCACAGCGCTCCGGCGGACGTGCCGCTCAGGGCGACGATGTCGATTTTGTCGCCGCTGTCACCTTGCGCATCCCACGCGGCCTTCGTTTTCAGGATCTCGCCCAGCACGCCCCACGTAAACGCAGCGTGGGTTCCGCCGCCCTGGCAGGCAAGCGCGATCTTCTTCGTACCCATCGGCTATGGGTCCCCTGTCACCCGGCTGTCTGGCGAAGGCGCCGCACGCATTCGAGCGCCCTCGCCAACTGCGGCCCTCTGCCGCGAATGCGCGCGGTTGGATCAGCCCTGCTGGCGCCGCCAGGCCTCGAACTCGCGCTGCTCTTCAATCTGGCGCCGCGTCGCCTCTTCCTGAAGCGCGCGCTCACGCTCGAAATCGAGCTGACGACGCGCGGCCGCGTCCTGCCCCGCCTGCTGACGCTGGAACTGCCGGTCCTCGGCGGCGCGATCCACCGTCATGTTGCCGGCGAGCCCGCCGACGGCACCGCCGATCAGCATCGCCCCGGTGTTGTTGCCGAACGCCGCGCGCCCCACGCCGGCGCCGAGGGCGGCACCGCCCACCGTACCGACGCCCGCTCCACTTCCGCTTTCACAAGCCGCCAGGCCGAGCCCCAGCGCAGCGACAAGGGCCGCCGCAGCCGCCCGCGAGCCGGCATAGGTCTTCAACGTGCTCATGTTCATTGTCCCCAACCTTCCTTCACTGCGAAGACCTGACCGACTCGGACATCTCCTCGAACGACAGCCCGCCGTCGCCATTCTTGTCCGCAGCCCTGAACGCCTTCATCTTGAAGGTCATCACCTCCGGAAACGTCAAGACGCCGTCGCCATTCGCGTCGACCCGCGCGAACTGCTTCGGATCATGCGGCCCGAGCTCCGCCGGCGTCAGCTTGCCGTCGTGGTTGCGGTCGAGGCCGGCGAACCCGGCGGCTGCATCGCGCGCAAACTCCGCTTCGTCGACGATGCCGTCGCCGTTGGAGTCGGCCGCATCGAATGCCACGTGCTCATAGGCGACGCCGAGGTTCATCGGATCGTCGAGATCGCCCGCTTTGCTTTGCGCGTAGGCGTGGGCGGAGAGACCGAAGACGGCCGCCGCGGTCATGCAGGCGTACGCCCTTAAGTTCTTTCGACTCATTGTTTTGTCCTTCTTACCATCGCTCAAGAGACTGTCGAAGACGCGCTCCCCAAAAGGCAACAACCGTCATACCGGAACACCAGGAATGCCCGAGCAGGGCAAAGCTTGGTGATCTTGCCGTTTCACCCGGCGAGATATCGAACAAGCGGTTACTTCCTGAATCTTATTCGGCAACTCCGGATTTCGCAACATCGCCGCTCGGCAAGGCTATGGGCGCCGCACCCGACGCTCTGCGGCCTCCGAACGCGAGATCGTACAGGACGGGCAGGAAGATCAGCGTCAGCACAGACGCCACCATCAACCCGCCCATGACCGCAAACGCCATCGGTCCCCAGAACACGGTGAAGGCAATCGGGATCAGGCCGAGCACGGTCGAAACGGCTGTAAGCATGATCGGCCGGAAGCGCGACATGCAGGCCGCAATCACGGCATCCCGGACGGCGAGCCCCGCGGCCCGCTCGGCTTCGATCTGCTCGATCAGGATGACCCCGTTGCGGGCGATGATGCCGATCAGGGACAGGATCCCGAGGATGGCGACAAACCCGAGCGGCCGGCCGGAGAGCAGAAGCGCGCCGACGACCCCGATGAGGCCGAGGGGAACGACGCTGAGGACGAGAAACACCCGCTTGAAGGTCTTGAGCTGGATCATCAGCAAAGCGAGGGTGAGGAAGATCATGACGGGCACGACCGCCACCACCGACGCCTGCGACTGGGCGCTTTCCTCGGCGATGCCACCGACAACGACGCGATAGCCCTTGGGCAGATCGGCGTTGAAGGCTTTGATCGCCGGCGCGAGCTGATCGACGACTTCATCGGGCAGCGTATTCGGCGCAATGTCCGCCTGCACGGTCAGGGTGGGAACGCGATTGCGTCGCCAGATCAGGGGCAGGTCCTGAACGTACTCGAAGGTCGCGAATTGGCTGAGCGGAACGGTCCGCCCGTCCGGCAGCGGCACCGGCAGGTTGCGCAAGGATGCAACCGACATCGTCTGGCCGCCGGCGGCGCGAGCAACAACCTCAACGAGATAGATGTCGTCGCGCACCTGGGTCACCGGCTGCCCCGTCACCGTCGTGCCGAGCAGATCGGCGACGGTCTGGGAGCTCAACCCGAGGCGACGGACCTCGTCCTGGTCGACGCGAATCCGCAACTCGCGCGCCGGCTCCATCCAGTTGAAATTGATGTCGCGGGCGTCCTGGTCCGTCGCGATGACCTGGGCCAGGTGCAGGGCGATCTCGCGGACCTTGCCGACGTCCGGCCCGCTGACGCGATATTGCACCGGCCATCCCACCGGCGGCCCGAGCTCCAGCGGCGCGATCCGGCCGACGACCTCGGGGAACTGCTCCCGCAGGACGGCGTCGAGGCTCGCCTCCAGCCTCTTGCGCGCCGCGAGATCCTTGGCGACGATGACGGCCTGGCTAAAGAACGGATTGGCGAGCTGCACGTCCAGCGGCAGGTAGAAGCGGATGGCGCCGCGACCGATGTAGCCGCTCCAATGGGACACATCGGGATCCTTCTTCAGGATCTCGTCGAGCCGCTTGATCACATCCTCGGTCGCGAAGATCGACGCGTTTTGCGGCAAGCGCAGATCGACGACCAGCTCGACACGGTCTGAGGCCGGGAAAAACTGGCGCGGCACCCGGTCCATCGCCCACAGAGAGGCGAAGAAGACAACCAGCGTTACGCCGATCGTCAGCCATGGCGCCCTGATGGCGCCGGCAAGCAGCCGACGGTAGAGGCGCATGTGCGCGCCGCCATCCTCCGCGCCGGCGGCCTTCGGCTTGCGCAGCAACGCCGCCCCGACCAGCGGCGTGAAGGTGACGGCAACCAGCCAGGACAGGACAAGAGCGACGCTGACAACGGCGAAGATCGAAAAGGTGTATTCCCCTGCCGCGCTGCGGGCGAAGCCGATCGGCACGAAGCCGGCCATGGTGATGAAGCTGCCGGTGAGCATCGGGAAGGCGAGCGAGGTGTAGGCGAAACTCGCCGCCTCTTCCATCTTGTCGCCCTCCCCGAGGCGTCGGATCATGGCGTCCACCGTCGTCATGGCGTCGTCGACCAGGAGCCCCAGCGCAATGATCAGCGCGCCGAGGGAGATTCGCTGCAGGTCGATGTTGACCAGTTGCATGACCGGGAAGACGAAGGCCAGCGTCAGGGGAATGGCGAAAGCGACGACGGCGCCGGCGCGCACGCCGAGGCTGATGAAGCTGACGACGAGAATGATGGCGATAGCCTGCCAGAGCGAGTCCGTGAAGTCGCCGATCGCCTCATCGACGATTACGGCCTGATCCGCGACGAGATGCGGTTCTATCCCGATCGGCAGATCGGCGGTGATCTCCGCCATCGCCTGCTTGATGGCGCGCCCGAGCGCAAGGATGTCGCCACCTTCGCGCATGGCGATGGCCACGCCGATCGCCGGCTGACCGTCGACGCGGAACATCGGCTGGGGCGGGTCCACCGGCGCGCGCCGGACGGTCGCGATATCGCCGAGCCGCAAGACGCGGCCGCCGGCGGTGAAGTTCACCGCCCTGATGTCATCCTCGGACGCGAAGGCCCCTGACACCCGCAACGTCACCGACTCGTCGCCGGTCCTCAGGACCCCGGCGGGGCGGACCACGTTCTGCGCCTGCAGTGCGGCAATCAGGCCTGCCCGGTCCAGCCCCAGGCCGGCGAGCGTCTCGGTCGGGAACTCGATGAGGATCTGCTCGTCCTGCGCGCCGAGGATCTCGATCTTGGAGACGTCGGGGATAAGCAGCAGCCGCGAGCGGACGTCCTCGACCGCATCGCGCAGTTCCCGCTGGCTGAAGCCGTCGGCGGTGAAGCCGTAAATGATCCCGTAGGTGTCGCCGAAGTCGTCGTCGAACCCCGGCCCGACGATCCCCGCCGGCAGGGTGTGGCGGATGTCGGCCACCTTCTTGCGCACCTGGTACCAGACGTCGGGGACGGCAGCCGGCGGCGTGTCGCCGCGCAGGTTGACGAAGATGGTCGTCTGGCCGGCAACGGTGTAGCTGTTCAGATAGTCGAGGTGCGGCGTTTCCTGCAGCTTGCGCTCCAGGCGCTCGGTTACCTGGAGCGTGGTTTCTTCGAGCGTGGCGCCGGGCCACCCCGCCTGCACGATCATCGTCCTGAAGGTGAAGGCGGGATCCTCGTTCCGGCCGAGCCGGTAGAACGAGATGAGCCCGGCGATGACCACGGCGATCATGAAGAAGATGACGATCGAACGCTGCCGCAACGCCCAGGCCGAGAGGTTGAAGCCGCTCACGAGGGCGCTCCCAGCAGCCTCACCTTCTGTTGCGGACGGAGCGTCTGGGTGCCCGCGGTCACGATCAGTTCGCCCGGTTGCAGGCCTTCGGCGATGATGACGCTGTCAAGGTCGAAGCGCTGCACCTGCACCGGGCGCAATGAAACCGTCAAGCTCTGGGGATCGACAACCCATACCGCGGCGCGTCCGTCCGACTGCGCGAGCGCGGAAGGCGGGATGGAGATGCCCGGCGTCGCGTTGAGGTGGACGCTGCCGACGACGGTCGAGCCGAGGCGCATCGCCGGCGGCGGATCGTCGATACCGGCGCGAACCGTGAATGTTCGGGTGACCGGATCGGCCTGCGGCGAAACCTCGCGGACCCGCGCCACGGCACGAACGGTCGGGTCGCTCGCCAACGCCACATCGACCGGATCGTCGGCCGAGGCCATGCGAATGATCCGCTCGGGAACATCGAAGACCGCGTCGCGACCGTGCTCCCTCGCAACGCGCACGATCATCTGACCCGGCGTCACCACCTCCCCCGGTTCGGCGCCTCGAGCGGTGACGGAGCCGCCGGCGTCGACGACAAGATCGGTGTAATCGAGGTTGTCGGTCGCGATGTCGAGCTGGGCGCGCGCGTCCTCGAACTGCGACTGCGCCGCCACCATGGCCTGTCGGGCCTGGTCGTAGCGCACCCTGGTGGTAAAGCCGCTCTGCAACAGCGACTGCTGCCGGCCGAAGTCGGCGCTGGTCTTGTCGAGCTGCCCGCGTGCGGCCGCGACCGCCGCGCGCGCCGAGCGCAGCGCATTTTCCGCCGGCTCCCGCTCCAGCCGGGCGATGACCTGCCCCGCTTCAACCGTGTCGCCGACGTTGACCGAGCGCTCGATCATGCGGCCGCCGACCCGAAAGCCCAGGCTGACCTCTTCTTCCGCCTGAACCTGGCCGGTTATGGACACCAGTTCGCCGCCCGACTGCTCCTCCACCGTGAGCACCCGAACCGGACGGACGGGTCCGGCCGGCGGCTCCTTTCCGTCACCGCACGCTGAGAGGGTCGCGAGTGCCATGATGACCAGGCATACCGGCAGCGCCGGCCGCCGACGCGCTCGCAAGCGTGAATGAGACGCCTGTCTCAGGCGCGCCATGGTTATTTTCTCTGCCCCGACTTCACGCCCTGATGCGCTTTCTCTGCCGGCTCCTTCTAATCCGGCGGCAGGCTCCCGGCAACAACTTCTGCATTCGCATCCGTCGTCCCAAAAGGGGTACAAGTCGCCGCTAAGGTTCGGCCGGGTGCGATACGCCGTCTTTCTTGAGATCGGCAAGTTTATGTTCGAGAGCGTCGACATCCGCCCGTTGGGCTTCGATGTATTCGTGGTGCAGCCGCTCGATCCGGCGATAGCGGGTGCCGCGTACACTCGTCAATCGCTCCTCCTTTTCATCGTATCGACCGAGAATCGCGTCATAAAGACTGCCGAAGTAGTCGAGGTTCGCCTTGACGTCGACATGGCGCGGGTCCGACAGCAGCCGCACGACCTGCGCGGCCCTGCCCATGCGAAAGGGCGACTGCACCGTGAACAGGCGGAAGCGGGTCTCGAACACGTCGTTGGCCTGATGCACGGGCAGGGTCTTGACCAGGGCGCCCTGACGTGTGGGCAGCCACTTGAAATCGTGCAGCGCGTCGCGCAGCGCGCCGTCGGCGCGGATGCGGCGGTAGCTCGCCAGCGGCCCGTCGGCGCCGAGGATGGCCAGGTTGACGAACTCGTTGGCAGGCACCGCCGGATTGACGACG
>JAEULH010000064.1 GCA_016793925.1 Rhodospirillales bacterium | reverse complement strand
TCCATCTGCGCCGCACCCGTAATCATGTTCTTCACATAATCCGCATGACCAGGGCAGTCCACATGCGCGTAATGACGGTTCTCCGTCTGATACTCAACATGCGCCGTCGAAATCGTTATCCCCCGCGCCTTCTCCTCAGGCGCCTTGTCAATCTGATCAAACGGTATAAACGTCGCACCACCCGTCTCAGCCAGCGTCTTCGTAATCGCAGCCGTCAACGTCGTCTTGCCATGATCAACATGGCCAATCGTCCCAACATTGCAGTGCGGCTTCGTCCGCTCAAATTTCGCCTTCGCCATCTCGCTGCTCCGTAATTCCGTGGTGGCCCTAACTTGCCAAGCGCTGCCGGACTTCTTCGGAAATCGCCTGAGGCACGTCGGCATATTTGTCGAAGTGCATCGAGTAGGTGGCCCGTCCCTGGCTCATCGAGCGCAGCGTGTTGACGTAGCCGAACATCGTCGCCAGCGGCACGACCGCCGTGATGACCCGCGCGTTGCCGCGCTGGTCCATGCCCGAGATCTGGCCGCGGCGGCTGTTCAGATCGCCGATGATGTCGCCCATGTAGTCCTCAGGCGTCACCACCTCGACCTTCATCATCGGCTCCAGCAGCTTCGGCGCCGCCTTGGCGACCCCCTCGCGATACGCGGCGCGGGCCGCGATTTCGAAGGCGAGGACGCTGGAATCGACGTCGTGGGAGGCGCCGTCGAACAGCACCGCCTTGAAATCGATCATCGGGAAGCCGGCGATGACGCCGGTCTGCGCCGCCGACATCAGCCCCTTCTGCACGCCCGGCACATACTCGCGCGGCACCGAGCCGCCGACGATCGCACTTTCGAACAGGACGCCCGTGCCCGGCTCCTGCGGTTCGAAGCGGATCGCGACCCGGGCGAACTGGCCGGCGCCGCCGGTCTGCTTCTTGTGCGTGTAGTCGACCGTCGAGGTCCTGGAAATCGTCTCCCGGTAGGCGACCTGCGGCGCACCGACCGCGGCGTCTACCTTGAACTCCCGTTTCATCCGGTCGACGATGATCTCGAGGTGCAACTCGCCCATGCCCTTGATCACGGTCTGGCCGCTCTCGGCGTCGGTCGCGACGCGGAAGGACGGATCCTCGTTGGCAAGACGCGACAGCGCCACCGACATCTTTTCCTGGTCGGCCTTGGTTTTCGGCTCGACCGCGACCTCGATCACCGGGTCGGGAAACTCCATCCGCTCGAGCACCACCGGTTGGCGCGAGTCGCAGAGGGTATCGCCGGTCGTCGTCACCTTCAGCCCGGCAATGGCGACGATATCGCCGGCCCGGGCTTCCTTGATGTCCTCGCGCGAGTTGGCGTGCATCAGCAGCATCCTGCCGACCCTCTCGCTCTTCTCCTTGACGCTGTTCAACACCGCAGTGCCGCTTTCGAGGACGCCGGAATAGATGCGCGCGAAGGTCAGGGTGCCGACGAAAGGATCGCTCATGATCTTGAACGCGAGAGCCGAGAACGGCGCGTCGTCGGCGCTCTTGCGCTCGACCTCCTCGTCGCTGCCGGGCTTGACGCCACGCACGGCGGGAACCTCGAGCGGCGACGGCAGGTAGTCGACGACCGCGTCGAGAAGCGGCTGGACGCCCTTGTTCTTGAACGCCGACCCGCACAGGACCGGGACAAAGGTGTTGGATACCGTTCCCAGACGGATGCAACGCAGCAACGTCGCCTCGTCCGGCTCCTGCCCTTCGAGGTAGTGCTCCAGCGCCGCCTCGTCCTGTTCGACGACGGCCTCCAGCAGCCGCACCCGGTAGTCGTTCGCCTCTTCGGCGTACTCGGGCGGGATCTCGCCGTAGACGAACTCCGCGCCGAGGCTCTCGTCCTTCCAGACGATGGTGCGCATCCTGACCAGGTCGACGACGCCGACGAAGTCGGCTTCGCTGCCGATGGGCAACTGGGTGACGACGGCGGTGGCGCCGAGGCGCGAACCGATCTGCTCGACACAGCGGAAGTAGTCCGCGCCCATCCGGTCCATCTTGTTGATGAAGCAGATCCGCGGAACCTTGTACTTGTCGGCCTGCCGCCAGACCGTCTCCGATTGCGGCTCGACCCCGCCGACGCTGTCGAAGACGGCGACCGCGCCGTCGAGGACGCGCAGGCTGCGCTCGACCTCGATGGTGAAGTCGACGTGGCCGGGCGTGTCGATGATGTTGATGCGATGGTCGCGCCAGATGCAGGTGGTCGCCGCCGAGGTGATCGTGATGCCGCGTTCCTGCTCCTGCTCCATCCAGTCCATCGTCGCGGTGCCCTCGTGCACCTCGCCGATCTTGTAGGAGCGACCCGTGTAAAAGAGCACGCGCTCGGTCGTCGTCGTCTTGCCCGCGTCGATGTGGGCCATAATGCCGATATTGCGGTATCGGTCGAGCGGCGTGGTCCGAGGCATCAGTGGCGAAACCCTAGCTAAAGCTACCAGCGGTAATGGGAGAAGGCCTTGTTGGCCTCCGCCATCCGGTGCGTGTCTTCGCGCTTCTTGACCGCGGCGCCCCGGTTGTTGGCGGCGTCGAGAAGCTCCCCGGCCAGCCGCTCGACCATGGTGTTCTCGGCCCGCTTCCGCGCCACGTCGACGATCCAGCGGATCGCCAGCGACTGCCGCCGCGCCGCCCGCACCTCGACCGGCACCTGGTAGGTGGCGCCGCCGACCCGACGCGAGCGAACCTCAAGCACCGGACGCACGTTGTCGAGCGCTTCGTGAAACGTCTTCAGGGGATCCTGGCGCGTCTTCTTCTCCATCAGGTCGAGCGCGGCGTACACCGTCCGCTCAGCCGCCGACTTCTTTCCGTCCAGCATCAGCCCGTTCGTGAACTTGGTAAGGAGCGCGTCCCCGTATTTCGGATCGGGAAGAATGTCCCGCTTTTCGGCCGCCCGGCGTCTTGACATGGCGCTTTCCCCCTACTTCGGCCGCTTGGCGCCGTATTTGGATCGCTGTTGCCGGCGGGCGGAAACGCCCTGGGTGTCGAGCGCGCCGCGGACGATGTGGTAACGAACGCCCGGAAGATCCTTGACCCGGCCGCCCCGCAGCAGCACCACCGAATGCTCCTGCAGATTGTGGCCTTCGCCGGGAATGTAGCTCGTCACCTCGAAGCCGTTGGTCAGCCGGACGCGGGCGACCTTGCGCAGCGCCGAGTTCGGCTTTTTCGGCGTGGTCGTGTAAACGCGCGTGCACACGCCGCGCTTTTGCGGCGAGCCCTCGAGCGCCGGCACCTTGTTGCGCGTCAGCGGGGCCTTGCGCGCATTGCGCACTAACTGGTTGATCGTCGGCATAACACACCCTCGCTACCGGCAATCGGATCGCCGGCCGTGCCCTGAGGCTTCAGACCAAATTGGAACCGAAGCCCGAACAGACGAAAACGAGCCTCACGGCCCGCTTCCCGTCGCGCCTTCAGCGCCAATCACAAATTTTTCCCGTCACGCTCGAGGCCGCGTTTGAGCTGCCAAGCCCACCACCGGCCCCGCATCGGAAGGAGGCGGATACTAGGAGGTGCACCGGGGCCCGTCAAGCGGCAATAGCCTCGAAAAGGGAGGGCCGAGGCCCCCTGTGCACCCGAACAAGGCAGCTACCGCCGCGGCCGCGGCCCGAGTAACCGCGGCAGCGACGGCTTTGCCTATTCGGCCTCGAAGGCCTCCGGTTCCGCACGCGGGTCGGCGAGTTGCAGCGCCGCCAACGGTTCTTCGCGGGCCTCCTCGTTCGCAATCGCCGCCTGCTCGTCGCGCTCGCTGGCGACGCGGCGGAAGCGGTTCATGACACTGCCTGTTCCTGCCGGAATCAGACGGCCGACGATCACGTTCTCCTTCAGACCCTGCAGGGCGTCGACCTTGCCGGACACCGCCGCCTCGGTCAGCACCCGCGTGGTTTCCTGGAAGGATGCGGCGGAGATGAACGATCGCGTCTGCAGGCTGGCCTTGGTGATGCCCTGAAGGACGGGAAGCGCCTGAGCAGGGCGGTCGCCCTCGTCCATCGCCTTGGCGTTGATCTCGTCGAACTCCATCCGGTCGACCTGCTCGCCGATCAGGAAGGTGGTGTCGCCGGGGTCGGAGATTTCGACCTTCTGCAGCATCTGACGGACGATCACCTCGATGTGCTTGTCGTTAATCTTGACGCCCTGAAGCCTGTAGACCTCCTGAATCTCGTCGGTAAGGTAGCCGGCGAGAGCCTCGACGCCGAGGACCCGAAGGATGTCATGGGGCACCGGGTTGCCGTCCATCAGCGGATCGCCGGCCTCGACGAAGTCGCCTTCCTGCACGCTGATGTGCTTGCCCTTCGGGATCAGGTATTCGCGCGCATCGCCGTCGCCGTCGGCCTCTTCGGGAACAACGACGATTCGCCGCTTCGCCTTGTAGTCCTTGCCGAACTCGACCCGCCCGGCAATCTCGCTGATGATTGCGTGGTCCTTGGGCTTGCGCGCCTCGAACAGCTCGGCGACGCGCGGCAGGCCGCCGGTGATGTCCCTCGTCTTTGCCGACTCGCGCGGTATCCGTGCGAGAAGGTCGCCGGCGTGAACCCGCTGTCCCGGCTCCACCGAAAGGATGGCGTCCACAGAGAGGAAGTAGCGGGCTTCGAGACCATTCTCCAGCGTCAGAACCTCGTCGTTCTCGTCGCGCAGCGTGATCCGCGGCTTAAGCTCGCTGCCCTTGGGCTGCGACTTCCAGTCGATGACCACCTTGGAGGCGATACCCGTCGCTTCGTCCACCTGCTCGACGACCGAAACCCCTTCGACAAGGTCCATGTAGTGAATGATGCCCTCGCGCTCGGTTATGATCGGAAGGGTGTAGGGATCCCACTCCGCCAGCCGCTCGCCGCGCTTGACCTCGGAGCGGTCCTCCTTGAGCACCTTGGAGCCGTAGGGCAGACGGTGGCGAGCCCGATCGCGACCCTGGAGGTCGGTGAGGACGAGCTCCGCGTTGCGGTTCATGACCACCGGCACGCCCGAGCTGTTGCGCACGGTGTTGCAGTTGCGCAGGTGAATGCTGCCGTCCGACGACGCCTCGACCTTGGACTGCTCGGCGCCGCGCTGCACGGCCCCGCCGATGTGGAACGTGCGCATGGTCAACTGCGTGCCCGGTTCGCCGATCGACTGCGCCGCGATGACGCCGACGGCCTCGCCGATGTTCACCCGCGTGCCACGGGCAAGGTCGCGGCCGTAGCACTTGCCGCACACGCCGTTATGGGTCTCGCAGGTCAGCACGGAGCGGATCTTCACCGCCTCCAGGTCGACCGCCTCGACGGCGACGACGGCGTCCTCGTCGATCATCTCGCCGGCGCGGACGATCACCCGGTCGTTGACGGGATCGACCACATCGTCGGCGGCGCAGCGGCCGAGCAGCCGCTCGCCCAGCCCGGACACGATCTCGCCGCCTTCGACCACCGGCCGCACGGTGATGCCGTTGGTCGTGCCGCAGTCGTTCTCCAGAATGATGCAGTCCTGGGCGACGTCGACCAGCCGGCGGGTCAGGTAGCCGGAGTTGGCGGTCTTGAGCGCCGTATCGGCCAGGCCCTTGCGGGCGCCGTGGGTCGAGTTGAAGTACTCGAGAACGGTCAGGCCTTCCTTGAAGTTGGAAATGATCGGCGTCTCGATGATCTCGCCGGACGGCTTGGCCATGAGCCCGCGCATCCCGGCGAGCTGCTTCATCTGAGCGGCCGAGCCGCGGGCGCCGGAGTGCGCCATCATGTAGACCGAGTTGACGATCTCGCCCGGTTCGGTGGTGGAGATGCGCTGCATCATCGCGTCGGCCACCTGATCGGTGCAGTGCGCCCAGGCGTCGACCACCTTGTTGTATTTCTCGCCCTGGGTGATCAGGCCGTCCAGGTACTGCTGTTCATACTCCTTGACCCGATCCTCGGCGGCGCGCACCAGAGCGACCTTCGTTTCGGGCACAACCAGGTCGTCCTTGCCGAACGAAATGCCCGCCTTCGACGCGTAGGTGAAGCCGAGACCCATGATCCGGTCGGCGAAGATCACCGTCTCTTTCTGCCCGCAGTTGCGATAAACGGCGTCGATGACCGAGGAGATCTCCTTCTTCGTCAAGAGCCGGTTGATGAGCCCGAAGGGCACGTTCGGATGCCGCGGCAGCGTCTCGGAGAGCAGCATGCGCCCCGGCGTCGTCTCGACGACCATCGTTATCGGCTTGTTGTCGGCATCGACGGTGCGATAGCGCGCACGGATCTTTGCGTGCAGGCTGACGGCGCCGGCATCGAGGGCGTGATGGATTTCGCCGATGTCGGCGAAGACCTTCCCTGCGCCCGGCTCGTCCTCACGATCGAGGCTGAGATAGTAGAGGCCGAGGACGATGTCCTGCGACGGCACGATGATCGGCTTGCCGTTGGCCGGGCTGAGGATGTTGTTCGTCGACATCATCAGCACGCGCGCCTCGAGCTGCGCCTCCAGGGAAAGCGGCACATGGACCGCCATCTGGTCGCCGTCGAAATCGGCGTTGAAAGCGGCGCAGACCAGCGGATGGAGCTGGATCGCCTTGCCCTCGATCAGCACCGGCTCGAAGGCCTGAATGCCGAGGCGATGCAACGTCGGGGCGCGGTTGAGGAGCACCGGGTGTTCGCGGATCACCTCCTCGAGGATGTCCCACACCTCCGGTCGCTCCTTCTCGAGCATCCGCTTGGCGGCCTTGATGGTGGTGGCCATGCCGTAGAGTTCGAGCTTCGAATAGATGAACGGCTTGAACAGCTCGAGGGCCATCTTCTTCGGAAGGCCGCACTCGTGAAGCTTCAGTTCCGGGCCGACGACGATGACCGACCGACCGGAATAGTCGACCCGCTTGCCGAGCAGGTTCTGACGGAAGCGCCCCTGCTTGCCCTTGAGCATGTCGCTCAGCGACTTCAGCGGCCGCTTGCTGGCCCCGGTGATCGGCCGGCCGCGACGGCTGTTATCGAACAGCGCGTCGACCGACTCCTGCAGCATCCGCTTTTCGTTGCGAATGATGATCTCCGGCGCGCGCAACTCGATCAGCCGCTTGAGCCGGTTGTTGCGGTTGATCACCCGGCGATAGAGGTCGTTCAGGTCCGACGTTGCGAAGCGGCCGCCGTCGAGCGGAACCAGCGGCCGCAGCTCGGGCGGGATGACCGGGATCGCCTCGAGGATCATCCATTCCGGACGGGCGCCGGATTCGATGAACGCCTCGATCAGCTTCAGCCTTTTCACCAGCTTCTTGCGCTTGGCTTCCGAGGTGGTCTCCTTCAACTCGACCCGCAGGGTGGCCCGCTCGGTCTCGAGCTCGATCGCCTTGAGCATCTCGCGGATCGCCTCTGCGCCGATACCGACGCTGAAGGAGTCCTCGCCATACTCCTCGATCGCCTTCTGGTACTGGTCCTCGCTGATGAGTTCGCGGAACCGCAACGGCGTCAGGCCCGGCTCGACAACCACGTAGTTCTCGAAATAGAGGACGCGCTCGAGATCCTTGAGCGTCATGTCGAGCAGCAACCCGACCCGGCTCGGCAGCGACTTCAGAAACCAGATGTGCGCCACCGGCGAGGCGAGCTCGATGTGGCCCATGCGTTCGCGCCGGACCTTCTGCAGGGTGACCTCGACGCCGCACTTCTCGCAGATGATGCCCTTGTACTTCATCCGCTTGTACTTGCCGCACAGGCACTCGTAGTCCTTGGTCGGGCCGAAGATCCGGGCGCAGAACAGACCGTCGCGCTCGGGCTTGAAGGTCCGATAGTTGATCGTTTCGGGCTTCTTGATTTCGCCGAACGACCACGAGCGGATGCGCTCCGGGCTCGCGATCGAGATCTGGATCTCGTCGAAGCGCTGGGTTCCGCCGACCTGGCCGAAGATCTTCAAAAGCTCATTCATTGCGTGTTCTCCCGAACGGAGATCGGATCAGGGGCGAGACGCGCCCCAACGACAGTGCCTGTGCGGTGCCGCCGCGCGGTCAATTCAGCTCGACGTTCAGCCCCAGCGACTGCAGCTCCTTGACCAGCACGTTGAACGACTCCGGAACGCCCGCCTCGAACGTGTCGTCCCCGCGCACGATCGACTCGTAGACCTTGGTCCGGCCGGACACGTCGTCCGACTTCACGGTCAGCATCTCCTGCAGGGTGTAGGCGGCGCCGTATGCTTCCAGCGCCCAGACCTCCATTTCGCCGAAGCGCTGTCCCCCGAACTGGGCCTTGCCGCCGAGCGGCTGCTGGGTGACGAGGCTGTAGGGGCCGATCGAACGGGCATGGATCTTGTCATCGACAAGATGGTGCAGTTTGAGCATGTAGATGTAGCCCACCGTCACCTTCCGGGCGAAGGGCTCGCCGGTGCGACCGTCGTAGAGCGTCGCCTGCCCGGTTGTATCGAGCCCGGAGCGGCCGAGCAGGTCGACGATGTCGCTTTCGCGCGCACCGTCGAACACGGGCGAGGCGACCGGAACGCCCGGCCGCAGGTTCTCCCCCAGCTCCAGCAACTGCTCGTCGGGCAGATCGGCGATCAGCTCGTCGTACTGGAGGGGCCCGTACACGTCCTTCAGCCGGTCGCGGAGCTGGTCCAGCCCGCTCGCGCGCGCCGCGTCGACAAGCTCTCCGATCTGGGCGCCGAGCCCGGCGCACGCCCAACCGAGGTGAGTCTCGAGGATCTGGCCGACGTTCATCCGCGACGGCACCCCGAGCGGGTTGAGCACGATGTCGACGCTGGTGCCGTTCGCAAGGTACGGGATGTCCTCGATCGGAATGATCTTCGAGATCACGCCCTTGTTGCCGTGCCGCCCGGCCATCTTGTCGCCCGGCTGAAGCTTGCGCTTCACCGCGACGAACACCTTGACCATCTTCATCACGCCGGGCGGAAGGTCGTCGCCGCGCTGGACCTTCTCCACCTTGTCCTCGAAGCGCTGCTCGAGGCGGGAGATCCCTTCCTCGAACGACGAGCGCAAGGCCTCGACGTCGGCCATGACGGCGTCGTCGGCGACCACCGTTTGCGCCCACTGGCCGGGCGTGAAGCCGGAGAGGATCGCCTCGCTGATCGTTTCGTCCGGAAGCATGCCCTTCGGCCCGCGGACGATGGTCTGGCCCACGAGCAGGGTCCGCAGCCGATTGTGGAAGTTGCGCTCGAGAATCACCCGCTCCGCGTCGCGATCCTTGGCCAACCGCTCGATTTCCGACCGTTCGATCGCCAGCGCCCGGGCGTCCTTCTCGACGCCGCGGCGGGAAAAGACGCGCACCTCCAGCACCGTGCCGGCAACCCCGGGCGGCACCTTCAGCGACGTGTCGCGGACATCGGCGGCCTTCTCGCCGAAGATCGCGCGCAGGAGCTTTTCCTCCGGCGTCATCGGCGTTTCGCCCTTCGGCGTCACCTTGCCGACGAGGATGTCGCCCGGCTTGACCTCGGCGCCGATGTAGACGATCCCGGCCTCGTCCAGGTTTTTGAGCGCCTCTTCGCCGACGTTCGGGATGTCGCGGGTGATCTCCTCCTGACCGAGCTTGGTGTCGCGGGCCATGACCTCGAATTCCTCGATGTGGATCGAGGTGAAGACGTCGTCGCGAACCAGCCGCTCGGAGATCAGGATGGAATCCTCGAAGTTGTAGCCCTGCCACGGCATGAACGCGACGAGCACGTTGCGTCCGAGCGCGAGTTCGCCGAGCTGCGTCGACGGGCCGTCGGCGATGATGTCCCCGGCCTCGACGGTTTCGCCGACGCGAACCAGCGGACGCTGATGGATCGTCGTGTTCTGGTTCGAGCGCTGGAACTTGAGCAGATTGAAGATGTCGACGCCGGACGTCGAATGCGACGTGGCGCCGGTGGCGCGGATAACGATCCGGGTGGCGTCGACCTGATCGACGATGCCCGGACGCTTCGCAACGATGGCCGCGCCCGAGTCGCGCGCGACCGCCATCTCCATGCCGGTGCCGACCAGCGGCGCCTCGCTGCGCAGCAGCGGCACCGCCTGGCGCTGCATGTTCGACCCCATCAGCGCCCGGTTGGCGTCGTCGTTTTCGAGAAACGGGATCAGCGCCGTGGCGACGGACACGAGCTGCTTCGGCGAGACGTCGATAAAGTCGATATCGCCGGCGCGGGCCATGACGAAGTCGTTGCCGCGCCGACAGCTGATCAGATCCGAGGTGAACCGACCCTCGTCATCGAGCTCGGCGTTCGCCTGGGCGATCGTGTACTTGCCCTCTTCCATCGCCGACATATAGATGACTTCGTCCATCACCCGGGCATCCTCGACCCGGCGGTAAGGCGTTTCGATAAAGCCGTACCGGTTGACCTGGGCGAAGGTCGCGAGCGAGTTGATCAGACCGATGTTCGGCCCCTCCGGCGTCTCGATCGGGCAGATGCGACCGTAGTGCGTCGGGTGGACGTCACGGACCTCGAAACCCGCCCGCTCGCGGGTCAGCCCGCCCGGCCCAAGCGCCGAGAGGCGGCGCTTGTGCGTGATTTCCGACAACGGGTTGGTCTGGTCCATGAACTGACTGAGCTGCGACGAGCCGAAGAATTCGCGCACCGCCGCCGCCGCGGGTTTGGCGTTGATCAGCTCCTGCGGCATGACGGTGTCGATATCGACCGAGCTCATCCGCTCGCGGATCGCCCGTTCCATGCGCAGCAACCCGACCCGATACTGGTTTTCCAGCAATTCGCCGACCGAACGCACCCGCCGGTTGCCGAGATGATCGATGTCGTCGATTTCGCCGCGCCCGTCCTTGAGATCGACGAGCACCTTGACGACGGCGAGGATATCCTCCTTGCGCAGGGTCCTCAGCGTGTCCTCGGTGGTGAAGCCGAGCCGGGAGTTCATCTTGACCCGCCCGACCGCCGAGAGATCGTAGCGCTCCGGATCGAAGAACAGGCCGCGGAACAGCACCTCGGCCGTGTCCAGCGTCGGCGGTTCGCCGGGGCGCATCACCCGGTAGATATCGAACAGCGCCTCTTCACGGCTGGAATTGCGATCGATGGCGAGGGTGTTGCGAATGTAGGGGCCGATGTTGATGTGATCGATGGCAAGCGTCCGGATCTCATCGACCCCCGCCTTTTTGAGCGCCTCGAGGTTGACCTCGGTGATCTCTTCGCCGGCCTCGATGAATATCTCGCCGGTCTGCTCGTCGATCACGTCCTCGGCGATGTAGCGCCCGGCCAGATCCTCGTCGGGAACGAGCTGCTCGCTGAGCCCCTGCGCCGCCAGCTCGCGAAGAAGCTTGGGCGTCAGCTTCGTCCCGATCTCGGCGACGCGCTCGCCGTTGCGCGCGTCGACGAGATCGCGCTGCAGCTTCATGCCCCGCATCCGCTCGGGCCTGAACTCGGTCTTCCAGCCGTTGTCACTGAGGCGGAAGACCACCTTCTCGTAGTAGTAGTCGAGAATCTCTTCGGGCGTCATCCCGACGATCTCGGCGGACTCCAGGCCGCGACCCTCCGCCCCCCGCTCCTGGCGAAGCAGCTCGGTGCCCTGGCCGTCGAGCGCCATAAGCAGGGTCGTCACCGGAAGCTTGCGCCGCCGATCGATACGGACGTAGACGAGATCCTTGGCGTCGAATTCGAAGTCCAGCCACGAGCCGCGGTAGGGAATCACCCGCGCCGCGAACAGGTATTTGCCCGACGCGTGCGTCTTGCCCTTGTCGTGGTCGAAGAAGACGCCGGGCGACCGGTGCATCTGCGATACGATCACCCGCTCCGTGCCGTTGACGACGAAGGTGCCGTTGTCCGTCATCAACGGCATGTCGCCCATGTAGACGTCCTGCTCCTTGATGTCGCGGATGGAGCGGGCGCCGGTGTCCTCGTCGATATCCCAGACGACCAGACGCAACGTCACCTTCAGCGGCGCCGCATAGGTCATGCCGCGCTGCTGGCATTCCTCGACATCGTACTTGGGCTCCTCGAACTCGTACTTGACGAACTCAAGGGTCCCGCGCGAGGAGAAGTCGCTGATCGGAAAGACGGACTTGAAGACCTCCTGCAGGCCGCTGCTCGAACGTTGATCCGCGAGCACGTGGCGTTGCAGAAACTGGTCATAGGAACTTTTCTGCACCTCGATCAGGTTCGGCATAGGCACGGCGGCGGCTATGCGTCCAAAGCTCTTCCGAACGCGCTTGCGACCGGTGAAACTTCTAGCCATAAGTGGTCCTCGCGAATGGGCTGAGATGCAGCCGTTCCGACCGCCCGGGCACCGCATGCCAGGGATCGGAACCGCCCAGGTTGCGCACGCCTGCCGCCTCGACGGAACGACGCTGCAGCACGGTCCGCTTCAGCATCGCCGGATTCCCCCGCGGCAAAAACGTGCATCGACGAGAACGTCCGCTTTCCCGGTCGCGGTCAGACCCCTGCGGGCGGACGCCGTCAAGACGGACGAAGCCGTGGGCATACCGCCTCCCGGTCGGCCCCGGCGCTTCGTCCCCTACACCATATGTTGCACGCGCAGGCAGAGGCCAAGCCCTGCCGCGCGCTTTTTCGTCATTTGACCTCGACAGTCGCCCCCGCTTCCTCCAGCTTCTTCTTCATATCGGCCGCGTCTTCCTTCTTTACCGCTTCCTTGACGGTCTTCGGCGCAGCCTCGACCAGATCCTTCGCCTCCTTCAGGCCAAGGCCGGTCATCGCGCGGATCTCCTTGATCACGTTGATCTTCTTGTCGCCGAACGAGACCAGGATAACGTCGAACTCCGTCTTCTCTTCGGCCGCCTCGGCTGCGGGCGCTGCCGCCGGCGCCGCCGCGGCCGCCACCGGCGCCGCGGCCGATACGCCCCACTTCTCTTCGAGCAGCTTGCTGAGCTCGGCCGCCTCCAGGACGGTCAAATTCGACAGTTGCTCGACCAGGGTCTCCAGGTTTGCCATTTTCGTCTGCTCCTCAGGCTTGATCGGTTTGCTTGAAGTTATGCCGCCGGCTGTTCGCCTGCCTCGCCCTGGCCCTGTTCCGCGTACGCCGACAATACCCGGGCGATCTGCCCGGCCGGCGCCTGCAGGACAACGGCCAGTCTGGTCGCCGGCGTGGCGACGAGGCCAACAAGCTTGGCGCGAAGTTCGTCCAGTGACGGCAGAGCGGCCAGCGCCTTGACGCCCTCCGCGTCGAGCACCTTTTCGCCGAGACTGCCACCGATGACGATCAGCTTCGGATGGGTCTTGGCGAACCCGACGGTGACTTTGGCCGCCGCGACCGGATCGCTGGAATACGCCATGGCGGTGGGGCCGACGAACATCTCGTCCAGCCCGGCGTAGCGCGTTCCCGATAAAGCCCGCTTTGTCAGGCGGTTCTTGGTGACCTTCACGTTGGCCCCCGCCTCACGCATTTGTGCGCGCAGGTCGGTCATCTCGCCTACGGACAGGCCGGAATACTGCGTCACCACGACCACCGCCGTCTCGGTGAAGGTCTCGTGCAGCGACGCCACCAGCTGTTCTTTGGCTACCCGATCCATCGGTTATCCTCGTCTCGATCCGTCCCCCGACGACGCTCTCGCCGGGACGGACATCGGCCATCACCCATACTCGACGGTGCGCCGGCTCCGGCCCGTCGAGCGACGTGCGCCTGTCCAGGCGCCGGCTCAAGCCTCAAGTCGCAGACGAGTTCCGTCCGACTTCTGCGCTCGATACCGTCTCGGCAGGCGGATCGCCATTAAACCTCGGGCGGGTTTTGCCGCCCTTGGTGCCTGCTGTCTCGGACAGGTCTCGCCAACGGACCCAGCGGGCCGCCGGCGTCACCGGGTCGGCATCACACCGCCCCGGCTTCTCTGCCGCCCCGGCGCACAGCCGCGCCGGAACGCCTAATTCACTCGAGCATCCCGCGCCCAGACCCGCGCGGATGAGATGCTCTCCTTGATCCTCTCGCCGATCGACCCGCGGCTTTCGCGGAAGTCGATCCGCACCCGGGTCGATCTAGCCGGCGACGCTGCCGACGTTGACCTTGATCCCAGGCCCCATGGTCGAGCTGACGCTGGCGCGCTGAAGGTAGGTTCCCTTCGCGCCGCTTGGCTTCGCCTTGACGATCGCCTCGGCGAACGCGCGCACGTTGGCCTCGATCGCATCGCTGCTGAAGCTGGCCTTGCCAACCCCGCCGTGGATGATCCCGGCCTTCTCGACCCGAAACTCGACCTGGCCGGCCTTCGCGGCGCTCACTGCGCCGGCGACGTCCTGGGTCACCGTCCCCAACTTCGGGTTCGGCATCAGCCCGCGAGGGCCGAGGATCTTCCCCAGTCGGCCGACGATGGCCATCATGTCCGGCGTCGCGATGCAGCGATCGAAGTTGATCTCGCCACCCTGGATCTGCTGCATCAGGTCTTCCGCACCGACCACATCCGCGCCCGCGGCGGCGGCTTCCGCCGCCTTCTCGCCCTTGGCGAACACGGCGACGCGCAATGTCTTGCCGGTGCCGTGCGGCAGGCTGACGACGCCACGCACCATCTGGTCGGCGTGGCGCGGATCGACGCCGAGACCGAGCGCGACCTCGATGGTCTCGTCGAACTTGGCCGAGGCCCGGTCCTTGATGAGGCCGATCGCCTCGCCGAGATCGTATGTCGCGCCGGGCTCGATGCCCTCGTAAGCCTGACGCAGCCGCTTGCTCTTCTTCGCCATGTCTCTCAGTCCACCACTTCCAGGCCCATGGACCGGGCCGAGCCGGCGATCATCCGCATCGCCCCGTCGATATCCTTGGCGTTGAGATCGGCCATCTTCAGCTCGGCAATTTCGCGCAGCTGCTCCCGGCTCACCGTGCCGATGTGCTGACGTGCGGTATCGGCCGAGCCCTTCGCCACGCCGGCCGCCTTCTTCAAAAGAAAGCTCGCCGGCGGCGTCTTGGTCACGAACGAGAAGGTCCGGTCGCCGTAAACGGTGATGACCACCGGAACCGGCATGCCCTGCTCGAGCGACTGCGTCTGGGCGTTGAAGGTCTTGCAGAACTCCATGATGTTCAGCCCGGCCTGGCCCAGCGCCGGGCCGATGGGCGGCGATGGATTGGCCGCGCCTGCCGGCACCTGCAGCTTAATGTATCCGACTATCTTCTTCGCCATCTTCTCTCCTTAGGGAGCGCCGCACCGTCCCGCCGACGTCACGCCGTTTCCTGCGTCATGCCGGCCCGGCGGCACCCGCCCGATCACATCTTCTCGACCTGCGCATATTCCAGTTCGACCGGCGTCGACCTGCCGAAGATGGACACCGCAACCTTCAGCCTCGCCCGACCCTCGTCCACCTCTTCGACCAGGCCGCTGAACGAGGTGAAGGGACCGTCGCTGACCCGCACCTGCTCGCCGACCTCGAATGTCACCGAAGGCTTGGGCCGCTCGATGCCCTCCTGGACCTGATGCATGATCCGCATCGCCTCGGCCTCGCTGATGGGGGTCGGCCGACCGCGGGCGCCGAGAAAGCCGGTCACCTTGGGCGTGTTCTTGACCAGGTGCCAGGTTTCGTCGCTCATCGCCATCTTGACGAGAACGTAGCCGGGGAAGAACTTGCGCTCGGCGTTGACCTTCGCCCCGCGCCGGACCTCGACCACTTCCTCGATCGGCACCAGCACCTGCTCGATCCGGTCGGTCATGCCCGTCAAACGCACCTGCTCGTCGATCGACTGCGCGACTTTGCGCTCGAACCCCGAATAGACATGAATGACGTACCACCGCGCTTCCATCGGTTACATCCCCACGCTCAACAAAAAGCGGATTGCAACCGCGATGACCTGGTCAATGACGAAGAAGAAGATTGCCGCCAGGACCACCATGACAAACACCATCATGGTCGACAGAGCGGTTTCCTTGCGTGTCGGCCAGGTGACCTTGGACGCTTCCTGACGGACTTCGCGAAAGAACTGGGCGACGTTGGTGCGTGCCATGATCCTGAAGCATTCTGGCAGGGGCAGCAGGATTCGAACCCGCGACCTGCGGTTTTGGAGACCGCCGCTCTACCAGCTGAGCTATACCCCTATGTCGTTTCGCCGACCGCCCGTTGCCATTCCGCTGGGCCATTTCCGCTGGTCGGTTTGTGGCGTTCGGCCGGTCCGGTTGTGGTTGTTGGTCCGGTCTACTCGATGATCTTGGCGACGACGCCGGCGCCGACGGTGCGGCCGCCCTCGCGGATGGCAAAGCGCAGGCCCTCGTCCATGGCGATCGGCTGGATCAGCGTCACCTCCATCGACACGTTGTCGCCAGGCATCACCATCTCCGTGCCTTCCGGCAGCGCCACCGTCCCGGTCACGTCCGTCGTCCGAAAATAGAACTGCGGCCGGTAGTTGGTGAAGAACGGCGTGTGCCGGCCGCCCTCCTCCTTGGTCAGGATGTAGGCCTCGGCGGCAAACCGCGTGTGCGGCGTGATCGTCCCGGGCTTGGCCAGAACCTGACCGCGCTCCACATCCTCACGCTTCGTCCCGCGCAGCAGTACGCCGATGTTGTCGCCAGCCTCGCCCTGGTCCAGAAGCTTGCGGAACATCTCGACACCGGTGCAAACCGTCTTCGTCGTCGCCTTCAGACCGACGATCTCAACCTCCTCGCCGACCTTCACGACCCCGCGCTCAACACGCCCCGTCACAACCGTGCCACGACCCGATATCGAAAACACATCCTCGATCGGCATCAAAAACGGCTGGTCCTTCGGGCGCTCAGGCTGCGGAATGTACGCATCAACCGCCTTCATCAGCTCCAAAATCGACTGCGCGCCAACCTCCGGGTCCCGACCCTCCAGCGCATACAGCGCCGAGCCCTTGATGATCGGGATGTCGTCGCCAGGAAAATCATAGCTCGAAAGCAACTCTCGAAGCTCAAGCTCAACCAGCTCCAACAACTCCGGGTCGTCAACCATGTCGACCTTGTTCAAATACACAACAATCGCAGGAACACCAACCTGACGGGCCAGAAGAATGTGCTCGCGCGTCTGCGGCATCGGACCATCAGCCGCCGACACAACCAGTATCGCACCATCCATCTGCGCCGCACCCGTAATCATGTTCTTCACATAATCCGCATGACCAGGGCAGTCCACATGCGCGTAATGACGGTTCTCCGTCTGATACTCAACATGCGCCGTCGAAATCGTTATCCCCCGCGCCTTCTCCTCAGGC
>JAEULH010000049.1 GCA_016793925.1 Rhodospirillales bacterium | reverse complement strand
GCCGGTGTTGATCAACGGCCGGATGGCCAGTGCCGACGGTCCAATCAAGACCTTCCCCCTGCGAGGGATCAAGGATTCGCCGACCTATCTCCACGACGGTCGACTGTTGACCCTCGAAGACACCGTCGAGTTTTTCAACCTGATCCTGGGGACTCAATTGAACGCAGGCGAGAAGAAGGATCTGGTTGCCTTTATGCGGGCCCTGTAGATCCTCCCGCATCGACCACGCCTCGCCCCGGTCTTGTCCCGGGGCGAGCTGCGTGCTTGACGCCATGACATGAAGTGCATCGACTGGCTCAACTGCAGAGCGTTGAGGAAGCCGGCTGGTTCTGAACGCATGCTGCAACTGCACCCGTTGTCACTTCGTACAGGCCAGTCCAATCGGCCCAAAATCTTGATGCCTGCCTGTGGATGAGGGGATGCCAAGACGCTCCAGAAAGCTGGAGCTATCGCGAAACAGCTCGCTGATGACAGCGGGTGGCGATGCGGGTCCCAGAGGAAAGCCGTTGCATTCACCCCGTTACGGGGCTGCACCGCGCTCGACGTCAGCCGTGGGCGTGATACTGGACCTGAGGGCTCGGCCTGAGCGTGCCGCGGCTTCGCTCGCGCCGGTAGCGCTGCGCCAGTTCGTGATCGAGTTGCGGATCGATCAGCACCCGCAGCTTCTGGACGATGGTGACTTCCTCGCTCTCGAGGTGGAGGATCAGGTTGGCCGCCATCTCGATCGCTGCGTCGCGGAAGGCCGTCCAGCGGGCGAATGAAGGGCCGCGTTCCAGCGTTTCGGCGGCGAGGTCGCGCAGGCGGCTCGCCAACGGCTCAATGACGAAATGCTCCTCCGCGATCAGCCCGATGTAGGCTTCATCGCCGGCCTCCGCGACCGCCGGGAAGAGAACCGCTTCCTCGAAGGCGTTGTGCACGAGCAACCCGTCGAGGCCGTCGACGAGCTTGATCAGCAAGGCGCGGTCGTCGGCGTCGGCAGGATCGACGGGTGGGGCAGCGTCTGCACCTTTAACCCGGTTTTCCACTTCGCAGATCATGACGAGCATACGGAAATGCTCTTCGTGGATCAGTTCACCGAGTTCGCTTAGGAATGCCATGACCGCCCGGCAGTTGTCCCTCGCTGCAAACCTGACCGTGCGGCCATGTGCTTGCTGCAGTGCAACAGTATACGGGGAATTTGTCCGTTGGCGATGGTAGAATATGCATGAGCGCCTGGCATTTTCGCCGCGCCGGTGACCAATTAGAGGGTAATCGTCTCGCCGTTTCGCTCCTCGTCGGGACAGGCGAGCGTGACGAAGGTCTCGGTCACCGCCTCGGGCGCCTTCAGCGTTTGCGGATCCTCGCCGGGAAAGGCGGCGGCGCGCATCCGGGTGCGGGTCGCGCCCGGGTTGACCAGGTTGACCCGGACGCGGGTCTTGGCGACCTCCTGCGCGTAGGTTCGCACCAGCGTCTCCAGGCCGCCCTTGCTGACGGCGTAGGTGCCCCAGTAGGCCCGTCCGGCGCTGACGCCGGAGGTGACGAAGATCGCGCGGCCGGCGTCCGAGGCTCGCAGCAGCGGGTCGAACGAGCGGAGCAGGCGGAAGTTCGCGGTGAGGTTGGTGGCAAGCACCTCGTCCCAGACCGCCGGATCGATGTGCGCGACGGGGGTCAGCGTGCCGAGAACGCCGGCGTTGCCGACGAGGATGTCGAGCCGTCCCCATCGAGCGAAGACGGCCGCGCCCATGCGGTCGATGACCGTCGCATCCTTGAGATCGGCCGGAACAAGGCTGGCGCCGGCGCCGTGGGCGCGAACCGCATCGTCGACCTCCTCCAGCGCGCCTTGCGTCCGCCCCACCAGGATCAACTCGGCGCCCTCTGCGGCGAAACGCTCCGCCAGCGCCCGGCCGATCCCGCGGGTGGCGCCGGTGATCAGGGCGACCCGGCCGGCAAGGCGGCCGGCGCGACGGGGGGAGGGGGCGGCGACGTTTCCTGTCGCTGTTTCCGCGCCGCCGCCTTCGTTGCCGGCGGTGGTCACGGGCTCTCCTCGAGAAGCGAAAGCTGGCGCTCGGCCGGCTCGGCGTCGATCTGGTCGGTCAACCGGATCGGATAGTCGCCGGTAAAGCAGGAGTCGCAGAACTGCGGCCTGGTCGGGTCCCGGCCGCCCTCGCCGACGGCGCGGTAGAGCCCGTCGATCGAGACGTAGGCCAGCGAGTCGACGCCGATGAAGCTCGCCATCTGCTCGATGCTGCGGGTCGCGGCGAGAAGCTCCTCGCGGTCGGGCGTATCGATGCCGTAGAAGCACGGATGCGTCGTCGGCGGGCTCGAAATCCGCAGATGCACCTCGCGCGCGCCGGCGTTGCGGACCATCTCGACGATCTTGACCGACGTTGTCCCGCGCACGATCGAGTCGTCGACGAGGATCACCCGCTTGTCCTTGAGGCGGGCGGCGTTGGCGTTGTGCTTGAGGCGAACCCCGAGCAGGCGGATCTTCTGCGACGGCTCGATAAAGGTGCGGCCGACATAGTGGTTGCGGATGATCCCGAGCTCGAACGGGATCCCCGACTCGTGCGCATAGCCGATCGCCGCGGGAACGCCGGAATCCGGCACGGGAACGACGATATCGGCGGGGACGCCATTCTCACGGGCGAGTTCGGCGCCGATCCGCCTGCGGATATCGTAGACGTTGCGCCCGTCGATGGTGCTGTCGGGGCGGGCGAAATAGATGTACTCGAAGATACAGAACCGCCGTGGCACGCGGGCGAACGGCTTGACGCTGCGGATGCCCTGATCGTCGATGATGACGATCTCGCCCGGCTCGATGTCGCGGACGAACTGGGCGCCGATGATGTCCAGCGCGCAGGTCTCCGACGCCAGGATGTAGGCTCCGGCAAGTCGCCCCAGAACCAGCGGGCGGACGCCGTACGGATCGCGCATGCCGATGAGCTTGCGCCGGGTGATGGCGACGAGCGAGTAGGTGCCGTCGAGTTGGCGCATGGCGTCGATCAGCCGGTCGACGACCGTCGAATAATGGCTGGTCGCGACGAGGTGAATGATCGTCTCGGTGTCCGTGGTCGAATGGAAAATCGCGCCGCGTCGGACCAGCGCCTTGCGCAGCGCCAGCGCGTTGGTGAGGTTGCCGTTGTGGGCGAGGGTCATGCCGCCGAATTCGAAATCGGCGAAGAGCGGCTGAATGTTGCGAACGACGGTGCCGCCGGTGGTCGAGTAGCGCACGTGGCCGACGGCGACCGAGCCTGGCAGGGTGCGGATGACGCTGCTGCTGCCGAAGTTGTCGCCGACGAGGCCGAGCGCTTTGTGGCTGTGGAAATGTTCGCCGTCGTAGCTGACGATGCCGGCGGCTTCCTGACCGCGGTGCTGCAGGGCGTGGAGGCCGAGCGCGGTCGCCGCCGCGGCGTCGCCATGTCCCCAGATCCCGAACACGCCGCACTCGTCGTGGAAATGGTCGTCATCGGCCTCGGACACCTCGGCGAACGGTCCACGGATGTCCGGATCGGCGAGCGGAGGCTCCAGAGCATCGCTGTCCCGTTGGTCCGGTTGGCGCCAAGGTAAGCCTGCCATGCTCTTCAGCCCAGTCAGCGGTTCGTTTGAAGAAGACGTTCCAGCTCTTTGCGCTCCCGATCGCCATAACCCTCGGCCGGCGGGCTGGAGCCGACCGGCGGACCTTTCGGCTGCGGATTCAAGATGTCGCGCATCATCTCGTTCGATTCAAGCACTTGGCGTGCACGATCGCGCGTCACGTCCGCGGTCTCGGCCGTTCGTTCGCGTGCGTCGTCGGGCACCAGGCCGCGCAGGACATCGGCGCCGCTCGCGACCAGGGGCAGCGTCCGCGCCTCGGCCAGCCACGCCGGCTGGCGGCCGGGCGGCATCATCCACTGCAGCGCGATGTAGGCGAGGCAGACCAGCACCGCGCCGCGGACGAGGCCGAACAGGAAGCCGAGCGAGCGATCCAGCGCATTCAGGGCGCTGCCGCGCACCCTTGTGGTCATCAGCCGGGTGACGAGCGACAGGAGGATGAGCGCGGCGATGAAGATGAACGCGCCGGCGGCGATGTCGGCGATGAGCGGATTGGCGATGATGTCCTGG
>JAEULH010000015.1 GCA_016793925.1 Rhodospirillales bacterium | reverse complement strand
ATCGGGCAAAAAGAGCCAACAGGCCGAACCGGCGGGCAGGTGGTGGTCGACGCGCTCCGCAGCCACGGCATCGATACGGTTTTCTGCGTCCCCGGCGAGAGCTTCCTGCCGATCCTCGATGCGCTTTACGACGCGCCCGAGATCGCGGTCATCGCCTGCCGCCACGAGCACGGCGCGGCGATGATGACGGAGGCCTACGGGAAACTCACCGGGCGCCCCGCCGTCTGCCTCGTCACCCGCGGCCCCGGCGCCTGCAACGCGGCCATCGGGGTACATACGGCGTTCCAGGACGCGACGCCCATGCTGCTCCTGATCGGCCAGGTGAGGCGCGCCTTTCTTGGCCGCGAGGCGTTCCAGGAGGTCGATCTGGCGCGGATGTTCGCGCCGCTGGCGAAGCGTGCCGCTCAGGCAACCGAGGCGACCCGGCTGCCGGCGATGCTCGCGGACGCAGTTCGCGACGCTTGCGCCGGGCGCCCCGGACCGGTGGTCCTTGCCCTGCCGGAGGATCTGCTCGCCGCGACGACCGCGGTGGCCGACATCGAGGCGCGGCCAAGCGGAGAAGCCGAGCCTGACACCCGAATCGACGAAGGCCTGATGGAGCGATTGCGCCGTCGTCTCGACGAGGCCGGCCGACCGCTGCTGGTCGTCGGCGGCGGCGGCTGGACGGAGCAGGCCCGCGCCGACATCCACGCCTTCGCGACGAGAAACGGTCTGCCGGTCGCCTGCACCTTCCGCCGCCACGACATCTTCCCCAACCGCGACCCGCTGTTCATAGGCGAACTCGGCATCGGCGCCAGCCCCGCCCTCGTCTCCCGCGTCGGAACGGCGGACCTGCTCATCGCCGTCGGCACCCGGCTGGGCGAGATCGCCAGCCAGGGCTACACCCTGCTGCCGATGGTGCGGGGCGAAGGCGACGACGGTCCCGATCTCGTCCACGTCCACCCGGACGCGGCCGAACCGGGCCGGGTCTTCCCGACCGCGCTGGCCATAACGGCCGGGCCGGCGACCTTCGCCGCCGCGGCCAAAAGGCTCGCTTCGACGAACGCCGAGCGCCGGCGGGACTGGGCAAACGCCGCGCGCGCCGATTATCTCGCCGATCGCGCCAGCGCCGTCGGCCATGACCGGCTCGACCTGCGGGAAGTCATGGCGGTGCTCGATGCGGCGCTGCCTAAAGACGCAATCGTCACCGTCGACGCCGGCAACTTCAGCGGCTGGCCGCAGCGGTTCCTCAGCTTCGGCGGCGGCCGGCGGCTGCTGGGCCCGTGCAACGGAGCGATGGGCTACGCGGTGCCCGCGGCGATCGCCGCCAAGCACGCCATGCCGCACCGCACGGTCGTCGCCTGCGTCGGCGACGGCGGCTTCGGCATGACCGGCCAGGAGCTGGCGACCGCGATGGCTCGCAACCTCGCCATCGTCGTGCTCGTCTTCGACAACGGGATGTACGGCACCATCCGCGCGCACCAGGAGCGCGCGTTCCCCGGACGCACCATCGCCACGGCGCTGACCAACCCGGACTACGCTGCGCTGGCGAGCGCCTACGGCGCTTCGGGAGAAACCGTCGCGCGCACCGACGCGTTCGCGCCGGCACTTGCGCGGGCGCTGGCCGGCGCTGGCCCCGCTCTGATCGCGCTGCAGGTCGATCCTGAGATGATCACCACCCGGGCGCGGCTCTCTGATCTGCGGGCGCCGGCGGGACGCTGACGACCCGGAGGACGGCGGGCCACCCGCTTGGCAAGACCCGGAACCAAGTCGTCCGCCCCCCGTTTCAGCATGACAACGAAGAACGCGACAGAATCCGGGTCAACGAGGAGGCATGCTGATGAAAACCATGATCGCCGCCGCTTGCGCCATCGGGCTCGTTGTGGCGCTGTCCGGCGTACAGGCAAACGCCGCTGAGGATCCCGCCGATTTCGTCAAGACCGCGATCCGCGGCAACATCGCCGAGATTCAGATGGGCGAGCTGGCGGAGAAGAAGGCGAAAAACCCGCGCGTCCAGGAGCTCGGCAAGACCCTGGTCAATGACCATCAGAAGGCCAAGGCGCAGTCGGTCGAGCTGGCGAAAGACATGAAAATCGACCCACCGACGAAGCCGACCGAAGACGCGAAGGAAACCCATGACCTGCTCGCCAAGTTGTCCGGCGAGAAGTTCGACGAGGAATTCGTCGAAGTCGCGGTCAAGGACCACAAGAAGGACATCGACCTTTATTCCGAGCAGATCGAGGACGGCAGGAACAAGAAGGTCGTCGAGTACGCGCGCAAGACGCTGCCGGTCCTCGAGAAGCATCTCGCGTTTGCGCAGAAACTCGAAGGCAAAGTGAGCAATTAGGGCTCTGCCCTCCTAGCCGCCGGCGGCGGAGCCGGCGAGGAGCAGCTTGACGAGCAGGACCATCCAGACGGCGACACAGATCATCGCAATGGCGATGACGATCTTCTTGGTCATCGAGGGCGTTCCGGTCAAATTGCGCGCGCCGGCCTTCACAGCTCCGCCAGCCGTCGCGCCGCCTCGCCGAGCTTGGTCACGGCCTGGGCGGCGGCCTCGAGCCGGCCGCGATCGGTCGCAATCACCTCGGCAGGCGCCTTGGCGAGGAACGCCGGATTGGCAAGCTTCCTGTTCAGGCGCGCGATCTCGTCTTCGAGGCGGCCAAGCTCCCGCTTGAGGCGAGCCTTCTCGGCGCCCACGTCGATGATCTCGGCCAGCGGCAGGACGATCGTCGTCCCGTCGCAGACGCTTTGCACCGAACCCTTCGGCGGCTCGCCGCTCAGCACCTGGACGCTCTCGACCCGGGCGAGGCTCTCGATCAGTGCGCGGTCGCGATCGACCTGCACGGCCATGGCGCCGCCGTCGTTCGGGCGCAGCAGCAGCGGGATCCGCGCGCCGGGCGGCACGTTGCTGTCGACCCGCATCGTGCGAACAGTCGCGATCAGGCGGACGGCGGCATCGATTTCGGCCTCTGCGTTGGCGTCGATCGGCAGTCCGATCGCAACTGGCCAGGCCTCGTCGACCAGCACCGCGCCGCCGCGATCGGCCATCTGTGCGTAGAGCTCCTCGGTGACGAAGGGGACGACGGGATGGAGCAGGCACAGGATCTGGTCGAAGGCCCAGCCGGCGACGGCGCGGGTCTCGCTTTGCGCCGCGGCGCTTCCACCCATCAGCAGCGGCTTTGCGAACTCCAGGTACCAGTCGCAGAAGGTCGCCCAGACGAAGTGGTACAAGCCGTTGGCATAGTCGTTGAAGCGGTAGGCGGCCAGCGCGGCGGTAACCTCTTCGATCGTCCGTGCCAGCTTGGCGATAAGCCAGCGGTTGACCGGCTCCAACGCCGTCGCCGGGTCGAAGCCGGCAATGGGCCCGGCGTCGTTCATCCGGCAGAAGCGCGCCGCGTTCCACAGCTTGGTGCAGAAGTTGCGATAGCCCTCGACCCGGCTCTCCGACATCTTGACGTCGCGTCCCTGCACCGCTAGCGCGGTCAGGGTGAAGCGAAGGGCATCGGCGCCGTAGCGATCGATCAGGTCGAGGGGATCGATGACGTTGCCCTTCGACTTCGACATCTTCTGGCCCTTCTCGTCGCGGACCAGGGCGTGGATGTAGACGGTGCGGAAGGGCGCCGCGTCCAGGAAATGCAGGCCCATCATCATCATCCGCGCGACCCAGAAGAAAATGATATCGAAGCCCGTGACGAGCACGTCGGTCGGATAGTAGCGCGCGAGCTCCGGCGTCGGCTCGGGCCAGCCCAGCGTCGAGAACGGCCACAGCGCCGACGAAAACCAGGTGTCGAGGACGTCCTCGTCGCGGCGCAGATCGACGGCCTTCCCGTAGGTCTCGACAGCCGCTGCCATGGCTTCGGCCTCGGTCTCGGCGACGAAGATGGCGCCGTCCGGCCCATACCACGCGGGGATCTGATGGCCCCACCAGATTTGCCGGGAAATGCACCACGGCTGGATGTTGCGCATCCACTCGTAGTAGGTCCTGGTCCACTGCTCGGGGACGAACCGGGTCCGACCGTCCTCTACCGCCTCGATCGCAGGCCCGGCCAAGGTCCCGGCGTCGACGAACCACTGATCCATCAGCCACGGCTCGACCACGACGCCGGAGCGGTCGCCGTAGGGCAGGGCCATGGCGTGGTCCTCGACCCGCTCGAGCAGACCGAGCGCCCGCAATTCGGCGACAATGGCGTCGCGCGCCTCGTAGCGGTCGAGGCCGCGGAAGCGTTCGGGCGCGTTCTCGTTCATGCACGCCCGGGCGTCGAGGACGTTGATCATCGCCAGGCCGTGCCGACGGCCGACCTCGAAGTCGTTGAAGTCGTGCGCCGGCGTGATCTTGACCGCGCCGGTGCCTTTCTCCGGATCGGCGTGGCTGTCGGCGACAATCGGGATCGGCCGACCGACGATCGGCAGGATGCAGCGCCGGCCGACGAGCCCGGCGTAGCGCTCGTCGTCGGGGTGGACCGCGACCGCGGTATCGCCGAGCATGGTCTCGGGCCGCGTGGTCGCGACGCAGACGAAGCGATCGGGCTGCTCCTCCAGCGGATAGCGGAAGGTCCAGAGTTTGCCGGGTTCCTCGCGCTGTTCGACCTCGAGGTCGCTGATCGCGGTCTGCAGCAGCGGATCCCAGTTGACCAGACGCTTGTCGCGGTAGATCAGGCCCTCCCGGTAGAGCGTGACGAAGACCCGGCGGACGGCGGCGGACAGCCCGTCGTCCATCGTAAAGCGCGTCCGCGACCAGTCGCAGGAGGCGCCGAGACGTCGCAGTTGCGCGATGATGGTGTCGCCGGACTGCGCCTTCCAGGTCCACACCCGGTCGATGAAGGCGGCTCGGCCGAGGCTGTGCCGGCTTTGACCCTCGGCGTCGAGTTGTCGTTCAACGACCATCTGGGTCGCGATCCCGGCGTGGTCGGTGCCCGGCTGCCAGAGGACGTCGTGGCCTGTCATCCGCGCCTGGCGAACGAGGATGTCCTGCAGCGTGTTGTTCAGGGCATGGCCCATGTGCAGGCTGCCGGTGACGTTCGGCGGCGGAATGACGATGGTGAACGGCGCGCCGTCCGTGCGGGCCGCATTGCCGCTGCGTCGGCCGCAGGCGAAGGCGCCGGCGCGTTCCCACGTCTCGTACCACTTCGCCTCGATGTCGGCGGGCTTGTATGTCGTTTCGAGCATGGCTCTCCGGCGCACGGCGGACCGCACGCTGTCGCGATATACGGATCAGGAAGGCCTTGTTAGCGGCTGTCGCGTCAGACGGTCAATGCCCCGCTCGACCCTCGGTCACTCGTCCAGGCGTTCCGCCCGGTTGACCATCAGATCGATCTCTTTCTTGACCAGGCGCTCGATCAGGTACGGGAGATTGCGATCCAGCCATTCCCTGAGCAGCGGCCGCAACATCTCGCGGACCAGGCCCTCGATGGTCATGTCGCGGCCGCCGACCCCGATATCTCGACGATCGAGAATTGCCTTGGCCAACTGCGAGAGGACGTCGGAGGAGGCCGTCGAGGCCGTCTGCGACAGCACCTGCCGTTCGGGCGGCAAGCGCATGTCGGGGGTCAGGTGAAATACGTTGCTGCGCCCGGGCTGCGCCGCATCCTCTCCGCTCTCGGACAGCGCGATGTCTTCCAGCGCACTTCCGCGCCGCGCGCCCGGACGCCGGCGAGCGCCGTCGCCGGGGCGTGCATCCGGCGATGCCTCGGCGATCGCAGCGACCGGCCGAGAAGCCGGCGCAGAGGCGACGGAACCGGCGGCGCCGGCCGCGGCGTCAACACCCTCCCCGTCCTCGGCAAGGATCCGGCGGATTGACGAAAGGATATCCTCCATCGACGGCTCTTGCGTCGCTGGAGACTTGAAGTCGTCGACGTCGCTCATGGGCTGATGGTTCGACTGCAGTTTGCCAAGCGTTGCAGACTAGCGAAAACATCGATCGCGCGCCACCGTTTGCTCATAACGGCGGCGGCGGGCGGTCGCCGCAGAAACCTGGCATCCTAGCGGTTGAGCGGGAACGAGTCGTTGACGCCGCCGACGCTGTCGCTGCCGAACCAACGATTGCGGACCTCGTCGTAGTGCACGGTCGGATCATAGTATTCCACCGGCAGCGCCAACGCGCGCGCGTTCAACTCGCCGATCGCCGTTTTCAACGTAAACGTCGCGACGATCTCGTCGCGCTGGGCCCGGACCAGATTGACCTGCGAATCGACCAGTTCCTGTTCGGCGTCGAGCACGTCGAGAACGGTTCGGGCGCCCACCTCCGCTTCGCGCTGAACGCCTTCAAGGGCGACATCGTTCGCCTGAACGGCCTTGCGGAAGGAGGTCAACGCCGCTCGCGCCGTCTGCAGATTGTTCCAGGCGCTGGTGGCTGCCTCCACGGCGTCCTGCCGGGTCTGGTCGAGCAGCTTGCGGTTTTCGACGACGTTCTGCTTCGACTGGCGCAGCCGCGAGTACACAGCACCGGACTCATAGAGGGGGACGTTGATATTGATCAGGGCCGCGAGTTCGTCGGTCCTGGCGCCTTCGAAGGTTGCTTCGTGATCGCGCTGGGCCGTGCCCTGAAGGTTCATCGAGGGCAGCAGCTCGCCGCGAACCTGATCGACGGTGTCGAGCGACGACCGTTCGACGAACTCGGCGGAAAGAATATCCGGATTTTGCCGTTTTGCCGTCGTGACGGCCTGATCGAGGGTATTGGGCAGATCCCGCGGAATGCTGGGCTGCGCGAGCAGGCCCGGCACTTGGCCGACAACGTTGCGGTATGTCGCCCGGGATCGTTCAAGCGCTCCTTCGGCGCCGACCCGCGCGGCGGTCGCGCCGGCTAAACGAGCCTCGGCCTGGAACACGTCGGTGCGGGTGACTTCGCCGACCTGAAACCGATCACGGGTGGCTTCGAGCTGACGGGCGAGGCGTTGCTCGTTGCGAATCTGCAGATCAAGCACCGCCTGATCGCGATAGACATCCATGTACGCGGTGACGGCGTTGAGCAGCACCTGCTGTTCGATCGAGTCGAGCTGGGCGCGACCGGCCCGGACCGAGTTTTCGGCGGCGCGGGTCTGGGCGATGGTCTGGCCACCGCGAAAGAGCGGCTGCGTGATCTGCGCGCCGTAGTTGCGCGGCAGCAGGTCCTGGTTCTCGGCCCCGAAAACGGTATGGTTGTTGCCGTCAAGCCAACGCTTGCCGACCACCCCGAACGCCTCGACCGTCGGCCGCCAGTTGGACAGCGCCTGCGGCACCTCCTCGTCGGTCGCCCGCAGCCGCGCCCGCTCCGCAGCGAGCCGCGGGTTCAAGGCGTACGCCGCCGCCAGCGCCTCTTCAAGCGTCTGCGCCGCCGCGGGACGCGCCCACAGCGGGGCTGCGAGCGAAAGGACCAAGAAGGCGACAAGCCAATTGCGCATCAAGGCGTCTCGGTTTTTCGTCCCCTCGCTGCCCGTCCTGCGCCATCCGCCAACGCTTTGCGAACCGGCTTCGGCCTCCGCCGGGCGGCGAAGATGAGACGAGCGGGATTGCAATCGCCGTAGATCACGCGGCGTCTCAAAAGGTAAAGGTTTCCTGCGGCTCGAAGCCGGGAAGAAACGGCGTCCCCGCGTCGAAGGCGTCGCGTCGCGAGAGGGCCCCCGACGTTCTGAGAAACACCGCGCCGCGCCCCAGGCCCCGGCCGCTGTCGCGCATGATCGCGACCATGCGCCCGTGGTTGGCGAGCTGCTGGGCGACGGCGTCCGGAACGGAGGCGATGGCGCCGGCGAAGAGAATGACGTCGTATGGCGCCTGTTTCGCGTACCCCTGGTTGAGCGGCCCCTCGACGACGGCAACGGTGTTCAAGCCAAGATCGGCGAGAACGCGGCTCGCCTGCGCCGCCTGCTCGGCTTCCTCTTCGAGGGCAACGACGGCGCTGGCGATGGCGGCGGCCAGCGCCGCCAGGTAGCCGGTTGCGCAGCCGACCGTCAAGACGACGTCGTCGCTGCGAATCTCCGCCGTCTGCAGGAGCAGCGCGGCAACCAGCGGCTCGATCAGAAAGCGTCCGTTGCCGAGGGGAATATCTTCGTCCGCATAAGCGATGCCGTGCAATCTGTCCGGCAGGAACAGCTCGCGGGGGAGGTTGCTCATGGCCTCGACGACCAGCGGGTCGCGGATCCGGTTCGTCCGAATCTGGTTTTCGACCATCGTGCGACGCGCGGCGGCGTAATCCATCGCCATCTGTCCGATCATCAGGTCCGGCCGCCCCCTCCGCGCCGCCCCCGCGATCGGCGAGCAGCATCAGGCATCCAGCGGCTCATCGCCGGCGTTATAGATGCTTACGCCAGCCGGCACAACGGGCTAGGCGGCGGGCCGCGTCGGGCAAGGCCTGTCGTCCACGGCCAGTCCGCTCGTGCCGCTGCGGCAAATACCATGGGCTTGCCGCGGTACCCACAAGAGTCTAAGCGCAGCGACTCCGGCCCGGCCCGCAAGGTTAATGTGCCTCGTTTGGGGTTATTTTTTGGCCCACAGTGCCAAAATGTACGGTTGATACCTTTCTTTGGGCCGCCGATGGTGGTTTACTGTGCACCTGCACAATAAACGAAGCATCGGAAATCTTTCCGCCGTGAGCGTCCGCAACCTCGACCACCTGTTCAACCCGTCATCCGTCGCCCTGATCGGCGCGAGCAAACGCCCCGGCTCGATCGGCGCCGTCGTGGCCGGCAACCTGTTCCACTCGGGCTTCCAGGGCCCGGTAATGCCGGTCAACCCGAATCACCGGGCCATCGAGGGAGTGCTGACCTACCCCAACGTCGCCGCGTTGCCGATGGCGCCCGATCTCGCGGTCATCGCCACGCCGCCGCCGACGGTGCCCCGCCTCGTCGCCGATCTTGCCGCGCGCGGAACCAAAGCCGCCGTCGTCATCACCGCCGGC